>JAYTTD010000182.1:0-3374 GCA_043745235.1 Nitrospira sp. | reverse complement strand
GGATGATCCCGGACCCTAGCGTCAGGAGAATCACCAGACCCGTGCGTGTCTCCTGGTACAGGATCAATGATGTTTCGGCCTGCAGCACGTACCGCACCTGCCCTTGCCGTGGGATCGAAATGAACACGTGCCGAACAGGCGTGCCATCGGTCGTCTCACTGGTTTCAAATACCGGGGTCCCGCGACGAACTTGTTCGAGCAGGTGATCAGGAACTGACTGCTGTGTCGCCGCGTTGGGAGCTTTCCAAATGAGCCGACCATCCGGCAAGAAAATACGAAGAGAATGAATGACATCCTGCAATTGATAAGGTTCCTTGTTGTTCCCGCCGATCGCTGCAGTAAGCGCACCACCCTCTCCGGTACTTTCGATAATGGCGGGGTACTGTTCAACGATCTTGGCCAGGGTCTCCGCCAACCCTAACAACCGGCCATCCACAAAGCGGTGCAACAAGGCGTCACCTCCGATATAGGTCAGCCCAGAAAAGACCAGGAGAAGCGCCGCCATCAGAATGAGCGCCGACTGACGGATCAAACGGCTCAAGTATTTCATACAGCCGACTCTGCTTCCTCCAACATGTACCCTGCGCCGCGCACTGTGGCGATCAGCGGTGGTGAAAAATCTCGGTCGATCTTGGCGCGCAAAGCCCGAATGTGGGCGTCCACGATGTTGGTCATGGGGTCATAGCTGATATCCCACACATGTTCGATAATCGCCGTTCGCGTCAATACCCGATTCTTGTTTCGCAGCAGGAACTCAAGCAGCGCATACTCTTTATTCGTCAGTGGGATTTCCTGTCCCGCTCGCCACACGCGGTGAGCGGCCGGATCCATCTCTAGATCGGCGGCTTTGAGACGAATCAATTGTTGTGGGCCTCCTCGGCGCAGCAAGGCTCGGATTCTCGCCAGGAGCTCGACGAACGCGAACGGCTTCGGTAAAAACTGGTCGGCGCCGGTATCGAAACCTGACACCTTGGTTTCCAGCGTATTGCGCGCGGTCAACAACAAAACCGGAGTCATATCTCCCTTGGCCCGAACACGGCGG
Source organism: Nitrospira sp. (assembly GCA_043745235.1). GTDB lineage: Bacteria > Nitrospirota > Nitrospiria > Nitrospirales > Nitrospiraceae > Palsa-1315. Next base: position 2,332 of record JAYTTD010000182.1, on the reverse strand, counting down.
CAAAGCGTGAGGCCATCGAGCTTAGGTAACATGATGTCGAGGATTAAGAGATCGTATGGGTTTCCCAAGGCCAACTCCAGCCCTTCTTCACCATCGGCTGCAAAGTCCACCGCATACTGCTCTTCCTTCAACCCTTTGCGGATGAACTGTGCAAGGTTCAGATCGTCTTCAACCAGTAGTATTCGCATGGGTGCCCTATTCCTCATTTCTAAGTGACATCAAAAACCATCAATGCGACCTCCCCTGAGCCCCTATCGTGGCCCAAGCTATTATGACATCTCTGAATTGGCCGGTCATTCCTGGGGGCGGCTTTATTCGGCAGCCATTCACTCGGCTGATTTATCTAATATATTGCATCAATCAAGGCAACGGCCACCATAGTGATCCTCCTTCCGTGGGAATCTCTCTGATAATTAAGCAACTATGAGGAAGGCCTGATGGCTTTCATAGCGTATTTCGCGTTCTCGATCCAATCCTAAAATGTAATTGCGAGGGAGCGAAGACCGGTGCGTTGGCCGGAGACCGCTCCTAGTGCAATACGTATATCTAGGATTCGCCAGCACAGGGCCTCGCTGAGTACGGAAGGCTGTTGTAGAAAATCAGACGCGCGGGTGGCGGTCTTTGATGAGGTCTGGAGAAAAAACTACAGACTGTCTTGAAGTAGGGTGTTGCACTGTGGGTGATAGAATCTACCGTTGAGGCAGGCATGAGGATTCATATATAAGGGTTCCAGGGGAAATAGCGGAGCCTCTTGGCGACACTATCAGAAACGAGTTGTAACCAAAGGTGGCAAACCTCCATTAATCATGACGGTTCATCTCGGAATCGATCGAGCGCATGTTTTCCGTGAAGCGGATCTTGTATCTTGCGCGCGACTGTCCAAACACACTCCTTCCCTCCCGCACTTCACGATCACCGCTTCATTCGCAGGAGCAGCAAGTCGGCAATTGCAGCAGAACCGCCCATGAATAATGCGGGCTAGATGAGAAGCAAATTAGCCCATCGGTTTGTCGGTTTCCCACGGATCGAGCGGTAATCGTGATTTGGCATTCTTTGATGGGCTAGCTTCGAGCTTCAATACTCGCGTAAGGAATGGAATAGCCGTTCCCTCATGACGACGGACGCGAGCCAATGAAGCTCCCCGCAGCAAGCTGCGGGGTATCTTGCGAAATTCTCTGAAGCCGCTACCTCCACCCCCCTCGCCAAGGCTACGGAGGGTTCTCCCCGCCTTCATCCCCGTAACAGCCTACTCCGCCGAAGTAACCACTTCGGCTACGAAGGCCCGAAGCTACGGGGTATTCGGCGAAGGAGAATAAAGAACACCAAATGAAAAGTCATGTCGGCCTTCTCGATCCCGGCCACTAAGGGAAACGTGGCAAGAGTAATCGGCACGGCCCCCACGGAGCCCTACCCAGGCCACAAGAGTCCGTTCTCAAAGAGACATTGGCCGGCGAAAAAACCAGCGCCGTGTGGACACTTGCAGGGGGGCGCCGAAGATCAGAAAGAGGGAAATTAGGAGGCCCACCCAGGCGATTGGCACGAGCCGTGCCGCAATTTCCTGTAACCACAGTATCTGAAACATGGTGACCGACATCAACCAGGCCAGCCTATCGTCAAAACACAAGCTACTCTGTTGGTGAGTAAAGAACCTCCGTCCTCCGGGGCGGGGCATTCAAATGCAGGTTCCCGTAACCACTTCCACAGGAATGGACAAGTGTTGTCAGGTGCCGAGCAGGTCCGTGAACTTCAAGACCACGATCGGAATTTTGTTCTTCTTCACAAATTCCAGTGCCTCGTGGGGATTCATTCCGGCTCCTTTCAGGTCCAATTTATACTGACGATCCTATTGATACACCCTCCGACGCATCGACCGGCTGGGCCATGAACAGATCGATATCCTGCTTAATGGTCGCGCGGATGGCCTCCAGTCGAGCGTGGCCCGCAATCTTAGCTCCATCCCCGTCCGTCACATAGAACACGTCAACCACCTGATCGAGCTCCTGCCTATGCGAGATCCTGGCTGCATGGACCGACAGGCCGAGCTGAAAGATGCTGCGGGTGATGGTATACAACAATCCTTGCGTATCGTCGGCAAACACATCGATGATCGTAGACCGGTCAGAAGTCTCGTTATCGATCTGCACCTCGGTGGCATGGCGAGTGGCAGGCAGGTGTCGAACAGAATGCATCCGGGTGTTTGGGCTCATCAACCGCTCGACCTCCTCTTCGCCCTTCAGCACCTGGACAATCGTCGCGGCTATGGAAGCCCGGCGCTCAACTGGGGGAACGCCGACATAATCCGGATCTGACACCTTGAAGGTGTCCACCACAA
>JAYTTD010000181.1:0-12849 GCA_043745235.1 Nitrospira sp. | reverse complement strand
CAGACCGTTTCGAACTCCGGCGTCATCGAATCCAGCCCGTGGGAGTACCCAAAGACGCGCTGATAGATGACCTCGGCGCCCACGGCCGCCAACATCGCGAACCAGCTCACCTTGAAGATCTTCGAGTCGTACCAGAGCGACATGTCGTACCCTTTGTCGCTCCCGCCGAACGTTGTACTTGCCATACAGGGACCTCCTTATTATGTAATTGAGAACCAGCTAAAGTAATTGAGACCCATGAGACCCACCACGTATTTTATTCCGGAAAAATATTCTCCGGCGAAGCATTGCCGCCCTCTGCCTGCGGGCGGAAGATTAGCGGATACAGTTTCTCTATGTCAAGTACAATGTCCAAGGTGTAATCCTGCAAAATGCGTGCGAAGAAATATGCACTTAGCTCCAGTTCTCCCCACCATTAGTTGGTACCTATGGCCAGCCTAGAGCAGGGGGAAGGCGCACCCGCAACAGCCTGTGCGACAAGTCTGTAGAATAGCTTCCCGTGGTATCTCGACGTTCGACGGTTAAACAGAAATGTGAATTCGTCGAGATAAGAGTCCAGCTGCTCACTGGACAGCTCACCCCGGTGGGTACCCGACAGCCAGCGTTTCAGCAAGGAGGCTACCCGGTGCACGCGGGGCAGCAAGACCGACTCCGTCTTGCTGCTGGCGCTAATCACACGTGGTCGGTGCTTGAAGCCCTCCTGCTTCAACCCTGCATAGGCTTCCCATCCGTCCGTGATAACCACGGAGCCTGGCTCAATCATATGCTTCACGAAGGCGACGAGCGGGGTCGCGGAAGCGGCTGAAATCCGACGCAGACGGATACGTCCAATCCCTTTCCGGTCGATCTGTGCAGCGATAGCAACCAGGGCCTTGCTCCCCAGGCGTCGGCCTGCTGCTCTCGCCTCGACGCCCTCCACATATGTTTCGTCCACTTCAACCTGACCCTCCAGCCGGTCCAGACCAGGCCGCACCATCGCACGTTGCAGCTTCTGCAACCATAACCACGCCGTTCTGTAACTGCCAAGGCCCAGCAAGCGCTGTAGCCCCGAGGCACTGAGCCTATGCTTCTGATCGGTCATCCACCACATGGCTCGGAACCAGTCCTGCAAAGGGATTCGGGTTCGATGGAAGATCGTCCCCGCCGTAACCGAGGCCTGGTATCCACACTGGCGGCACATCAAGAGACATCGTGTGGTTGTCCAACTGCCGTTAGTCGTGCACTGGGGGCAACGAAACCCGGTTGGCCACCGCAGCCGAGCCAGATAAGCACGACACGCACCTTCTGTGGCAAAGCGCTGCTCAAACTCGGCGAGGGTCCGCATATAGTCCTCCACAAGGTGACGCCGCTGTTCCTGAGGCGTACTGGAGTCAAGTGCATAGTTCTTTGTGCGGAAAATAATACAAGATGGTGTTGCATGTCAAGGGCGCAGGGGCACCTTGTCCACCTAGACTTAGACATGTCAATTTTCACCGTATCAGACAAACGATATATCCTGTTTCGCCATCGCCGCCTCCGCTGCTTTGTGATGGGCCGTATGCATGATGCCGTGATCGAAAGGCGGCTGATTGTGGTGGGCAGTTTGCATCCTGTCGTCCAGCCACACTGCCACTCACTACCGCGCTGCCCGGATATTAGTCTCAATCTGACCGAGGCGCCCATGGTGGACCACCGTCTCGTCGCGCCGCACGTGTCAACGACCATCTGAATCCATCCTTCCCAGGGAATACATGCTTGAGTCCTAACTCCAAGTGCAACACTGCCGGCCCGGTTAGGCGACGGTGTTGCCATGCGAACGAACAGCTCTACGCACCTGAGTGTCGATGAATGTGAAACCCTGAGTCTGGGACGAGCCCACGGCCATTCGTTGCGGGTAATGGCGAGGATGTTGCGGTGGGCCCCCAGTACCATGAGCCGCAAACGCACGGGGCAGCCGTATCGAGTCGGCACCACACAGAGCCTAGCGACGACCCAAGGCCATCAGCCACGACGGTTGCGCACAGCTGGACCCCTGGCTCTAGCCGTATGTCCGGACCCACCTGGGCCAGGGGTGTTCGCCCGAACAAATTGCCGGGCGTCTCCGACATGCGTTCTGTCGGCAGGCACGATCTAGGCGGCCTTGTATGTGCTGTCACGAGGAGCCCTACCTCACGAACTATTGGCCACACCGAGGCAGGCGCGCAAGGCGCGCCGGCCTCGGTCGCGCGGAGTAGATCAACCTGGCCTGTTCCCGCACATCACGTCAATGACCGACCACCCCACTAACTCAGGATCTCTGATGCGCGGGCACGTGGATTCCCAAGATATGCTGGTCAGTTATGTTTCCCCCGAATCCCGCGGGCCGGCGGCCCATCCGTTGCGACGCATCACAGCGGTGGCCGATCAGGTGCTGCGTGGCGTTGCCAGCCTTCGCTGAGACGTACAGCACCGTGGACACCCCTCTATCCCACACGAGCAGTTACTGAAGTGTGAGGTGCTGACCACGCTGTATTCGGTACGAAGCGCCGGCTGTTTTCTGAACGGCTGGACACCGACCTCCTCATTTGCTGGTTTTTGGATATGAGTCTGGATAAACCAGGCTTTAAGCACAGCACCTTCAGTCAGAATGGCGAGCAGCTGTCGTCTCATGCCGTGGCCCGCGGTTTTTTTGACGCGGTCGTAGCCGCCACCCGGCGGGTGAGCCTATTGCCCGATGAGCATTTCACGGTGGGTGGCCCCCCGATTGAGACGTAGGCCTTGTTGAAGAGCGTGACCTCCAAGAAGCCATCCGCGCTTGCGGCACCGCCGGACGATCCTGACAACCCGCCCATAAACTTCCATAGCGGCCGATGCACCAAATCTGACCCATCAAAACACAACCGATCCGGAAGCCCGTCTGGCCCATACGAATGTCGGCAAAGAAGCGACACGCTACTTCTCAGACCACGTGCTGATGGAGAATGGCATGGCCTGTGTGTGGATCTGCTACTCGCACCGGCCACCGGCACGGCGGAACGGGATACCGTGCTGGCCATACAGCGCTGCCAGACCCGATGAGGAATTCGCCCCACGACGGTGGGCGCCGCAAGGGCTATCACTCCGGAACTTCTGGGGATCTGTCGCCTACGGCTGCTGCTGATGACGGCGCGAGAGTCCGGTGGGTGCAGGTGCGGAATGATCAGAAGGAGCAGGCACGACGCCAACGCGGCCGAGTCCATGGGCTAGATCCTGATCATGACAACGTCTCGTCTACGAAAAACACGTTTTCCAACAGCCTGCTAGTCTAATAATGTCTCCCTCCAGAACTAAATGCTTTTACTAGTTGCCCCTAAACAGACGCTTGTGGTATGGATACCATCCCAGCGGCATATAGGGCTATCGAAGATCACCCGTGTCAGAGGAAACCATAGTCGGATCCACCATCAATCCAGGAGGTTATTATGGAAATTGCTATTGCTATGGCTGGTTTAGTGTCCATATTCGTGGGGCTGGCAGCCCTGATCTTGTTTACACCATATGAAAAATAATGGCACGCATAGAATGTGCGTCTCGTTCATTCTTAGGATTGAGCGGATCACGCCTTTCTCTTGTGTCACCATCTAGTGTCATAGGTGTTGCTATAACTGTTGACCTCCTCACTCTTTCCACCTCGTACTGAGGTGGAAAGAGTGAGAAATAGCGGGTCAGCACCTGTCATGAACATCAGACCGGCTGATTAGGACGACTCCCGCCACGGCGTTATACTTCCCAACTTCGCATTGAGGACGATGAACGATCTGCACATGCAGGTCGTCAATGTCATCTATTGGGCCTAACAGAGGCTTTGTTAGAACACCAGAATCATGGGGCTCATCCGTATCTGTGTGGCTAGTAAAGTCACCAGGCAGAGCGTGGAGCGCACATGGGTTTGTCCAGCGCCAGTTGATCTGTCACCTTTATACGATCGTTGACACGCGTACTCCCTCATCATTCGCGCGGAACCTCTCTGCTCTCTCATGAGGATCAGTGCACATGGTCATCTGGCGGCGGACGGATTTCATTTTCTCTGTTGAGCTGTTCGATCTGTTGCATCAATGCGCCGATGTCTGCCCACCCCAGCCCATCCACCGAAGGAATCCAACGTGCCCGCAAAAAACCGTAACGGTCTATCAGGAACTCCATGTGCTTCGGTGTTGCCCCCTCGCCGGCCAGATCGGGATTGCTGAGAGTTCGACGGAACAAGGCATAGCTACGCGCGATTTCAGGCCCACCCTGTGTCGCCACCGGGAAGGGCATGTCCGTGGTGATTGCCGCCATATCCTGCGAGTTGGGGTCATTCACGGGCACCGCCAGCACCACTGTGTCGGTATTGCCGCCGCTTATTGTAGGGTAAGCCAGCCGTAATTGATCGAGCCTTGCGCGTGACTCTGGCCACGAAAATAGTACCAGCAGGACTGCTTTCCCCCGGCGGAAGTCTTTCAAGGTGCCGCTTGTACCGTCATGCGCGGAATAAGAGAAGTTTTGCGGAACCACGTAGGGCTGGTTGGGGGCGATATAGGGGTTTATGAGACGTGCCTGGTAGCCACGGGATATGGCATGGAGAAAGTTTACGACATCCCAGCGATCCTCTTCCGAGAGTTTGTCGCCCCATGCCGGCATCCCCGCATCGAGAATACCGTGGGTCAGCCAGTGGAAAAAATCGCCTGCGGTATGCATGGCGGTGTGCGGCTCCGTGAGCAGATCCACCGGTTTCTTCGCGAAAGTCTTAGCCAGCACGCCATTGCCTTTGGCCTGGGGACCGTGGCAGGGCACGCAGTTCGCCGCGAATAGGGTCGCACCATTGGCTACGGAAATGGCATCGAATGGGACTGGCGTCTTGCGATATGTTTCCGGAAACGCCTGAATGGCAAAGGATGGCAGCGCCACGGCTAGCGCACAGGCTGCCAACCCGGCCGGAATGGTAATGCGCCACTTGGTCTCCCAGCGCTTGGTCCAACCGAGTGCGACCGCCCCACCTGCCAGGACAAACAGCACGACTCCGATCCCCGCTCGAATCATCACGCTTAACTCACCCCAGGTGGCGTCGATGGAAAAGCGAAATGGATAGGGCCAGTCTTCAATGACGGTATGTTTTGCCGGCACGGTGTTCGCCAACAATGTTGCCGCCAACACCAGTGCTGACGCGAGCACGACTTCGACGGTGACCCACCGTCGAAGTCCCCGTCCACCGGCTGTAGCCACATCCGCGTTCTGGCCGAGTAATGGCAGCCAGACGAGGCGCGCGCGCGCGGCGATGACGAGAATCACTGCGAGTAACGCAAGCTTTGCATTGAGAAACCAGCCATAGCTCGTCGCAGCTAATGCGGCGTAGCTCGTGTCCACCATACGATCTGCCACGATGATGCCGGTGGCAATGACAGCGATCATCACGGGCAAAGCCATCATCGAGAAGCGCTTCAAGGTCTGGATACCAGACCGATCGGCTTCCTCGTGTGACCGTCTCCCGGTGGCAGTGAACAATAGGGTGAGAAAGGCCGGTAGCCCTCCAGCCCAGACGCTCGCCAGCACAATGTGGAGCGTGTAGGGCAGCACAGATACCACGGATAGATCTCCAGCTGCGGAATGGCTCGCAAGCGATCCCACAGCCAGCGTGAGCGCGGCGATGATCGCGCATAACACGTAAGACCAGCGTGTTTTCGGTGAGAACCGAACATAGAGGGCCACACCGAACAGGAGAAGCGCGAGGGCCGCGCGCCACGTCCAGATAAGTCCTATGCGGGTTTTTTGTAAGAGCTCTAGCCAGGCTCCCGGGTGCCACGCACTTTCGGCAATGCCCGTGGCCTGCACTGTTGTAATGGCAAGTACGCCCAGCAGACCCAACAGAAGTGTGACCGTCAGCCATGGCAGCACCCGCGTCAGGCGAGCGAACCATGAACTGTCGAATACGGTTTTCTCGCGTCCGGCAATCGCAAGAAACACGCAGCCGCCGATCAGGATCATGTTGGATGCAAGCGCCAGCCAGCGGATTAGCGCCGCGATGACCTCGATCATTTCTCTTGCAGGTTGCCCTTTACCGTAAAATCGAAAGACGACTGAATCACGTGACCGTCTAAGGATAGCACCCGGAATTTCACTGAGTACTTCCCAGGCATCAATTCCGGTAGCGGGAGAATAATGGACTTCTGGTTATCCGAAGCAAGTTGGGGCTTGACTCCGGTGACGGGATTCTTACCAGTATCGAGCACGACAAGCGACGCGTAGGCGCTCTCAATTTCCTCGTTGAACCAGAGCTGCACCTGAGCCGGCGCCTTGGCCAGGACCGCCCGTCGCGGCGGCTCTGTCTTGACCAGTGCTGCATGCGCCAACGCCGGGGTAGTAGGCATGCACACTGCCATAGCCATCACCGTGCCCACCACGACATGCTTGAGCGCACAGCCCACCCATGATTCCATCGGACTTCCTCCTCGTCCTTGACGACTGCGCTTGAGCGCAGTCGTCAACTGTTGGGCCGTCTTGTTTCGGTTCAGGGTTTCCCGGGAACCGGGTAGCCGGCTATCTAGGGCACGGTGCTGCCAGAAGTCTTGCGACGACCACGCAGGAAAAGGAAGATCGCCGCTCCACCGCCAATCACTACGAGCGGGACTATCACCATGATATAGTGCATGAAGTGCGACACCATGTTCGATTCCCCTATCGAGATCGGGAATCGCGCCACATGCTCCTGCGTGCCGCCCAAGGTTATCAGACCAACGAACTTGCCAGGCTGATCGAAGTTGTGTTCGAGACTGATGAAGCCACTGGGGTAGACCTTGGGTGGCAAGTGAAGGACCGTGATCGCCTGAAGATCCTGCTCAGAGCCTGTATCCTTGATGACCCGAACCTCCACGGGCAAAGAGCGGAGTTCTCCTTCGATATAGTCGAGCACCAGCACCGTGCGACCGATCCCCGGAACTTCCCCACAGTTTTCCTTCCCGCCTGCGAGATCGGGCTGATAGCCGGTCAGGTGCATGCCATAGGGTCCGAGCTTAAGTATGCAGAAGTTCTTTTCCAATTCGTGCGTATGTTGGGCCTGTGCAGAGAGTGGGACTTCGAGCGCCAACATCAAGAAGCACAGGCCTGCAGATTTCAGAAATTGCAAAGACATCGTCGGTATCCTCATCTTAGATCTTAAGCGCTTTCAGTTAATTCTTTGAACCAGAGGTACACCAGTGCTGGCGCTTTGACAAGGACCGCCCGTCGCGGTAGCTCTGGCTTGATTAGCGCTACGTGTGCGAGTGCCTGGGCGACCATGCACACCCTTGCCACTACCGCACCCGCCACGACGCGCTTGAGCGCACAAACTGTCCATGATTCTATCGAGCCTTCGCCTCGTCCTTGACTGCTATGCGCACGCACAACGCGGGCTACTTAGCCGTCTTGTTTCGGCGCATGGCTCTCTAGAGGCCACATGGCCGTCTGCCTACGACGCAATACTATCCGAACTATTGCGGCGACCGCGCATGGTAAAGAAGATAATCCCTACGACAACGGCAGCTCCTGCAAATGCGATGATGAAGTAGGAGGGCGGTGCCCACGATTTCCCTTCCCCTACCGAGAACGGAAATCGTGATACATGCTCCTGCGTGCCGCCCACGGTTACCAGGCCGACATATTTGCCGGGCTGTGCGAAGTTGTATTCGAAATTGACTGTGCCGGCTGGATAGACCTTAGGCGGCAGGTGAAGGACTGTGACCGCCTGAATATCCTGTTCCGAACCCGTATCCCTGATAACCCGAACCTCAGTGGGCAACGGGCGGAGTGCATCGTCCATATAATCGAGCACCACAACTGTGCGGCCGGTTGCCGGAATATCCTCGCAGAATTCCTTATTGCGTGTGTTGTCAGGCTGATAGCCGGTGAAGTGCATGTTATAGGGGCCGATCGTGAGTCGGCACATATCATCTGCTAATGCCAGTCCTCCATGAGCTTGGACCTCTGTGGAGGATGAAACCCCGATTACCAGCATCAGAAGGCACAGGCCTGCAGGTTTTAGGAATTGCACGGACATTGTCATGATCCTCCCTCTGGAATAGTAAACCCTATGATCGCGGGCTGGAATGCCAGGCTTCCTACGAACTGGGAGCCGCAGTCCACCATCTCCGCACCCATTTCGATCGTATGAGCTTGTACAGAATCCAGGCAAACAGCAGCACGCCTACCAACGGTCCTGCTATGGAAAGCACAAGCTTCTGATAGTCGATCATATGTACCCGCAGGAGATATTGCGGGCGCTTCATCATATTTAGCTTTTCCGATTCAATGGTAACCGTATAGAGGCCCTCGTCCAGCCGGACTTCGCTCCTGAGCACTCCGTCCGGGTGGGAGCTCGGACGCACGTCCGCCACAATCTGGACGTCTGCCTCTTTACTCCCGTTCCCCTTCACAATCCGCATCCCGACCGGCTCGTTGCGCAACGTCAAGTCCATGAGGTCCACGACCAGGAAGGTGTCGCCTTCCTGGGGAATTTCCGTGCAGTATTGATCTTTCAGCTCGTATTGTGGCTGATAGGCGCTGAAATGTACGATGCTCTCACCAAGCTTGCGCATACACGGATCTTGTTCAATGTCCGTGTTTCCATGTGCCGCGGCTCCGTCGGGGTGGTACAGTGCTACAACAAGCATGAGCAGCGCAGCGCTTGCCCGTGTCACGTGCCTTATCATAATGTGCCGAACCTTCCTGTTTGGGACCTTGCGCTGGTTCGCTGCTTTGTGCGGCTCAACGACCCCCAATGTGTAATGCTTACTAGAGTCAAAACCGCTATGTCATATCAGATACGATAACCATGATGCCATTAAAACAGGGCAAGATTCTAGCCCCCTGCTTCTGGCACAAGGTAAAAGAAAAACAAGAATGTTTTTCCTCTTGAACTCGGCTTGTCCTGGAGCCCCTGCTTTCTCAAATGAATCGTGCTGGATCAACGTCATGGCAGTACAGGGACCGGCACTGCGAACCCAATCCTCGGAGCTTTATCACGTGGGCATTCGAGGCTAGGAACCGCGATTGGTTTTCCATCCATGAGACTGGTAACGGACTACTGCAACAGAAAAGGCAGGGATGGAATCTGCTGCACCAACCCACTCTAAAACCTAACCACACTATTCTATCCCTAAGTATCCGACCGTTCTGCCTCCGGTGGTATCAGGGTCCGTGGTGGGAATCGCATCGGGGAGTCATCCCCCATGCGGCTGGTGAGCCTGAGATCGGGCAGGCAGGCGTCCATTTCGGGAATCAAGTACGAGAGATTACTAGCCCGACCTCTCCCCCAGCTCCTACATTCCTTGCGTACCGTCCGGTTGACGCGTTCACGCGAGGCGTGTTCGGTTTTCTTCTATGGCCGGGCACTGCGCTGACGGTCACAAGAGGCAGGCACCTGCAGTGCCAATGCCTCGTTGAACTCTCATCCCCCTCAGATGGCAAACCCGCGACCCGAACTACAACACGCCGGGGCATGGCGGTGTACCGCGACACAGCGCCCTCATCATGGGTTCGCGCCGGCCGCAGCACACCCTCCGCCTCTGTGGTGTCACCATTGATCCCGGTGAAGGCGACGCACGGTGGCCACCGGCCACCCTATCCATTTTGAATAACCGCCCGAACCCAGGACGCCATGGGGACCGCACCCCGCGGCCGGTTCTTACACGACGGGAGACGAATCCTGTCTTGCTCCCCCAGAATCTCCTCGATCGTGGGCACGGAGCGCCGGATAGGAGACTCCCGCTCCAGAACGTACGCGATCGGCCGGCCACAGCCATCGGACTCACGGACTCGCCGTGCCCCACCTCAGTCGCGTGATCGGCCTCCGGGACCGGACGCGCCAGAAAGCCGGCACACCCATCGGTGACCCTGCCGTTCAGCCAGAGGCTGATTGTCTCCTGCGGGCGCCTCAACTGCGCCGCAATCGTTGTACGCCTGCGTCCTGGCTCAGACCGCGCAATGACGAGATTCCGTGCTGTACGTGTCTACCCCTCCCTCGACGACGAGGGACTGTCGGATATTTACGGAAACATGCAGGCCTCGGTATCAGATGCATGCGGTCAAGCCTGGCAGATGCGTTGGCATCCATGCTCCCGGCCCGCCCTTCCACCATCGTAACGCACGCTGGGCGCCACACCGTGACGCCCAAAAATTTGAGAAAAGAGCCTTCCAATAAGATTGGCAGGAAAATACCAGAGAAAGGCCAAGCAATGCTCTAACTCCTTGGGCTGCCGAACCAGCAATCGGCAGCCCTTGTTCTCCGCGCTTATGGAAACCGCCTCCATATGGTCCTCGACCTTTCATGAGTTGTGGGAACTATGTTGTGGGAGTTACATCGGCATGGCTGATTCATTCTACTGTGCCTGTCAAGTCCAGCGTGAAGGTGCTATAATGCCCGTAGAATGCCCGGTAGAATAGCCAAGGAGTGGACACGATGTTTGTAAAGATCCTAGCCAAGACCGAAATGTGGGGGTTTTGGCAATATATGTTTGATCTCTGTAACGAGAGCTTTCCCTGCGTGCTCGGCTGGTTAACAGCTATACTCTTGGGGTTTTTGGCAGTCTTATTGGGCTTGATTACAATGATGACACGCCTCAAGAAAAGAGAAGAGAAGAGGCGCATGGATTAACGGAACATACCAAGTGCATGGCGAAGATCTGCGAACAAATAAAGAAAACGGAAAATAGCCCCACCAACAGCTCTCATGAAACGATCTTACCGCTTACCGCCAACCCCATGCAGACAAAACTCGTGACATTGCCGAAGGAACCCAAACACTCGGCGCGATGAACTGTTCCCCTATCTCAAAAAGAACAAATCCATAGGACACAGAAAGCGGAAGTCTGCTTTGCCTCCATACAACATATACCTCGTTCTTGGCGATGCACGGCGGGAATAATCAAACCCTCATGGCGCTCGAAGGATGGGAGGCTTCGGTTATGCTGAGCCGCTATACCCACCTGAGCCCAATCCACCGCTGGAAAGCCGTTGAGGATTTGACTCAGGTTGGAACGGTGACAGAGAAGGGGGCCAGCAGTAAAAAGACGCAGAAGTTACTGGAAGGTGTGGTGAGCCGGCTGGGACTCGAACCCAGGACCCTCGCCTTAAAAGGGCGATGCTCTACCAACTGAGCTACCGGCTCACCGAGCGGAGAGTGCGGATTCTATCACCGACGCTCGGCCTGTGCCTAGAGAGGAAATGAATCGCTTACCGCGCGCGTGAACGGATCTTGAGTGGGTTGCGAAGAATAATGGTTTCACTACGCTTCGAGCCTGTTGAGATCATATCGATGGGACACTCGGAGAGATCCTCAAGAAACTGAAGATAGCGTTTGGCTTCCACAGGAAGCTGTTTATAGGTGGTCGCGCCGGTGGTAGAGCCGGACCATCCTTTGAACGTCTTGTACACCGGCTCACAGTCCGTCAGCGTCTGGAGATCGGACGGCATGTCTCGATAGAGCTTCCCCTGATACCGATAGCCGGTACAGACCTTGAGTTCCTTGCAGCCGTCGAGCACATCCAATTTCGTGACGGCAAGCGACGTGAGTCCATTGACTTTGGTGGCATATCGCACCACGACGCCATCGAACCAACCGCAGCGACGCGCACGTCCTGTCGTGGATCCGAATTCTTTCCCTCGTGTTTGGAGCCCATCTCCCACCGCATCAGTCAATTCCGTGGGGAACGGCCCACTGCCGACACGCGTGGTGTAGGCTTTGGCGACCCCAAGCACCGCGTCAATCTTCGTCGGCCCCACGCCCGTCCCCGTTGAGGCGCCGCCGGCCGTTGAACTGGAGGAGGTGACGTAAGGGTAGGTGCCGAAGTCCACATCCAAGTGTGTCCCTTGCGCCCCTTCGAACAACACGGTCTTCCCTCCTTCGATCATCTTATTGACGAGCATGGCGGCATCGACGATATGGCTCTTCAGCCGATCGGCATAGCCCATATACTGCCGGAACACTTTGTCGGCATCGAAACGTTCCAGCTTGTACAGCTGCTCGAGAAACCAATTGATCTCGACCAAGTTCTCTTCGAGTTTGGCTCGAAATGCCTTCGGATTGAGCAGATCCCCTATTCGAATACCGATCCGCGACATCTTATCGGCGTAGGACGGGCCAATCCCCCGCCCCGTCGTGCCGATTCGGCGCGAGCCCTTAGACTGTTCAGCCGCTTTGTCGATGGCCTTGTGATACGGCAGGATGAGATGGGCGCGCTGACTCACGACAAAATTCTTTCCGATCTTCACGCCCTGCGTCTGGAGATGGTCCAGCTCCTCAATCAACGAGGCCGGGTCCACGACGACCCCGTTCCCGATCACACAGAGCGTCCCGCGATAGAGGATGCCTGAAGGAATGAGGTGAAACACGAAGGTGCCCCGTTCATTAATCACGGTGTGCCCTGCGTTGGACCCGCCCTGATAGCGAACCACCGCATCGACGTCGCTGGCTAAGATATCCACGATCTTGCCCTTGCCTTCGTCACCCCACTGCGCCCCGATCACTACGAGATTTCCCATCGCCTGACATGCTCCCAAAAAAACAGCTCTGGCAAGACCGAAAGCCAGAGCCGAGGGAGGTCATCGTAGGAGCGGCTCTGTAGTTTGTCAAGCGCACGACCCTCGTTTTTTCAGGCAATCCGCGACCCGCCGCACAGAGTATATTCTTCATGACAATCGGCAGCGTATCTACGACGAACACGGAACACACCACGACCCGCTTCCCTCCCGTTTTCTTGACTGTCGCCGGAGGAGCGTGTTAGCATGACCGCGGTTTCACAAGGATTTTGCGTATTTCCAAGTTAACCGACATGGGGCTGTAGCGCAGTTGGGAGCGCGCGTGAATGGCATTCACGAGGTCGCCGGTTCAATCCCGGCCAGCTC
>JAYTTD010000180.1:0-3442 GCA_043745235.1 Nitrospira sp. | reverse complement strand
TGAGATCGTGCAGGTACTCGAACGCCTCCCACATTGCATTGTCCTGAATGTTGAAGGCCGCCATACGAAACACATCAATGTCAAATATCAGTGGGAGTCGATTCCTCGATTCGTCAATAGGCTCCATAGTCTCGGTCACGATCGCAACTGCTTGGGCCTTCGGATCTGGGATGACCAGCCTCATGAAAAAGCTGCTTAACCCCTGTGGCAAATCAGGGGCTATCTCGGGCGTGGTGAGAATGTAGTCTTTGAAATCTCGCATCGGGAGGGGGATTTCAATGCGATTAATGTAACGGAGGGCTACGCGAGTGACGGTTTCGGGTGAAGCGATCCGGACATAATGTTGCCAAAGCTCCTGGGCCTCATCCCGAAGGGTTGTCCATTTGTCGTAAGGTTTCAGCCGGCTAAAGGTAAAACCGTCCAAACGCGCTTGGACAACTTGCCTGCCGTCAACCGAAGTGAACAAATATCCGTCGGGCCCACCCGTAGCCGATTGGGACACTTCAGGAACCGGGCTTGCTTTGATTTCAACATGCCCGCGCCACGCAAACCGTTCTTGTTTAGATGGGTATTTTTGCTTTATGGCATCGTGGAAGGTGGCTAACTTCGCCAAGTCGGTTTGCGCAGGAAGTTTCACCCGAATGTCGAGAAGAGCTTCGGTGATGGGCGCATTCGGAAACCGAGTCGTTTCGACCATGGCTGAATTCTAAGTTCTTTCGCTCAGAAAAGGAAGGCCCAACGGCATCTTCAGTCTGAAACCCCGCGCCGAACAACAGGACCTCACGCTGCTAAGGCCCCATTCAGGTCTTCAATCATCTTGCTCAGCTCATTGCCAAAGACTTGATGCACTTTCCCAAGCCCACCTTCTTGAGCAAAGGGTGCGTACTCGAAGTCGTCCGGCTCAACCACAAGGTTCGCGGCGACATGGTCCCGAATCATTTCCAACCAGTGGCGCTGTTCGTCGGTAAACTTCCGGCCTCTGCTTTCCTGCTCCACTAGCCACGCGCTGAAGTTGGCATTGACCTTCTCTGGGAATGGGACCAACTCGTTGTCTTGATGCGTGGCGAAGCGAACGAGGGAAACGAGGTCTGTGAGAATGCGCTTGCCGCTGGCGCCTTTGACCTTCGACTTCTCCAGCGCGGCGTAAGCCTGCCAGAGTTGGGATTCATTCCAGAGATAGGGCGGCTTTTCGATGGCGGCGGCCAGATCCTTAATATCCTCGAACTTCAGCCGCTGCTTGTACGGCTTGCTGTAGAGGACTTGCAAGGCGGTGATCTCGTCTTTGTGCTGTGTGATGAACTGTTCGAACGATTGCACGATGGTACGGGCACGCGCCAAGGCTTCGACGCTGAAGCCTGCTTCGATGACTTGATCCTGGCTGACGTGGTCGATGGTGAGTTCGTTCTTCTTTTTGATCTCGATCAGGAGTTCGCGCAGCTTGGGATCGTGGAGCGGAGTGACGGCGTCTTTGATGAGCTTGGTCGCCGCCGCTGTCATGGCCTGCTCGCTGATGGGTTTCGTGGAGTCCGTTGGGAGTCCTGCGTCGAGCTTGGCCTGTTCGGCGTAACGATCCGGGTTGACTGCCTCGACCAACCGGCGGCTCAGGTCCTTGAGCGTGAGGCCGCCGCTAGCTTTGCTGATGGCCTGTTCATCTTCCTTCGTAATGCGGTGCTCCATGCGGGCCAGCCGTCCGGCGATGCTGGTGAGCACGTCTTCTTCCGTGTTCCCCAGTGCCACGGCTTGGAGCAGCTTGTCAAAGGCGACGCTGGGCTTTTTCTCCATCGGTCGCGCGTCGGTCTTGTCTTGCTCGCAGACGCCGACGGTATCGACGATGACGAAGTGGTCTTTGCTTGTGGCGTCGGGCGTGACGGCTTTGAGATCGTCCGGCTTGATGATGCGGACGCCGCGCCCCTTCATCTGCTCGAAGAAGGTGCGGGATTTGACCGCGCGCATGAAGACGACGATCTCGACCGGCTTGATGTCGGTGCCGGTGGCGATCATGTCCACCGTGACGGCGATGCGAGGGTGATAGCTGTTGCGAAAGGTCTTGATGAGGTCCTTGGGATTCACGCCGGTGGTGCGATAGGTGATCTTCTGGGCGAATTCGTTGCCCTTGCCGAATTCCTCGCGGAGGATTTCGACGATGTTCTCCGCGTGGGCGTCATCCTTGGCAAAGACAAGCGTCTTGGGCACCTCGGTGCGGCCTGGGAATATTTCGGTGAAGAGCTTCTCCTTGAAGGCTTGGACGATGGTCCGGATCTGGTCCGGGGCGACCACGTCGCGGTCGAGTTGGTCGGGATCGTAGGCGAAGTCGTCGTCAAGCTCTTCCCAGCGCTTCTTGCGCGTTTCACGCTCCATTTTCTGGACGTAGACACCCGCCTCAACCTTGGAGCCGGCTGCGGTGATGGCGGTGCGGATGCGGTACACGTCATAGTTGACGTTGACGCCGTCGGCGACGGCCTGCTCGTGCGAGTATTCCATAACGAGGTTCTGGTTGAAGAAGCCAAAAGTCTGCTTGTTGGGCGTGGCGGTGAGGCCGATGAGGTGGGCATCAAAGTATTCCAGCACCTGCGCCCAAAGGTTGTAGATGGACCGGTGGCATTCGTCGGTGACGATGATGTCGAAGGTTTCAATGGGGATGGCTGGGTTGTAATCAATAGGCTCTGGTTGTTTGAAGATCCTTTCGAGACCAGACACGGAGGCTTCCTCGTCCTCGTCCGATAGCTCACGGCCTTTGAGCATGGAATACATGCGCTGGATGGTGCTGATGCAGACCCGCGCGGTGGTATCGAGGGTATTACCCGCCAGCCGCTGGACGATGAATTCTTCGCTGAACTTGAAGTTGTTGTAGGGCGAGACGTATTGCTGGAATTCTTTCAATGTCTGGTCGCCCAGGTTGCCCCGATCGACGAGGAAAAGAATGCGCTTGGCCCCGCCGAACTTGATAAGCCGATAGATGAAATTTATAGCGGTGAAAGTCTTGCCGCTGCCGGTCGCCATTTGAATGAGGGCACGGGGGCGGTCTTGTGCCATCGACTTTTCAAGGTTGGTAATGGCGGTGACTTGCGCGGGCCAGAGGCCGGTAGTACTCAAGGGTGGCAATGTCCTCAGCCGAGCGCGGAGGGTGGTTGCCGTCTCTGCGGCCAGAGACGCGCCGTGCAGATCCGTTGGTGCTTCACTGCGCTGAGGAATCAACGCGGCCAGTGTCTCGGGTCGATGGAAGTTGAACACCGGGCGGCTGCGGGGCTGAGGATCGAGGCCGTTCGTGAATCGCGTTTCCACCCCGGTGCTCTGATACAGAAATGGCAAAGGTCGGATAGAGGCGGGTAAATCCGTGGGGAGACCCTTGCTGTACTTCTCGGCCTGGACTTCCACGCCGATGAGGGTCACGCCTTCTTTCTTGGCTTCGATGATGCCGGCTGCCTTACCGTCCACATAGAGG
>JAYTTD010000179.1:0-42634 GCA_043745235.1 Nitrospira sp. | reverse complement strand
CGCTGTCTGGTGCGTCAGCCGTGTCACACGACCTGTACGCGACGGTCATCAAAGGTGGCAAGGCCGACGGCGCTTCCGAGTTGCGGGTGTCGCGCATGACCACAGTGGCGCTGGGAATCCTGGCCGTGTTGCTGGGGATCGTGTTCGAGAAACAGAACGTGGCATTCATGGTGTCCCTGGCATTCGCGATCGCGGCATCGGCCAACTTCCCGGTGTTGTTCATGTCAGTGTTGTGGAAAGATTGCACGACCCTCGGCGCGGTCATCGGCGGTTTTCTAGGGCTGATTTCATCTGTGCTGCTCACGGTCGTGTCGCCGTCGGTGTGGGAAGCGACCTTGGGCTATCCGAAAGGCAGCGCGTTGTTCCCGTACACCTCGCCGGCGCTGTTCTCGATCACGATCGGTTTCGTGGGCATCTGGCTGTTCTCAATCCTTGACCGAAGCAGCCAGGCGGCAAAGGACCGTGGCGGCTTTCTTGCCCAAGAGGTAAGGTCGGAGACGGGCATCGGCGCCACGACCGCATCAGGGCACTGAGCCCGGCTCCTGGGAATCGGACACGGCGACAGGCGAATAGCGGACTTCGTGCCCGATCGGCTTGTCGAAGCCGGCACACCGTGGTCGTGATCGAACATAATTTCAATGTGATCAAGAACGCCGATTGGATCATTGACCTGGGACCGGAGGGTGGCGATCGAGGCGGGGAAATCGTAGCGGAAGGACCTCCCAAAGACATCGCGAAGTCGAAGCGGTCGTATACGGGGCAGGTGTTGAAGGAAGCAGAGATGTAAGCGAGACGGCTGAGTATCCTTCGTGCTCGCGCAACGCGCGGCCTCAGAAGAATGGAGAGGGAAGAACGCCCACATTGGTCCTGTGCTCCCGGAACGCGCGCCCTGAGAAGGGCCTCGTTCGACGGCCGCACTTCGACCAACATGGGCGTCCTTCCCAAGAGGAAACGCAAGCGAGCTTGGAAGGATCATTAAGAAAGACGGCGGTCGTTCGACGCGCGCAGTGAAGGATAACTCAACCATCCCGCTGGGAGGAGGAAATGCTATGGCGACTCCCGAAATATTCGCCCCGTTCACCCCTGCGAAAAAGGAAGGGGTGAGAGCGGCTGATGACGCCTCTGGCCCTCAACCGATTTCTGCAATATCCCGTAGATCTCAAGGTATTTTCCAACTCAGATGAAAGTAGATTAGTTCCACATGGTTGAAAGCGATTCGGAAAATCTTGTGGCGCATAACTACTGTGTCAGTTTCATAGACTTGTTAGGCCAGCGAGATGCTGCTCGGGGCCAAGGTCTTCTGCCAATCATCATATCCGAGGAGGAAGACAAGGCTTTCCGTCAAATCCTTCGGAAGAATATCGGGGGAATTCTCCAGATTCAACGGGATGTTGAGGCAATGGTGAAAGCTCTTTCTCCTAATCCCAACTCCCCATTGCGTGCGAGTTTAACGGACGAGGAAAAAGTTGTCTGGGATGAGATACAACAGAAATCTGTGAACACCCAATACTGGTCAGATGGGTTTGTTAGATTCATTTGCTTGGGAAATCCGAAAATCAAGTGCCCCCTGAAAGGTGTATTCGAGATCTTCTGCGTGGCAGGATACTTCTGTCTATTAGGTCTCGCCCGACATCGACCGATTCGAGGGGCAATCGATATCGCTTGGGGAACTGAAATTCGTCCCGGGGAACTATACGGTCCGGCCGTCATCAGGGCATATGAACTCGAAAGCGAAGTAGCTCAATATCCTAGAATCATTGTTGGCCAAGAAGTCATAAAATTCTTAGAAGCTCATAAAGCTAACTCCGAAGATGAGCCGTTTACCCGAGTTAGTCGAGAATATGCGCAAAGCTGCTTGGATATGCTTGTTCAAGATGTGGACGGCCATTGGATTGTTCATTATCTGGGCGATGCCTTTAAATGGGCAGTAACGCATGAGCAACATGGCAACTTGTGTGAGAAGGCGCGTAGATTTGTCGTTCAGCAGCTAGAAGCACACAAGCAACAGCTGAACGGCAAGCTCGCATTTCGGTACAGTCACTTACTCGCCTACTTTGATGTTCATCTACCTTCTGCATGATGGTTCAAAAGCCCAGGAGGAACTACTAAATCTTGAATTGCATGGACGTGGGCACGGAAATCGAAATATTCCTTGCTCAAGTCATGAGCTATGAGTTGCCAGCCATAGGCTCTTCTTGAAAGGACTCACTTGCACGCCATTCTCTTACTGACCGTATCCAATACCTTCATGACCATCGCCTGGTATGGGCATCTCAAATACAAGGACTCGCCCCTGTGGATTGTCATTCTGGCGAGTTGGGGGATTGCCTTCGTCGAGTATTGTTTCCAAGTTCCTGCGAATCGCATCGGACATGAGCCCTGATGATCCATGAACGGTTCGTCACGAAATCACGAAGATACGTCGCGAGGCGGGCGCGTGGAGACGCGAGGGAAGGAGGCGTACTCTACCGGAGTACGTTGACTGACTGAGCGGCGAGCCCGTCCGCCGCAGCAGTGTATCCGTGATTGCAGTAGAAGCGTTCATGGATCATCAGGGCTGGGAATTCAGCGCTGCACAATTGAAAACCATCCAGGAAGTGATTACCCTAGTCGTGTTTTGTGTCTTCTCGGTGGTCTACCTGAAGGAAGAACTGAAATGGAATTATATTGCCGGTTTTGCCATGATGAGTGGGGCGGGAGCAACCCGCCCGTTCTTCTTGCTCGCGGAACGCGCACGATAAGACAGTGCTCGTCCGACGCGCGCAGTGAAGAACAGGCAGGCTGCTCCCTTGTGAGTGCAGGAGGTTAAAGAAAGGAACCGAGCCATGGCCACAAAGAAGAAAGAGTCAGCTACGTCGAGTGAACCGGTAAAGGCAGCTGCTCCGTCAGCGGGCGCGAGTACGGCTGAAGATTTCGAAAAGCTCGGCATGTTCTACCTCGGACGGCCCTACGACTTGGTAGCCAAACAGCCAAAGCCTGGTTGGTTGCTGTACGACTCGAAGGATTTGGTCACCCACGCGGTCTGCGTCGGGATGACCGGCAGCGGCAAGACGGGTCTGTGCCTCTCGCTTCTCGAAGAAGCGGCGATCGACAACATTCCCGCCATCATCATCGATCCCAAGGGCGACCTCGGGAATTTGATGCTGACCTTTCCAAGTCTGAAGGGCGAGGATTTTCAACCCTGGATCAATGAAGACGATGCGCGCAAGAAGGGCTTGTCACCAGCCGATTTTGCGAAGTCGCAGGCCGAGCTTTGGGCGAAGGGATTGGGAGGCTGGCAGCAGGACGGCGCGCGCATCCAGCGCTTGCGTGATGCAGCCGAGGTCGCCATTTACACGCCGGGCAGCAACGCAGGTTTGCCTGTCTCCATTTTGAAGTCGTTTGCCGCGCCAGCCGCTGACGTCCGCGAGGATGGGGAGCTGTTTCGCGAACGCATCAGCACCACCGTCACCAGCCTGCTCGGGTTGCTCGGCATTGAAGCCGACCCGATTCAAAGCCGCGAGCACATCCTGCTCTCGACAATTCTGGATCATACCTGGAGGAACGAGAACGATCTTGATCTCGCCGCGCTCATTCAAGCGATCCAGTCGCCGCCTGTTTCGAAAATCGGCGTGATGGATGTCGATTCGTTCTTTCCCTCGAAAGACCGGTTCGCACTGGCGATGAAATTGAACAATCTGCTTGCAGCGCCAGGATTCCAGTCCTGGCTGGAAGGGGAAGCGCTGGACATCCAGCAGCTGCTCTATACTTCGGCTGGGAAACCGCGCCTGGCGATCTTCTCCATTGCACATCTGAACGATGCCGAGCGCATGTTCTTCGTGACGTTGCTGTTGAGCCAGATGGTGGGTTGGATGAGGGCACAATCAGGGACTACAAGCCTGCGAGCCCTCCTCTATATGGATGAAATCTTCGGCTACTTCCCGCCGGTGGCGAATCCGCCGTCGAAACTGCCCCTGATGACCTTGCTCAAGCAGGCGCGAGCGTTTGGACTGGGTGTCGTTCTCGCCACCCAAAATCCCGTCGATCTCGATTACAAGGGACTCGCGAACACCGGCACCTGGTTTATCGGCCGGCTGCAGACTGAGCGAGACAAGGCCCGGGTGCTTGAAGGATTGGAAGGAGCCTCCTCCAGCGCCGGGAAGAAGTTCGACAAGGGCCGGATGGAACAGACGCTGGCAGGACTCGGTGCCAGAATTTTCTTGATGAACAACGTGCATGAGGATGAGCCGGTCGTGTTCGAAACCCGCTGGTGCCTGTCCTATCTTCGCGGACCTTTAACCAGAACGCAGATCAAAATGCTCATGGACCCCGTAAGACGTGAGGGGTTAGGGGTAAGGGGTGAGACCAAAGAGAAGACGGCTTCTTTGGCTAGCACCTCACGCCTGACACCTCACGCCTTACGTCCCATGTTGCCTCCTGACGTCCCTCAGCATTTTGTCCCGCTTCGTAGTTCCAAGCCGGACGGCAGTGAGTTGGTCTATGCACCGATGCTGTTAGGATCTTCTCAGATTCGCTTTTTCGATACGAAAAGCGGCATCGATACGACACAGGATGTGGCGGTGCTTGCGCCCATTACCGACGGTGCGGTGGCCGTCGATTGGGATCATGCAACCGTGGCAGATCTCGCCGTAGCGGATCTGGAGCAGGCACCTGAGGGCGACGCCCAGTTTCTTCCGCTTCCCGCAAGCGCCAGCAAGGCCAAGAGCTATGCCGATTGGAACAAAGATTTCGGGGGCTGGTTGTTCCGCACACAGAAAGTCGAATTACTCAAAAGTCCAAGCACAAAGGATGTCTCAGGGCCTGGCGAATCGGAACGGGATTTCCGCGTGAGGCTCCAACAATCTGGCCGTGAGCAGCGAGACAAGGGAGCGGAATCGCTCCGCCAAAAATACGCGCCGAAGATCACAACACTTCACGATCGCATTAGGCGAGCGGAACAGGCGAGGGAAAAGCAGCAGGCAGAGTCACGCTCCAGTCAAGTGCAGGCGGCCATATCAGTGGGGGCCTCAATCCTTGGGGCCTTCCTCGGGCGCAAGACCATCAGTGCGTCGAACATCGGTCGCGCCACCACCGCGATTCGCGGAGCCGGACGCGCGATGAAGGAATCTCAAGATGTCGGCCAGTCAGAAGAAAACGTGGCAGCGCTTCAGCAGCAACTGACGGACCTTGAAAGCCAATTCAAATCCGAAAGCGAGGCCCTCGCAACGGCCACCGATCCGGTAAACGAAAAGCTCGAATCGATTGCCATCAGGCCCACCAAAGCCAACATCGCCGTGAAACTTGTCGCCCTCGCCTGGACTCCACACTGGCAGGATGCCAAGGGAGTCCTGACTCAAGCCTGGCAATGACGGACACTATGGGTGATGCTCGCTTCGGATAAGCGCTGCGCGAGTATTCTTGATAATTTCTGCCTGCTGATCTCGGTTCTGGATCGTGGACTTCAGCCCAAGATTTGTTCGATCACGCATCCAATCTCGGGACGATGACGCCAACGGAGTGTCTTCATGAGATATTCCTCCGTGCCGATAGAGTCATCTTATGGAGTCGTGACGGATCCGGCCACAACCGGTGCTGGTCTCGGCTCATTCTGGTCATGCGCAGCAATGGCCGATTGACCTACGGTGACCTGGTAATAGCAGAGCCCTTCGTGCTCGACGAGCTTCTTTGCGATCACCCCAGCGGCGGTTTCAAGCATGGCGGCGAGCGTCTCGTTCTGAGTACCGAAGACACTTCCTCCACGAACCGCTTTCCCGACGAGTGACGTCACAGCGGCTTCAGCGCGCAAGGCGTCACGGGTCACTCGGGCCAAGGCTTCCAGAGAAATCGTGGGATGATTGGCATCGAATTCAGGGTAAGGCGATTCCTGGGCGTTCGGTCCCACTCGCAATGCGGTCGCGCCATGGACGGCCGGTACTCGATAGGCCGCGTCGAAGAAGGCTTCCAGAAAAATGCGCATCAGATCGGCACTGACACGTTGCGAGTCGACCGTGGTGGCCGAGATGCGAACTGAATGGGCAGGGCTCACTTCGATGTCCGCCGAGATCCCTGGAAACAGCAAGGCATTGCCGCTTCGATCGACGAACCCTTTCGAGGTCACTTTGACGATCCCGCGAAGACCGGCGCCCGCATAGTCCGATCGTGCCGTGAAGCTGAGATCGCCAAAATAGGCTTTGTTATACATCAGCAGCATCCGGGCGAAACGAGAGGAATCCCGTTCCAGTTGATCCTCGTCCAGACCGAGATGCCCATGCCATCGGCTGGCTGTTTCGATGACCTGTCTGAGTTTGTCCAGATCGATTCGTGCGGTCGCATCGTTGGCCACGTCATCAAGGACGTCAGCGAGGATGGAGAGAGAGGCTCCTTTGTCGGGATGCCGCAGGCGAATCGTATCGATGATAGCTGCCAGGGGGCGGACGCTCATCGCCTGACCCTCCTGGGTTTGCAGGGACAGGGATTCGGGCATGATATCGGTATCACGGCGCTCGCTCAGTGATTCGTCGTGGGCTTGCCTGGTACAAGCCAGGAACTTTGCCGCGAGCTCTTTCTTGTCGGCCAACTTCTGGCGGAACTCGCCACGATGGAGATCCAGTTGGTCGCGAAGTTGCAGGACCGATGAACTGCAACCTGCTTGCACGAGCAGGATGATCAGCAGGGCAAACAGAGAATGGGGTAATCGCTTCATCGTGACCTCTTGGTGGTGGTTGTGGCGCCGAAGATTTTATCAACATGCGCTGCTGACTCCCGGAATAGGCAACAGCCGTGCCGATAGAAAGCGGCTGCGGTGGAGAATGAATCGTGGATTTGTCTGAGCTTTCGAATGGCCCAGTGAATGGCATCAGCACATTGGGTATCGATTCAGATACTTCCGTATCTGAGTCAATACCGCCGCCTGTGGTCAGTGTTTGCGTTCTCTCTGCATAATCTTATCGGTCCATGCGAGGAGGATGGCGGATCCGAGAAAGGTCATGTGGATCAAGATCTTCCACTTGATGTGCTCGATGTCTTCATGCTCGATGTTGACGAACGATTTGAGAAGATGAATGCTGGAGATGCCGATGAGCGAGGCGGCGAGTTTGATCTTGATGGTGCCAGGGTCGATGTGGGTCAGCCATTCGGGGCGATCGGCATGGCCCTCTAAGTCCAATTTGCTCACGAAGGTGGCGTAGCCGCCGATGATCACCATGGTGAGCAGATTCGCCACCATCGTAACATCGATCAACCCCAGGACGCCCAGCATGAAGACGGTCTCTTGCTGCTGATTGATATGCCGCACCATCTCCCACAGTTCGATGAGAAATTTATATGCGTACAGCAGCTCCGCCACGATGAGGCCGCCATAGAGCGGCGCCTGAATCCACCGGCTGGCAAATACGAGGGTTTCAAAGATGTGCTCAACGCGGCTGCCGGGAGCGTGGGCGTGCTTCACTGCGGTAGGTGCTGAAGGATCGGAATGGGTCACGGGGCGTTATCCTAGTCGGCGAAGGAGCGACCTGTCAATTGCAAGGACGACGCTGAGTTCATGCGGAATGTGACTGCGATCGTGCAGGAACGTTGATCAATCCTCAGACGCGGCAATGGTGGAAGCCAATGCTTCGATGTGACGGTGAGGTACGCAAAGAAGACGCACAGTATGAATCATCGTATGATCCTCCGTGCCCTTGTCAAAAAAGAAATCGGCCCCGGCGAGTAAGCAGGAGGTCTTATTGTCGCGCAAGGCATCGTCCGTGACGACAATGATGGTCGGCGGGACCATCAAACGCTTGATGTGTTGGAGGACTTCGAGGCCGCGGCCATCTCGGAGCGAGGAATTCATGATCGCGATATCCGGCTTGCGATTCAGAATCATCGCGGTGGTTTCTTCCGAGTCCGATGATTCTCCCACGACGTTCACGCCGGTGATTTTCTCAAGGCGCTTCTTGAGTCTGTTGCGAAAATGGGCATCTGCGTCAGCGAGGACGATGGTCATGCAATGGTCTCGACAGGGTTAACAGTCTCTCAGGTCATGTCTAATTCTTAGAATCGATCAAAGAGAAAAGCAATCAGCTGAACTCCCACGCACTGTAGGAGGAGTCTGACGCCGGACTAATCGCCACGTCAGTGCGAAGATTTCAACCGCCGCCCGTTTTCCCATACCCTACACGCTACTTATGCGCGTGTGAGCCATGATTGTGGCTATTCAACCAAATGACGGTCGAGCGCATAGCGGATCAATTCGGCGGTAGTCGTGAGTTGCAGCTTATCCAGGAGACGGGCTCGATAGGTGCTCACGGTCTTGATGCTGAGAGTGAGGGACTGTGCGATGTGTTTGACGGACTTGCCTTGGGCTAACAAGACAAGGACTTCAAATTCTCGTTCCGACAATGGGTGATGTTCGGAGCCGGTTGGGCTCTTGCTCAGGCTACCGGCCATACACTCTCCGATGGAGGCGGTGACATACATCCGGCCGCTCAGGACTTGCTTGACCGCCCTTGCCAGCTCTTCTGGAGCAGTGTGTTTGGTGAGGTAGGCCTTAGCCCCGGCACGGAACGCACGAACGGCATATTGCTCCTCGGGGTGCAGGCTTAAGACCATCAGAGGGAGTTGGGGCGCTGTGCTGTGTAACTCGCACAGAAGTTCCAACCCGCTCTGATCAGGAAGACTGATATCCACGATGGCCAGATCCCACGGCTCTTGCCGCACCGCAGCAATTCCCTTCTGAGCGGTTTCGGCTTCACCAACTTCGACGTGAGGGAAGCTCTCCTCAAGAATCTGTTGCACACCACGGCGCACGATCTCGTGGTCGTCGATGATGAGAATTCTCATCGGCTGCGTCCCAATCATGAGGCGACACACTCCGCAACAGGCATCGAGGCGCAGGCCGAGGTTCCGACCCCGGGCGTTCCCACGATATGAAAGTGGCCGCCCAGGAGGGAGACTCGTTCCTTCATTCCTTGAAGCCCAAATGAATCGGGTGTGGTCATCCTCTCGCAGGTGATACCCTTCCCGTTGTCAGTCACTTCTAACGTCACCTTGCCGTCGCCCTGGTACAGCCGCATGCGTACGTGCGAAGCGCTGGCGTGACGCATCACATTCGTCAGCAGTTCCTGCGCGATTCGAAACAACGCGGTAGACGTTTCGGAGGACAGCGCGATGGATGACAACTCCGGGGCCACATCCAGCGTGCATTGCGCACCCGTGCGAAGCTGGAACGTCGTGACGAGGCATTCCAACGCCGGGACCAGTCCGAGATCGTCCAGTATCGCAGGGCGCAGAGCTGCTGCTGTCGCGCGAACGGATTCCAAGAGTGCGTCGACTGATCCCGACATGGCCTGGACTTTGTTCAGTAGATCTACCCTGCCGGTTGGAGCAGACGATTGCGTCAGCCTCGTGCCGAACCATGCCAGATCGAACTTCAAGCCTGTCAAAGCCTGCCCAAACTCATCGTGCAACTCCCGCGCAATTCTTCGCCGTTCTTCTTCTACAGCCCTCTGTGCGAGTCGAGCCTCGCTGCGTATTTGGGCCTGGGCCAGCTGGAGTCCTTCTTGTATCTGGGTATTCGGGACGACGGCAGTCCCGATGGCCACGAGACCGATTAAGTCTCCGTGAGTCCTCAGCACCCGCGAGATATTCCAGGAGAGCATCGTCTGTGACCCAGTGCGTGCCAGGAGAGGGACCTCAAGCCCCCTCACCTCCCTTCCCACAGCGACCTGCGCGAGTGTGGTCAGGAACGACTCACGCGTCTCCACCTGGAGGCACAGTTCCACATAGCTGCGACCCAGCGCTTTGTCGGCCATCCAGCCAGAGACTGTTTCGGCTGCGCGGTTCCACCCCAGAATGATGGATTCAGGAGAGAGAAGCAGGATCGGACTACTGGAGGTCTCCAGGAGTACACGGTAGCAATGCTCAATTGGCTCCCCCAAGTAGATGGCTGACTCAGAGAAACCTATTGCCTCTGTCTTGTTGCTCCTGCGCACGTTTCGATCAAGGGCGTTCGGTGGTGAGGCCGTGACACGATGGGTGCGTGGGTGTTTCATATCGTTGTGAGTACCGGTTCAAGATACACGTCAGCGGTGATACATGTGCCTCGACCCACCGTAGATTGGATATTCAGGCGGCCACCGATCTTCCGAACTCGAAACTCCATCTGCGAGAACCCAATGCCTTTCTTCGCCTGTCCCTGCCCGATTTCAAAACCTGATCCGTTGTCGCAAATGCGCAATCGTACTCGTGAGCCGATGTGCCGAAGGGCGATCACAATCTCTGTGGCCTTGGCGTGACGGACGCAATTACTCAAAGCCTCCCTGGCAATTGCAACGAGTTCACGCGCTTCTTCGCCGGTCAGAATCTCCTCAGCCGCAGAAGTAACCGCCACACGAATCTGTAACCCGCTCACCCGTTCACAGGTCTGGGCGAGCCCCTGTAACTCGGAAACCAGCCGAAACGGATCGATGGTGTCGGACTCCACATTCAGAATCATATGTCGAATGTCTTGAATAAGCCGGTTGAGCTGGTCAGCCGCCTGACCGTGGGAATGCGGCAGAGCGGGTGGCGCATCCTTGCGCAATTCAGGAGATTGCGCAAGGCTCAACCCGATCGCATACAGCGCCTGCAAGACAGAATCGTGCAGTTCCAGGGCGATGCGACTGCGATCGTGCAGCAGCGCGGTTAATCGTTGCTCGGATGCCTTGAGGGCAGAAGCGAGATTACCTCCAGCCTGTTCACGTAGCAGGAGAGCAACAGGCTCAGTTGTGTCCCAGGAAATCCCTTGAGCGAGAGACGCATACTGCTGCGTCGGCTTGCCGTGAGATTGCCAAAACCCGTCAAGAATCTGGAGTCCCCGTCGTTCTTTCATCAGCTGGGATGTCCTTCCCAAATCATGCCACGCGGAACATCAACGAAGTCTTTTTTACCTGAGATCCTTAGTTCTCAGGAAACACTTTAAGTAGTACGCGACTGCCATCCATCCGTCACCTGGCGGATCCGCCAGGTGACGGATGCGTCACAAATTTGGAACTATTCGGCCCGGTTACGCATTGCCGTTGCAATTTCAACCAATTGGAGGTGCCCATGAATGACGGACCCATACAGGAAGCGCGACAGATTGCCTTCTACGAGGGGGAATTTTTGGTCAAGACGCTCGAAAACGAGGAGGAATTACGGCAAGCCTATCATCTGCGGCATAGAGTGTTTGCCGAGAAGCTGGAGTGGGTACCGGAGAGAAAAGACCAACTCGAATCCGATGTTTATGATGCCTGGAGTACTTCTATAGGTATTTTCTCTAGACAGCACAAGCTATTAGGAATGGTACGGATGACACCTGCTCCGTTCCCATTTATGCTGGAAAGCGAATTCAGCGGATGCTTGGTCGGCTCACATCCCGTTCGTAAGGATCTCGATACCGCTGAAATTACCCGGTTGGCCGTAGATCCTACGATTACCGATCAAGGTCTCTCCGCAAAACTGATGAGGACTATTTTCAAAGGCATGTACCAGTGGACTCTCGCAAACAATATTCGATACACCTATCTCGTTGTTGAAAGCAGACTTCTGCGTGTCGTGCAGTGGATAGGGTGGCCCTGTCATGCGATCGGTGCTCCCGTCGCACTTCCTCCAGCGAATGCGCTCTCGGTTGGAGCGCTGCTCGACCTCGACGAGTTTCGGTCGACAGCAGCGTCTAAGCGACCAAAGATGCTCGAGTGGCTGTACACCATGGAGCCAGCCACGACGGAGATGACGGAAAGAGTATAGTGGGGTTGCCCCCTTCACCGATATCGGTGAAGGAACCCGTCAGAAGGAGTGATCAGACTGCGCTCGGAAGACCATGCAGGACAGGAAGACCATGCTCCATGGCTGCAGCGACTGCCTGTGAGCGGGAGGTCACATCGAGTTTTGAAAAGATGCTCGCGAGATGAAATCGCACCGTCCGTTCCGTGACCCCAAGAATCTGGCCGACTTCCCAGTTCGTCTTGCCGTTCTTTATCCAGTTCAGGATAGTCACTTCTCGTGGGGACAGTTCTTTCACACATTTATCCGTCGAAGGCGCATTCTTCCTCGCTGTTCTCAGGAGGGCAAGATGGAGATGGTGTCCGAGGTAATGCACAAGTTGAGCATACCGCTCAGCATCGACCCCTTCCCCTCCCGCAAAAGAATAAAACGTGGCGAGGCCGCAAGTGGGGTCAACTGAACTGGTGGTAATTCCGTCACCTAAACCAAATCCTCTGGCGGTTTCGATAAAGTCTAGTTCATCTTTGGATGTCGCGGATCGGTAGGTCTGTCTCCAAATCTGGGTGCCGGGAGAATGGGAGGCCGCTCGGAACACAGGATCAATGTCGGCATATCCGTTTTTCCAGTAGAGGTAGAGCCATTCGTCTGGATAGCTCACATTGACAACGTTCGAGAAACCCTCAAACTTCCCACTAGGACTGAGGCGTGCGAGCCCACCGAGTAGATGATCAAATGGGAAAAGCCCCTTAAACCGAATCAGTACGTCTCTAACGTCCTCAGAGGATTCTGCTTGAGCTGCGTAGTGGAAAATTTCAAGCACATGCTGGCATTCCTGCTTTGAAAAATTCTCGAACAGCTGACCTGGGAGAGGGTATTTGAAAGTTAGTGCCATAACACCCCTCATATTGGACGGGAGTCTGAATATTTAAGATAATTATACGCTCATCTTGCACAAGAAGAAATACTTTCATTCTTCTGCCTGAACAAAGCCAAATGGCTCTATCAAGCTGTTCCACTTATCGGTAACATTGCCCGGTTATGTGTCCTTCAAAAGGCAGTAGGAAACCATGAGCTGGATCTTGTGTTCAGTGGTCATGATGGTGGCTTTCTTGCTCCCATCAATTACCTCTGCTCAGGCTACCCGGTTCCAACCGCAAGGTGCCGCGGCAGCCGGGCAAGGAAATGCCTTCAGCGCCCAGGCTGACGACCCTTCCGCAATTCATTACAACCCGGCCGGGCTGAGCCAAGTGAGTGGAGTCCAAGTGCTCACCGGGACAACCCTGGTCGGAGGGTCCATCAAGTTCAATAGCCCGACCGGAATAGACAGTCGAGGGGACTTTGGGGGAAGTATTGCGAATCCCCCGCCGAGCTACTCCTATGTGAGTGCGAACCTAGGATCTTTTGGATGGACTAGCTTGTCGAACGTGACGGTCGGACTCGGTCTCACCTCGCCGTTCGGTTTGAACATCCGCTATCCCCTGGATGGCCCCTTCAATACCGCCGTCACTTCTGCAGCGCTTCCGCTTATCGATATCAAGCCAACCGTGGCCTATAAGCTGAATGATCAGTTGGCCATCGGGGTAGGCGCAGACATCTATACCTTCGCTAGTTTTCTTGGACAGGGACATATCGAGCAGAAACAAGTGGGCGCCGGGGGGGCTGCTGTCGAACTCAACGGCAAAGGAACAGGGGCCGGCGCAAACTTCAGCCTACTCTATACACCACTGAGAAACAGCGATGGTAAACCGATCGCCTCCATCGGGCTGGTCTACCGTACCCAGGCGGTGGTGCCGTTAAGTGGATCGTTGTTGGTCAACGGGGCGAAGGTCGCCGATGCGTCCGCCAATCTCGTCCTTCCACAGATATATACAGGAGCCATTGCGATCTGGCCAGTCCGTACGAGTGAGCGGGAATGGAAACTGGAACTCGACGTGGAATATGTCGGGTGGAAGTCGAATCGTGATCTCGACGTCCATCTCTCCTCAGGCGGGGTTATCCCGCAGCCGCAGCAATGGAAGACCGTGCCGGTCGTGGCGATCGGCACCGAATACAAATGGCTCGATCCTTCCTGGCTCCCCCGTTGGGATGTGGCGCTTCGTTCCGGGTACACGCGTACAGAAGATCCGGTTCCCAACACGACATTCAATCCAGCCGTCGCCTCACTTCCGTCCCACGCCATTTCGATCGGGGCCGGATTCTTATGTAAAGAGGGTGGGCGCTTTTTAGGGATGATGGTGTGCGGGGGTCAGCCAGGCGCATTGCCCTGGCCGAAGGCCATCGGTTTTGACGTCGCCTTTCAGGAGTGGCTCTACGAATCTCGCGCGGTTGCCGGCAATCTCAACCCGACCGTGAACGGGAACTACCATGCCCATATCCACCTGGGAACATTCAGCTTCAAATTTATGTTTTGAAGCGAGCCAGATCACCGATCTGAACCGTCCTAAGAATTCACGGCTAGCAGATTATCTGCCAATCAAGACAGTCTGCATCCAACAGCGCACTCAATGCGAGTCTACGCGGTACCCTGTAAATGTGTGGGAAGTGTGTATACGAGGGATGGCCGCTTTCAACTGCGAGACGGAGTGGATTTCGCGAGCGCTTTCCGCATCTCCGCGACGGTCTTGACATTGAGGCCGGCTGCCGTCAATTCGTTGTCCGTGGCGGCAGCGATATTTGCCAGGCTGCCATATTGTTTGAGCAGGCGAGCCCGCTTGATCTCGCCGATGCCAATCACCTGATCCAATTGCGAGGCCATCAAAGCTTTACCGCGTAGCTTGCGGTGGAATGTGATCGCAAATCGATGGGCCTCATCACGGATGCGTTGCACGAGATGGGTGGCCGGGGAGTTCGCGCGAAGCACGATAGGATTCTTTCGGCCAGGCAGGAAGATCCGCTCGTCCTTCTCGCCGCGTGCCTTGGCCAATCCGATAATCGCCAGGTCCTGATGGCCGACCTGTTTCAGCCCTTCCATGGCTGCGGCAAGCTGGCCTAGTCCTCCGTCGATGAGGATGAGATCCGGGCGCGCGAGACCCTCGCTGTCTCCATAGCGACGCGTGACGACTTCCTGCATGCTGGCAAAATCGTTGGCACCAATCACAGTTTGGATTTTGAATCGGCGGTAGTCGGCTTTCTTCATCTGGCCGTCTTCCCATACGACCATAGACGCGACAGATTGGTTGCCCATGGTGTTCGAAATGTCGAATCCTTCGATGCGCCGAGGCGCGAGGCTCAGTCGTACGAGCCGCTTCAGTTCTTCAACCGCTTGCCGTCCTATTTCTTCGTCTCGTAGATGATTGGCGGCGGCGGCGGCGGCATTCTCTTCGGCCAGGAGGAGCAATTGGTGTTTGACTCCTCGCTCAGGCGCCACGAGGCGGACGGCGTTCCCCCGTTTGCCTGAGAGCCACTCTTCGATCACCGTCACGTCGTCGAGGCCGGTGGGGATGAGCAGCTCTTTGGGCGGTTGACCGTCTTTGTTGTAGAACTGTTCAATGGCGGATCGAACGAGCTCCTCGTCGCCGGCATCGGCTGCATGGGGCCAAAAGAAATCTTTCCGTCCGATCAGAAGGCCCCCGCGCACGAAGAGGATCTGAAGGTCGACGGCTGTGCCTTGCCGCGCCAGGCCGATCACATCTTGGTCGGTCGTCGTCGTTTGGGTGATACGCTGTTTCTCAAGCGTGCGTTCGATGTTGAAGAGACGGTCACGCAAGCGCGCCGCTTCCTCGAATTCCTCACGTGTCGCCGCCATTTCCATCTGGGCGCGCAAGTCGTCCAGCAATTCATGGTCACGTCCTTCGAGAAACTGGCGGACCTGTGCGACGATGTGGCGGTAATCCTCTTTCGATTGATTGCCGGTGCAGGGTGCCATGCACCGTTTGATTTCGAATTCGAGACAGGCTCGCTCCGCCTTGCCGTCGATCTCGATCGTACAAGTGGCCAAGGGGAAGGCTTTCTTGATGACTCTCAATGTCTCCCGCAAGGCGCCTGCCGGCGTGTAGGGGCCATAGTAGAGTGCGCCGTCTTGTTGCACGCGGCGGACGATGGAGAGGCGCGGGAAGTCCTCTTTTATCGGCAGGCGAAGGTAGGGGTATTGCTTGTCGTCCCGTAAGACGACGTTGAACCGGGGCCGATGCTGCTTGATCAAATTGCTTTCAAGGATGAGCGCTTCGAGCTCTGAGCGGGTGACGATCGTTTCGAGGTCTGAGATGTGGCTGACTAGGACGGTGTTTTTCGGGGAGTGGTCGGTCCCTTTTTGAAAGTAGGACCGCACGCGGTTCGACAGAACTGCAGCCTTCCCAATGTAGAGCAATTCGCCCTGCTCGTCCCTGAATAGATAGACCCCCGGCTGGTCTGGGAGGTGGTCGAGTTTGGATTGGAGGGTGGCAGAAGTAGCCATGAGCTGTCAGCCTTCAGCGGTTAGCAAGTGAAGGATGCCTGTATGGCAACATTCTAAGGCCCGAGGCACTCCGGGGCAACTCGGTCTGGGGACTGAGGTTGAAAGCGGACGGCTGATGGCTCGCTCAGCGCAGGCCACGCACAAAGGAGGGGCTGAGGTTTCCACGCGCGACTTCCGCGACCGGACCCTTCATCGTGAGGCTGAAGTCCGCGGCGACCTCGATATTGAGGTGGCCTCCCGGCATCTTCACCGTGACAGGGCTTTTCACCAGCCCGAGCCTGACGGCCGCACTCGCAGCGGCGCAGGAGGAGGACCCGGAGGCCTGAGTTTCACCGGCCCCGCGCTCCCAGATCAGGATAAACAGTTCTTTTGGGCCGGTCGGTACGGCGAGTTGAACGTTCGTTCGCTTCGGAAAGAAGGCATGGCTCTCTAATGCCGGTCCCAATTTCAAGAAATCCTCGCGCGACCAGGACTGTCCGGCTGGTTTGAAGACGACGCAGTGGGGATTCCCCACACTCACGCCGGTGAAGGTGAGGGATCGGCCTGCGGCGTCGATGGGCTGTTCGATCAATTCGTGAGTCGTGAGAGTACAAGGAAGTGCGGCAGGCTGGAACGTGGCCCGGCCCATTTCGACGGTGACGGAGCTCGCATCCCCATGCCGGTCCACATGCAGCGCAATCGTCACCAACCCGCCTTTGGTCTCGACGGTGAAGTGCTTTTTTTTCGTCTTGCCGGTGGCGTGAAGATAGCGGGCAAAGATGCGTAGGCCGTTACCGGATTTTTCCGCTTCGCTGCCGTCAGGGTTGAAGATCCTCAGGCCAAAGTTTGCGTGCTTTGATGGAACCAGCGCAAGGATTCCATCACTGCCGAGGCCCCAGTTGCGATCACAGATGGCTTTGATCCGTGAGGGGGTGAGCGAGAACGACAGTTCTTTGAGATCCATCACCACATAGTCATTGCCCAGCCCATGCCCGCGAAAAAATCCGTTCTTCATTCCTCTGCTCTCCTTTTAGGGAAGGTATCGTCAATGGTGGGGAGGGTACTTGGTCAATCGTCACTGGTCAATAGTCATTGGGTGGAAAGCAATTGGTAATAGGCCAACGGGTGAGGAGGGTACTTGGTCAATGGCCAATAGTTACTGGGCGGAATACTGCACCATTGACCAATGACCGTTGACTTGTCTCTACACGATGGCTACGCCGGCTGGCCGTTCGATGAGTTCGATTTCATAGCCATCCTGGGCATCGATGAAGATGAAGCGACTGCCGGAGGAGGTCTAAGTCGAGCCATCGGTGATCTTCACGCCCTTCACATTCAGTGGCATGGGGAGATTGTACGGGTGTACAGCGGGGCAAGCAGGGATGGGTAGCCAGATTTATTCCACTGCCTTCTCGATCGAAATCGAGGGCGCGACGATCACGGCCTGTCCTGGAATTTTATGAAACGAACAATTGTTCTGTTCATCTGCCTCCAGAACCTTGCTGGAAGCATCGGCACAAGCGGCCAGATAATAAGTACCAGTCGGCAAGTCGCTGGGAAGCGTAAGTGGGTGTCGCGTTACGTCGCTGTGCTCGCCGGGACCCAGTGCCGGAACGGTTCGTTCCCCGATTACACGTGCCTTGGCTGAGTTCGCAGGGTTGGTTGTTGACAGGAAGTACCGCGTCGTGGATGCGGTGGCAGGGAAGATGCCGATGTTCTGCGTCCAATCGGATACGAAAAATGTTTTGCCTCCCCCGGACATGAGGACCGGGGGAATAAAGAAGGACACAACCAGATCAGGTCCTCCCCAAGTGACTTCAGTGTACACCTCTTCCATGAAGCTCTCGTCACCTTCATGGGTGACTGTAATCTTGTCTTTGCCGGATCGGGTTCCGCTGTAGTTGAACGTGACCGTTCCCTTCGAGTCGGTCACGCCGTGCAATGGCTTCACGAGGTCGGCATGGGGTCCACCGATCAATTGAAACCTCAGGGGGAAATTAACAAGGGAAGGATTCGCAGGGTCGGCAAGATTCTTGACCGTGGCAGCTAGCGTATAGACCGTTCCGATGGATAGTGTAGCAGTTGGCGCCGAGAGGGTCACCTTCGGCTCTATTGCCTTGGCGTTACTCATGACGTTCTTCTCTGGTTGTTTGGGTTCCGGTCGAACTGGTCCCGCGCCATATTGAGCTTTGTGGGTCTCCCACCACTTTTTCCAGTGGAGCACCACACGCGGCAGCGCTTTATCACTCACCTCATATTTGTCCGGCTCGGCGTTCGGCGGGACGGATGTGATGACGTCGTTCGGGCTGATGGACACGTGTGTGGCTTGCACGAGCGCCTTGATAAGGGCGTGAAGGATATGGTCGGAGCGCTCTTTGTTCCTGAACCGATCAAGTGCCTGAATTAGATGTGGGACGCTCTTGCTCCCGAGCATCGCCGGGAGCAGCTCGGCTTCCTGCCAAGGATTCGATGCCGTCTGAAGACGGTGAGCCAGCGCCTCGCCAGCTTTGGTGTCTCCAGGAAAGTCACTCAAGAAACGCAGGACACCGTCGTCGCGGTACTCACTTATCTCGCCTGGCTTTTCAAACGCTGAAAGTAATAAGTCGCGCCACTCCAGGTCGCGGCTCTTCTTGCCACCAAACCCTTCCAGTATACATTTGAAGTGCGGGCTTCCAACCGGGCGATGGCTGAGCAGATTGGTCTTCAGGGCCTGAAAATCTTGCATGCCTTCGGCCAGGAATTTCAGTTCGTCGCACCCCCAGTCGGCCGGAGGCATTGCCTTGACATAGCTGGTGAAGAACTGCGGGCGAAAGCGTTTCAGAGGATCAAATAACTGCGAATAAAAAATGGTCAAGTCATGTTGAGGGTCAAACGTCTTGGGAAGAAGTTTCAACAGACTGGTGTAGAGTGCGGCGCAGGTTGTCGGGCGCATGGGAGGGGAAGCTGCCAAATCGGGCACATAATGCGCCCACTTCTTCGATTGGCGGTCCCATCGGGACAGCCCGAGATCTGTGGCTACCCACAGGTATTGCTTTTCCGGCAGAAGGTCGTGGATCACGAATCCGCACGGACCGTCATCTTTCCCCTCGAAAGTTTCGATCCGATCAGTAGTCCACTCATACCGGATGAGGCCATGGGCAGGAGGTTCGCCAATACACTCGTAGTATCCGGTTGTCCCCAGCCATAGCCATTGCCCGTGGTGCACAATGTGATTGATCGAAGACTCTAAAAGAACTTTCGGTCTTCTGATCACAGTTTGTCCAGACTTCGGATCATATCGTCCAACCCCGCCAATTCCGTTGGTTCCTTCCCCTGCATAAAAGGATATGCCGAACCAGACGGCTCCGTTATGTTCGGTCCAGGCGGACACTGTCTGCTCGATCTCATCGGCCTCCTGTAAGCGGGGGACAAGGGCAACAGCCTCTTCCTTTGACAGCGTGATGGGGGGAATGCCGGGTTTGTCTCGGTTCACTTTCGGCAGGCAAGACTCACCGTCACTGCAAGAAAATGATTTATCCTGCTTCCAACCGTTCACCTCGGAATATTGCAAAGCCAACCGTTCTTTTGGATAGCTCTGTCCTCCTTCGTTGAAAAACTTTCCACCTAGCAACACCCGAACGCCTGGTTCGATTTTCTCAAGCCGCATGACGGAGGGATAAAATTTTTCGTCATAGCAGACGGAGGCGGACCAGGAAGGCGAGGCCAGAAGGAGAAGGAAACCGGCGAGTGTGCCAATGAGCCGGAGTCGAGAAGAGGGTCGCTGGTTGACAGTGCATGAGGACATGGGCTCGACACGCTCCTTTCCAACTACACGATCGCGGTCCCCGGCGGGCGTTCGATGAGTTCAACTTCGTAACCGTCAGGGGCATCGATGAAAATGAAGCGGCTGCCTGAAGATGTTTGCGTGGGGCCATCCGTGACCTTGACCCCCATCGAATTGAGCGACACGAGAGTCTCGTCGAGACTCTCTACTTGAAATGCCAGGTGGACAAGATCTTCCTGCACTATCACCGGCCCGCTCGGCGGGAAACTGGTCAGCTCAATCAGCTCCTCGCTGTTGGGCACCTTGAGAAAAGCCAGATGAGAGCCACGCGGCGAGACCTTCCGCTCCAGGACCTCCAGCCCGAGGACGTTGGTGTAAAAATTGATCGTCTGCTCCATGTCGCTGACCCGCATTCTGGTGTGGAGAAATTTTTTGACTCGCATGGTATGGCTCTCAGTCAATGGTCAAGGGTCATTGGTAAAGGTGAAGAAATCTGCGTGGGGTCTCTTGCCATTGACGAGTGACCCATGACTATTGACTCTTCTCCCTTGCCGGTCCCGACGTTTTTCGCAGCAGAATCTCCGCACTGCCAGGAATCAGAAAGTTCGGCATGGGGCCGATCTCCTGGTAGCCCTGCCTCTTGTAAAAGTGCCGGGCCTGATTGTTGAAATCGGATACGCAGGCGAACAGGTTCTTCGCTCTCGCGAAAACAGTTGTTTCGACGTGGGTGAGCAACAGTCCCCCTAGCCCCTTACCTCTCGCCCAGCCCGCCACTCCAAGCAGTTCGACATAGTCGCCGAGCAGGAATTTCTGACGAACGACCGCGATACCGGCCACCTTGCCGTTCTGGTCCACGACGTAGCTGTCACGTCCCTGTGGGAACGGTCTGAAATAGCTCTCCCAATCACTGGCCTGGTAGCCTAGCCGTTTCCACGGATCGGAATCGGCGAGCAACGCCATGACGGCTACCCGATCCTCCGCCGTCATGGGCCGAACAACCGGGTCAGTCATGGGGCTGCCTGGCCATTACAGATTAAGAGATCGCTCATGGTCATGGGGGTGAGGTTCCGCCGGGGCAAAAGCTGCTGATGCAGGTCTTGCACGACCTCATGCGTATGTCTGCCCTTCCCATTGGCGTGCATCACAATGACACTCCCCTTCCGAACTAACGTATTCAGTCGGTCCTCGATCTGGATCGCCGTGAGCGCAGGGTCGGGATCGCCGGACACGACATTCCAGAGAATGAACTGGAGGCCGAGGGCGCGGGTCACCTTGACGGTGTCGTCGTTGAATTCCCCATAGGGAGGGCGAAACAATGTTGCGTCATGACCGTACTTAGCTTTGAGCAGACGAACTGGTCCGAGAATTTCTTGTTTCTGCTCGTCTGCTGAATGGAGCGGCAGATGGGCATGGACTTCCCCGTGGGTGCCGACTTCAAAGAACGGGATCTGGAGAAGGACCCGTACTTGCTGATCGTGTTTCGTGATCCATTTTCCGGACATGAAGAAGGTGGCAGGGATCTTCTGTTCAATTAGATAGTCGATCAATGCCTGATCGTAGCCCGCTCCATTCCGCACCGGGCAGAGATCGAACGTCAACGCGACTCCCGGACAGGAAGACGGGCCTGACTTGATGACTTGGGCCTGTGTGAACGAAGGCATCGCCGTCGTGAGCAGCATCGTGAGAGCGAAGCACAGTATCCGTGAGAAATCGCGCAGTCGCATAGTGACTAGTATACCGGAAGAGATATCGAGCAAGCTGTGGAAAAACTCTTGTGCGCACGCACATTTCAGGAGGGACAGGCGCGATTCGAAGCTCGGGGTTCGAAGTTCCGAAAACGTCGGACTTCGAACACTCGCTTGTCCTGCCCATCTCGCCCGTCCCGCTTGTCTCGCTTTTCCCGCCAACCTCGCCCCGCAAGCCGAGTTGACGCTCGAATTCCCCCACTGTTACGGTGGACACATGGCTTTGCCCAATTGGAGAATCGGCCGTGCGCTCGGCATTCCGATTCACCTGCATGCCTCCTGGTTTGTGGTGTTCTTCTTTGTGTCTTGGTCATTGGCGATGGGCTATTTGCCGGAGACGTTGCCTGGCCTGTCGACTCTGCGCTATTGGGGCATGGGTGGCATTGCCGCCCTGTTGTTGTTCCTCTCCGTCCTGCTCCATGAATTGGGGCATTCCTATGTGGCGCTACGCTACCAGATTCCTATCCGGCAGATTACCTTGTTCATTTTTGGAGGGGTCGCGCACATGGGAAAGGAACCGCCCAATCCTCGGGCCGAGTTTTTGATCGCGATGGCAGGACCGCTCGTGAGTTTCATCCTGGGGGCTGTCTGCCTCGTTGGAGTCATGGTGGTGGATTCATTGTTCGCGCAATCCGGATTCCAAGGACTCGTCGTTATCGGGAGCTTGCTCGGCATGGTGAATGTGCAGCTCGGACTGTTCAATCTGATCCCGGGGTTTCCGTTAGATGGCGGACGTGTC
Organism: Nitrospira sp.; assembly: GCA_043745235.1. Taxonomy (GTDB): domain Bacteria; phylum Nitrospirota; class Nitrospiria; order Nitrospirales; family Nitrospiraceae; genus Palsa-1315. The sequence goes on along the minus strand of JAYTTD010000179.1, from coordinate 20,312 downwards.
TTACGGGCTGGACTATGGGCCTGGAACAAGGATTTCAATCGAGCGACTAGTCAGGCCGCGCTCGCGGGACTAGGATTCGGCGTGGCTCTTGGGTTGATCGGTGCGGTCTTGATGGTGGGGGCCTGGTCCGGTGCTCTGGGACAGTCCATCGCGACAAACGGGGGCTGGCTCATCTTTATCGGCGTATTCCTCTTTTCAGCAGCCCTGGCAAGCAGGCGGCAGGCAACCCAGCGGACTTCGTTGGCGTCGGTGACGGTTCGCCAGGTCATGGTCCACCGCGTCGTGACCCTGCTACCGGAAATGAGTGTGCAGGACGCGGTCGATCGATACTTTATCCCGCATGGATTTGGTGGATTTCCAGTATGCGAAGAGGGGCAGGTTCTCGGGATGGTCAGAGTGCGGGACGTGCAGTCTCTTCCCACAGGGCTCTGGCGATGGCGTCACGTTCGCGAGATCATGCACCCAGCGTCGCCGGCCTTCTGTATCCATCCGGACTGGTCCGTCATACAGGCGATGGAACATATGGCCCAGGGTGGATGGGATCGTCTCATCGTGATGGAGAACGAAGAGATCGTAGGACTCGTCACTCGATCGGCCATTGCACATTTTCTGCAGCTGCACAGAACGTGAAACGTAAAAGGTGGGGGAAACATCAGGAGGTTGAAAGAGTTTGTCCTTTCACGTTTTACGTTTCACATCTCACGTTCAATCGTTCGCGCGGGCGATGGAAATATTTTGCGCAATGGAAATACGCACGAGTTGAACCACGAGCAAAAATCCATAGACGACGCAGAAGAACTTGAAGGTGGCGCGGTAGAAATCTGTCAAGAGAATGGGGAGACAGAGAGCAAAGAGCAAACTGACGATCAGCGTCATGAAGGTCAACCGCTTGCAGAACTCATGAGAGGCTTCCCTGCCGATCTGTTTCAGCGCGCGGGCATAGCGCTCAGCACGTTGTAGTCTCGCTGCCTGCAAGGCAGCCTCGCCTGTGCCCCAGTAGCGCAAGTAGACATAGCCCCCCAGAATCAACAGCCACGGCAATGCCCACAGAGGCCAATAGGCCGCTCCTCCGTAAGTTTCGCTGCTGAGCAAGGCGGCGAATGGAAGGGCATAGAGCAATCCCAACACCAACGGCAGAATACGTTCGTCGTTCGGACGCGCTCCCTCCGGTCCGCCATGAATCAGCTCCCGTTCAAATAGGGGATACCCGTACTTGAGGACCACGAGCGCAATAGCCGCACTCATGGTTTTGTCGGGAATGTAGCGAATCCAATTCTGGAACCAATTCACCATCCACCAGCTCAGACTTTCCCCCCAGGTAATCCCGAGTAAGGATTCGAGATAGAGGTGCACCGCATGTTCCCATTGGAGTACGCGTAGGCTCATTGATTCGGCGACGGCGGGGTTCAAGGCAAAGGTCGTTTGCTCATCCAGTGCAGCTTGGACAAAGGTTCCCGGCAGGCTCATGGCAAGCGCGCCGCCGACCCCAAAGATATAAAGGAACCAGGCATGGGACAGGGCGGAACTGCGCCCGGTGCGAAGATACTTTTGAAAGCCTGTTTGTCTGGCCATCCAACCCCAAAAACACGCGCCGGTCATACTCACCAGCGACCAGGGAAAAATCACCACATCCGCTCCGGTTTCCGGGTACAGCAACCAGTTCACAACAGAGTTCGAAAGGAGGGCGGCGATGGCACCCCACCAGGGACCCAAGAGGAATGCGACCAGGGCGGTCCCGGTCATGTCGAGAAACAGGATGCTCTCCAGATGGCGACTCAATGTGAGTCCAACGTAGTTGAGGAGCAGGCCTGCTGCGATGATCACGCTGGTTTCGTACAAGAGGAGATAGGAAACACCCCGAAAGGGCTTTGACGAAAAGAAATCGATCGTGGGAGACGAGTCGGAGACCGGACGTTCGGGTAAGGAAGGCGATTTTCGCTCCTTCTTCGATGTCACCCGGTTCCGGAAATCCAACAGTTTTTCTACGACCGACAACATGGCTGCGATGAAACCGATCACGGTGCCGCCGAGCATGAGCATGTCTTTGCTGAAGTCTTCGAACATAAGACGATTCCCTTTTATGACCGATTGTTATTTTAGCCACGAAGGGATATCCCCGCCAGTAAAAGTCCAGAAGCCGACAGTCTGATTTTGTCTTTCTGGTTGATCTGGTTTGTTTGGTTTATTTTGTTTGGAATTTGTTCAACCAAATGAACGAAATAGACCAGATGAACCAGACAAACCAGTCTTCTTATGCCGCTGGACCATTCGGCAAAGCTGACTCTGGCTGAGCAACTCTCGTGGCTGCGGCGGACCGTACCTGCGCCTGTTGTTGGAGGTGGTGGGCGACCTCTGCGCCGATCAGCAAGAGGGCCGCGGAGTAGTACACCCATAAGAGTAGGAGGATGACTTCCAGGAGAGATCCGTAGAGGTGGGCATACACCGTCGCGTAGGTGCTATAGGTCACGAATACGAGTTTGGCTGCGACCCAGAGCACACTAAACGTCAGCGCCCCGATCATTGCTTCACGCCATTGCGGCCGCCGCCGTGGAACGAACCGGTATAATCCCGTGACCGCGAGAAAGGCCAGGGCGAAGGGCAGCGTATAGGTGAGAAACAGATCGTGGGCTGCGAGGGCCAGGAGGTCGAGTCCCCAGAGTCTTGGCACGTAGCCCGTTAAGATATTGACGATTTGGGTCGCGCCGTAAGAGAGTAGCAACACAAGTTCGGTCACAGCGAGCGACGCGACGGCGATGCCGATTGAGATGAGGGGATGGCGCCTCCGAGCGCTCTCGAATACGACATTCAATGCATAGTCGAGTTCATAAAAGACCAACGTGCCGAACCAGGCGAACGTCAGAAATACGGCCCATCGGACGGTTTCTAAGGCGCTTACCCGATGCAATTCCTTGACGACATGTTCTCCCAGCGAGGGGAGGAAGCCCTTGAGAAAACTGAGGAGAACCTGTTCCCCGATCACCTCCTGACTCACCACGAAACTCAGGCCGTAGAGCAAAAGGAAGACGAGAGGAAAGAGGGAGAGCAGAGAGAAAAATGCGAGCGAGGCAGCCAGACTGGCGCACCCATGGCGCAGAAACGATCGTACGAGGTCTCGGAGAAAACGAAAGGGTTGCATGTGGCGCAATAAGTGAAGGGCTTGTCACCAACGTAGCACGAGTTGCCCGCTCGTGCACCTGTTGAGCATATCGTCTCCGGTGAGAGGATTATTTGAGAGTCAGGACGGATTGGAGCGCGAAGCTGACGAGAGGGTTAGGAAAGATGCCGAACAGAATCACGCCAGCGACGGCACAGGCCAACACGAACGATAAGGCAGGCGAGGTCACCAGGCGTGCTGGCTCGACGGAGGAAGGATTCGGATCGCGCATATACATCACCATCACGACCCGCATGTAGTAGTAGGCCGATACGGCGGCAAAGATCAGGGCGATGGCGGCGAGCCAGGCCAACCCTGCTTCGACTGCCGCCATGAACACATAGAATTTTGCGATGAAGCCAGCGGTCGGCGGAATGCCCGCGAGTGAGCCCATGAAAACCAGCATGAAAAAGGCTGCGAGTGGCTGCCGCTTTGCGAGTCCCGCGAAATCTTCGATTTCTTCTCCCTCGACCCCGCCTTTCCTGAGCATGCCGATGACGGCGAAAGCGCCGAGCGTCATGAATGAATAGATGGTGAGATAAATCATGACGCTCGCGAGGCCGGGCGTTCCCCCGGACGCGCCGACTCCACGGCCTGCCGCCACAAAACCGATCAACGCGTAGCCGGCGTGCACGATGCTGGAGTAGGCCAGCATCCGTTTGATGTTGGTCTGCACGATGGCGACGACATTACCCAACACCAGAGTGACAATGGAGATGAGCAGGAACAGGACCGACCAATCTGCCTTGAGCCCGCCGAGCCCTTCGACGAAGACACGGATGAATGCGGCAAAGCTGGCGGCTTTTGCCGCCACCGCCATGAAAGCCGTGACGGAGGTCGGGGCGCCTTGATAGACGTCGGGCGTCCACATATGGAATGGCACCGCGGCGAGCTTAAAGCCGAAGCCGACGGCAATCAGAACCGTGGCGATCAGCACGAGGGGATCGTCCGCCCCGCGAGTCCCGATGGCCCCTGCGATCGATGCCAGCTGGGTGCTACCGGCCAGGCCGTAGAGTAACGAGATGCCGTACAACAGAATTCCCGAGGAGAAGGCGCCCAGGACGAAGTATTTGGCTGAGGCCTCCAGCGAGCGAGGCTTAGACCGGTTGAGGCCGGTCAATACATAGAGCGAGATGGACATCAGCTCGGTGCCGAGGTAAATCGTGAGCAAGTCGACACCGGAGACCATGACCATCATACCGGAGAGGGCGAGGAGGATGAACCCGTAGTATTCGCCAAGGTGTATGCGCTCCGCCTTCAGATAGGGCAGCGATAGTACGATCGTCACGCCGGTCACGCAGAAGAGGAGAATTTTCCAGAACCTGGCATAGGGATCGATCACCACCAAGTCGCTAAACGCAGACACACGAACATTCAGCATGCTGATCTGCCAGCCGGTAATCCCAAGACAGAGGGCAAGGGCACCTACACTCAGCCAAGCCAGGATATCTCGTCGCGAGGCGGGAGTGATGGGATCCAACGCAATGATGAAACAGGCTGTGACGACAACAATAAGTTCGGGAAGCAGGGCCAGGAGGTCGGTGCCGTACTGACTCATCGCGATGGGCCTTGGGTCTTCAGCTGCTCTCCACTATCCGCCAGCAGTGGCGCTGTCTCGCCGGCAGAGGGGGGGGCAGTCGGCGCGACCTTCGCGCGAGACATGGAGGCAATGGTGTTAGTCACGCTCTGGTGCATCCGACTGACGACCGGATTCGGATAGAGCCCGATCCAAAACACCAACAGGACCAGCGGCACCAGGGTGACAAGTTCCCGTTGGTTGAGATCCTTGAGTTTCGGGAGATGGTGCGGATCGGGGACCCCGAAGACGACTCGCTGGATCATCCAGAGGAGATACGTGGCGGCGAGAATGATGCCGACCGACGCAAAGGCGGTTGCAATCTTGCTCCAGGAAAACGTGCCGACGAGCACGAGGAATTCTCCGACAAAACTATTGGTGCCGGGGAGGCCAAGCGAGGACAAGGCGAAAATCACCAACAGGGTGGCATACTTCGGCATCGGTGCCGCCAATCCGACATTGTCGGCAATCAACCGGCTGTGGGTGCGCTCATAGATGATGCCGACGCAGAGGAACAGCCCACCGGTCGTAATCCCATGGTTGACCATTTGAAGGACGGCTCCTTCGATGCCCTGTTGGTTCATGACAAACAGGCCAAGGGTGACGAACCCCATGTGGCTCACGCTCGAATAGGCAATCAGTTTCTTCAGATCGACTTGGGCCAGCGCCATATAGGCGCCGTAGATGATCGCAATGATGGAGAGGACGACCATGATGGGTGTGAAGGCGCGACTGGCATCCGGCAGCATCGGTAAACTGAATCGCAGGAATCCATAGGTGCCCATTTTCAGGAGGATGCTGGCGAGGATGACGCTGCCGGCGGTTGGCGCCTCAACGTGAGCGTCTGGAAGCCACGTGTGAAATGGAAACATGGGAACCTTCACCGCGAAGGCGGCGAAGAACGCCAGGAAGAGCCACATTTGCAACGAAGCGGGGTAGCTGCCTTGGCTTAAGGCGAGGATGTCGAACGTGTGCCCTCCATAATAGTACAGGACGAGGATGGCAACGAGCAGGAGCAGACTCCCTACGAGGGTGTACAGAAAAAACTTGATGGCCGCGTAAAGTCGGTTGGCCCCTCCCCAGACGCCGATGAGGAGGTACATCGGAATCAACATGGCCTCCCAAAATACATAGAACAACACGAAGTCTAACGCGACAAATACTCCCACCATGGCCGTTTCCATGACGAGCACCATGGCCATGAAGCCTCGGACTCGTGTGGTGATGGCATTCCAAGATGCCAAGACACAGAGGGGCATGATCCCGACAGTCATCAACACCAGGGGCAGACTGATTCCATCGAGACCCAGGCTATAGTAAATGGGAGGGGCCGTGATCCAGGCGACATGTTCGGTGAACTGCATCTGACTGGCCTGTGGATCGAAAAGCCACCAGAGTGGAAGGGCGACACACAGATTGGCCAGGGTCGCGGCCAGCGCAATCCATCGCGCAGCCGATTCCGTCACGAACGACATCGCGACGGCTCCCGCAAGGGGAAGCACGAGGAGAAGTGAAAGCCAGGGAAAGGAACTAGTCATGGATCGTTGGTCGATAGTCAATTGTCATCGGCACGAGAACAGGTGTTCATTGTTCCCCTCGACCAATGACCGTTAACCAGTGACACTCCTTAAAAGAATAAGTACACCGTAAAAAGAACCACCGCCCCAAGCGCCATACCGAGCGCATAATGTTGCGTCTGTCCGCTTTGCACGAGCCGCAAGACCCACCCTCCCCAGGCGACCGCACGAGCCACGCCGTTCACCGCGCCATCGATCACGTTCACATCCACGCGCTTCCACAGTTCGGTGGCGCCGGAAAAGGTGGGGCGGACGATCGTTCGATCATAGGCCTCGTCGACATACCACTTGTTCAGTGAAGCTCGATACAACAATTGCCAACGTCGAGCGAATTGATCCGGCAGCGCCGGTTTGAGCACATAGAGATAATAGGCGCCGGCGATTCCGAGCAATCCCATGCCCGTGGCCAACACCATGATGCCGATGGCGGCTCCCCCCTCGTGAGCCGCCTCGCCTGCATCTGTCTCGAACATGGGTCCAAGAAACTCCGGAATGCCCAGATAGCCCGTGAAGATACTGAGTATGGCCAAGACGATCAGCGGTAGGGTCATCGTGCTTGAAGGTTCGTGCACGTGGTCTGCATGATGAGGATCGACATGCGAGGGGCCCCAAAATGTGACAAAGACCAGCCGGAAACTATAGAAGGCTGTCATCAACGCCGTCACCAGGCCGAGCACGGTCAGGAACTGACCGAGGGGTCCAGCCGACCAGGCCGAGACGAGCAGATGGTCCTTGCTAAAGAATCCTGACGTCAGGGGGAATCCTGCGAGCGCGAGGGAGCCCACCACGAACGTCCAATAGGTAATGGGCAATTTGTTCTTTAGTCCGCCCATGCGCCGCATATCCTGCTCGTGATGCAGGGCGATGATGACGGACCCGCAACCGAGAAACAGAAGCGCTTTGAAGGCGCCGTGGGTCAGAAGATGGTACATGCCTGCGGCATAGGCGCCGAGACCGCAGGCCATGATCATGTAGCCGAGCTGGCTGACTGTCGAATAGGCGACGACACGCTTGATATCGGTCTGGGTCAAGGCGATGGTCGCCCCCACGACCATCGTCACTCCGCCGGTGATCGCCACGAGCGTCATAGCGGCAGGAGACAGGTTATAGAGCGGAGCCAATCGCGCGACCATGAACACGCCCGCAGTAACCATCGTCGCAGCATGAATGAGCGCCGAGATAGGGGTAGGGCCTTCCATCGCATCCGGCAGCCAGACGTGAAGCGGCACCTGAGCCGATTTACCAACGGCGCCGGTGAACAATAAGACGCAGATGAGTGTGAGCACGGAGACATCCCAGGTTCCTCCAAACGGACCGAGGACGTTCATGACGTCGCCTGCGGACTCATGTGCACGAACAAAGATTTCAGAATAGTCGAGTGATCCAAAGCTGTACCAGACCAACAGGAGGCCGAGCATGAAACCGAAGTCGCCGACACGGTTGACGATGAAGGCCTTCATGGCAGCGGAGCAGGCAGCCGGACGATCGTACCAGTGGCCGATGAGCAAGTAAGAACAAAGCCCGACTGCTTCCCAGAAAATGAACAGTTGAAGCAGATTGTCCGCCATGACCAACATCAGCATCGAGAAGGTGAAGAGGGCAATATAGCTGAAGAAGCGGGCATAGCCAGAATCTCCGTGCATGTACCCGATCGTATAGATGTGGACCAGCGAACTCACGGTCGTGACCAGGAGCAGCATCACAGCGGTGAGCCGGTCGATGGAGAAGCCGATGTGAATATCGAGCAGACCTGAGGTCAGCCAGGTGTAGAGAGGGAAACTTGTCTGATGGCCACCGGCCACGTCGAAGAAGACCAGGAGCGAGAGCAGCCACGATGTGACGACCGCTGGAACGGCGACAAAATGAGCCTTGTCTTTGATCCAATGTCCAAAAATCCCGAGAATCAGGAACGAGACCAACGGAAGGAGTGGAATGAATTCGTAGGTCATAGGCAGTCAATCGTCACTGGCCAATGGGTCATAAAGAAAAATCAGGCTGGAGCTATATTCCCTCACCAATACCTCTTGACCAATGACCGTTGACATCCTCTCCTCTACCATTTCAGCAATTGAAATTCGTCGATGTTGATCGTGGACTTGGCTCGATACAGGGCAATGATGATGGCCAACCCGACCGCGACCTCTGCCGCCGCGACGGTGAGAGTAAAGAAGACGAAGACCTGTCCGGCCACATTGTGGAAGTATTGCGAAAAGGCCACGAAGTTAATGTTTGTCGCATTCAACATCAGTTCGACCGACAGCAAGATGATGATGATGTTCCGCCGAAGGAGCACCCCGATGACTCCCGTCAGGAACATGAAGCCGCTCAGCACGAGATAGTAGGACAACGGGACCGTCATGATTCCGCAGGCTCCCCCAGGTCTTTCTTGGCCAAGACGATCGCGCCAATCATCGCCACGAGTAGAATCAAGGACGCCACCTCGAAAGGGAATAAATACGTGGAGTAGAGGACGTCGCCGATCGTCTCGGTATTACCTACTCCGCCGATGACCGTCTCCGTGCCGGTTGCCACGACAGGGGCCGTCCAGCCCCTCATCGCCGTGAGGATGATCGCCTCGATGACCAGCGTTGCCCCCACCGCCACAGCGACGGGCCACTGGCGATGGTACCGGACATCCTGTTTCAGGTTCAGCAACATGACGACGAAGAGGTACAGGACCAAAATGGCGCCGGCGTAGACGATGATTTGAACGGCTGCGAGGAATTCTGCGTGGAGCGTGACATAGAGCCCCGCCACGTGAAAAAACATGATCAGCAGCGCCAACGTACTATAAATAGGATTGCGCAGCGCGACGACGAGCACCGATGTGGCGGCGATCACGAAAGCAAAATAGAAAAAGAATGCCTGTTCCATCACACGTTGTCCTCTACGCCGCTAGCTTCTCACCCACACGACGGGCATGCCAAGCGAGACAGGCACGACACGTCCTGTGCGCAAAGCTCTGACTCTGCCTTTCACGCCCGTCCCGCCAGTCTCGCGCAGTTATCCGGCGTGGACGATTCAGTCAGGCTTTTGCGGCAGGTGCTTGAACGCGACGTTAAAGAACGCCACATTCGGATGTTGGAGATCCAACTGCTTCTCGCGAACTGGGAACGACCGGTCGCCGATGGCGAGCAATTGCTCCTTATTGAGGTGCAGTTGCCGCTTGTCGTACACCGACCACTCGTATTCGCGCGTCATGCCAAGGGCATCCACCGGACAGGCATCGACGCACAGCCCGCAAAACAGGCAGCGGGTCATGTCCATGTAATATTCTTTCGCGTAGCGCTTCGTCGGCTCGCCGGGGACTTCCGCGCTGACCACGTCGATTACTCGCGACGGGCAGGCAGCTTCGCACAGATCGCAGCCGACACATTTTTCCGTCCCATCGTCGTACCGCAACAAGGACAGCATTCCGCGATAGTTGTCCGGCAGTGTCCGCTTTTCATGCGGGTATTGCAGGGTGATCGGCTTGTAATGCAGGAGATGCGACATCGTCGTTTTCATCCCGACGAGCAGCTCGTAGAAGGTGATGGTCTTGATCCAGGTTTTGAGCGTCATGTTTGCCAGCCCTCAGCAGTCAGATTCATCGAGATTCAAACTCAACGCTGACAGCGTTGTTGCGTTACCGAGGAAAGAAATACACGGTGATAGCCGTGACGACGATGTTGGCCAAGGCAATCGGTAACAGGACCTTCCAGCCGAACCGCATCAATTGATCGTAGCGCAGTCGAGGCAACGTGGCGCGTATCCAGATGAACATGAAAAGGAAGAAATAGACTTTTGCCGCAAACCAGGCAATGTGTTCCACCCAGGCCAGCTGCTCAAGGCCAATATACTCGAAAATCGTGCCAGGATAGGGAGCGTTCCAACCACCCAAGAACAGCGATGCGGCAACGCAGGACACGAGGACCATGCTGGCATATTCCGCGCTGACGAAGAAGGCGAATTTCATCCCGCTATATTCCGTAAAGAACCCAGCCACCAGTTCGCTTTCGGCCTCCGGCAGATCGAAGGGGATACGATTGGTCTCGGCCACGCCAGAAATGAGGAACACGACGAAGGCAAATACTTGTGTATGGATCGGAAAGAATCCGTCGGGGCGCGCTCCCCAGATAAACCAATGCCAGAATCCGCCTGCCTGGGCTTGTGTAATCTCGACGAGGCTCAAAGATCCTGACAACAGCAGCACGCCGACAAGGGCCAATCCGACGTTTAACTCGTAGCTGATGACCTGAGCCGCGGCGCGCAAGCCTCCCAGCAGTGAATACTTGCTGTTCGACGACCAGCCTCCCAGAATAATGCCGTATGCGCCGATCGAGGCAATCGCCAGGATGTACAAGACCCCGATGTTGATGTCCGCAATGACGAACGGTTTGATCGTGAGCCCGTAGATGTTCAGGGTGATGTCCGGGCCGAAGGGGATGACGGCGAATCCGATTAGGGAGACGACCATGGTCAGCATCGGCGCGAGGGCGAACATAGCCTTGTTCGCGCCGGCCGGCACAATGTCCTCCTTGAAGAACAATTTGATGCCGTCGGCGAGCGGTTGGAGGATTCCATAAGGACCGACTTCCATCGGGCCCATACGATCCTGCATCCAGGCGAGCACCTTCCGCTCGGCCAGGGTCATGATCGCGACCGTCAACATCACGATGCTCACCTCTGCCAAAATCTGGACGAACGAAACCGCAAGTCGCAAACTTAATTCAGTCACGACAACACTCCCCGATGATTAATGAAACACATTGTTGGTTCTCGTCCGTTCACGTTGTTTTCATCACGGACACGGATGCCTCCCGATAGGAGGGGACTTTCGTGTCCGGATCGATGACACAGTCAAAGAGTTGCAGGGCCTCTTGCGCGAAGTGATCGGGAAGCCAGGCCAATCCCTCGGGCACGCGGTCGAACACTTTCACCGTGGTCGTGAATTCGCCTCGGTTGTTCGAGAGACGAACTCGATCCCCCGTGCCGAGGGCGAATCGGGCGGCATCCACGGGATTCATCTGCAAGAACCCGCTCGGTTCGATCTGCAGCAGTCCCTTCGAATGGGTCGACAGCTTCCCTGAATGGAACAGGCTCTGGACCAGCCCAAGCTGGACCGTTCCTTCCTGACGCACGGCTCGCGCGGGCAGAGCATACCGAGTCGCAATGTCGTGGCGATAGCCCTCGGTCACATATCGGTCGACTGCGGCAGGATTCACTATGGGAGAGATCGGCGACGGGCCGAGCGATCCGTAGCCGGGAATCACCGACCGGATCTCTTTGAGGATTTCTTTGGCCTCGCCGTATTCTAACGGCGCGCTGAGAAAGACTGAGAAGGCCGACAGAATTTCCCAGTCTGGGCGGCTGTCCCCCACCGGATCGATCGCGGCCCGAACGGCCTGGACATGGCCTTCGGTATTGGTGAAAGTCCCGGCTTTTTCCATAGCGGAGGCTGCGGGAAGCACCACATGGGCAAGTGCAGCCGTTTCCGTGAGAAACAGTTCCTGGCAGACAAGAAGATCGAGTTTGCCCAGCGCCTCTTTGACTCTGATCTGGGGCGGAAGACTCCCGACAGGATTTTCTCCGATGACGAAAAGACCCTTGATGATTCCGGCGCTCGCTTGGTCGATCATCTCGATAAGCGTGCCTCCCGGTATCAGAGGGAGCTCCTCTTTCCAGGCACGAGTCATCTGAGCCCGCGCGTCTGGATCGGTGAGATCGAGCGCCCCCGGCAACAGTTCCGTGACCGCTCCCATTTCAACCGCTCCTTGATCGTTATTCTCTTCCGCCAAGGGAGCAAAGCCGCAGCCCTTTGAGGTCAACTTTCCTGACAAGAGAAGCAGATCGAGGAGATTGAGGCAGATGCCGTAGCCGCCTTGGCTGCGTAACAGGGTCTGGCCGGCAAGCACCACGACACGGCGTCCTCCAGCCACGGCAGCGGCCATGTGAGCGAACGATTCGCGCGAAACCCCTGTGCTCAGGGCCAGATCGTCCCAGGTCAGTTGCTGAACCGCTTGAGAGACGGCCGCGACGTAATCCGACGCCCGTTGACGGAGGGCACTGTCGATATGGTTTTCCTCAACCACAGCCTTCAGCAGGCCCAGGACGGCTGCGCCGAACTGAGACGGCGCCACACAGAGGTGTTGCTGCGACAGGTTGGTAATGTTGCTGATTGTGCCGACCGCAGGCTGGATCGCTTCGATCGTCAACAATGTCGCGTCGTGCTTCTTGACGGCTTCTTTTATTTTCAGTCCCGTAATCGGATTGGTTTCGGTGATGTTGGTGCCGACCAGGAGGAGCACGTCTGCTTGCACGATATCCTCGAACGACACGGTCCAGCGATGCGTGCCTTGCACCCGTCGCATCGCCTGCACCCCGTTGACGTGGCCGTACCGCGCGCTGCTATCGAGGTTATTGGTTCCGATCGTGAGGCGCATGAACTTCTGGAACAGATAAAGTTCTTCATTCGTACAGCGACCGGAGATCAGTCCGCCGAAGGCGTGCGGGCCATGGGCCAGCTTGAGCCGGTTGGTCTGTGCGGCCACAAACTCCAACGCCTCTTCCCACGTGGCTTCGACCAGCACGCCGTTCCGTCTGATCAACGGATGGGTCACTCGGCTGGGATGGCTCGTCGCGTGAAATCCAAAATACCCGCGCGCGCACAGGTCGCCGTTGTTCCGACCGCCGCCATGAGCGCTGTTCACTTCGATCAACTCTTGGTCCTTGGTCTGGACCGTGATCTGGCAGCCGTCGCCGCAAAACATGCAGATGGTCTCGGCGCGTTTCAGCATCCAGGGACGGTATTCGTACATCGAGAGCCGGCTGACGATGGCGCCGACCGGGCAGATCTGTATACAGCCGCCGCAGAATTCGCAGTCCAAGGGGTGGGCGCCGAAAGACTTGATCTCGGTCATCGTGCCTCGTCCGACCGGGGCGAGGGCCTTGACGTCCATGACTTCGTCGCAGTAACGGACACACCGTAAACATTGTACGCAACGATTCATCTGCGTTTCGATCAGGGGACTGAAATATTCCTTTTGGAAAATGCGCTTGGTCTCGGCAAATCGGCTGGTCGCGGTGTATTGATGGGAAAAGTCTTGAAGGTCGCACCTTCCGCCCTGATCGCAAACCGGGCAATCCAACGGATGATTGGCCAGAATGAATTCGAGCACCGACTTGTGGGCGTCGTTCACGACCGTTGTGGCGGTCCGAACAGCCATGCCTTCGGTCGCCACGGTGCTGCAAGAGGTCTGGAGCTTTCGCACTCGTTCGACTTCGACCAGGCACATGCGACAGTTCGCATCCGGCTTGAGTTTCGGGTGGTAGCAGAAGTGCGGAATCATCACGCCAGCCTGGCGAGCGGCTTCGATCACCAGCGTGCCTTTCGGCACCGAGATAGAAGTGCCGTCGATGGTGATGTTGACTGTCTCTGTTGTCGCGTTGACCATATTTCTCGTTATGCGTTACACGTGTAACGTCTTCAATGCCTCGCCACTGCCGATTCCGGCATGATCAGATTCGCTGCCTCTGCTTCGTGAATCAGCGTGACGTACTCAGGCCGCCAATATTTAAGTGTGCTCATGATTGGCGCCACTGACGCATCGCCGAACGCGCAAACCGTTCGGCCCTCGATGTTCTTGCACAGATCGACCAAGGTTTCAAGATCTTCCATCTGTCCTCGTTTCGCGACGATTCGGCGCATGGTTTGAACCAGCCAAGAGCTTCCTTCCCGACAGGGGCTGCACTTGCCGCAGGACTCATGATAGAAAAACTCCATGAGGCGGAGCGCGGCCCACACCATGGGTGTGCCCTCTTCCATCACGGTCACCCCGCCGGAGCCGAGCATGGAGCCGGCGGCGGCAACGGATTCAAAGTCGAGTTTGACATCAAGGTGGTCCGGCGTGAGAAATGGCGCTGACGCCCCCCCTGGGATGAAGGCCTTGAGCGGTTTGTCGGAGCGCATGCCTCCGGCATGCTCGTAGATCATTTCGCGGAAGGTGACCCCCATCGGCACTTCGTAGTTCCCTGGTCGTTGCACATGGCCGCTGACACAGAAGACTCTGGTGCCGGTGCTCTTCGGCGGGGACCCAATCGATGCGAACCATTCGGGACCCCGGCTGATGATGTGAGGTATGTTCGCCAGGGTCTCGACGTTGTTCACCACGGTCGGTTTGTTGTAGAGGCCGTTCGTCGCAGGGAAGGGGGGCTTGAAGCGCGGCAAGCCGCGTTTGCCTTCGAGCGACTCCAACAATGCCGTTTCTTCTCCGCAGATATAGGCGCCGGCGCCTCGGTGCACCCACACATTGGCGGTGATTTCTGTGCCAAGAATATGTGTTCCAATATAGCCGGCGATCCGCGCTTCGGCGATCGCCTGTTCCAGGATCCTGGCCCCAAGGACAAATTCGCCTCGTATATAAATGTAAGCGGATTCTGCTCCGATCGCGTAGCAGGTAAGCACGATGCCTTCCAAGAGTTGGTGGGGATCCCGTTCAATGAGCTGGCGGTCCTTGAATGTGCCTGGTTCACTTTCGTCCGCGTTGCAACAGAGATAGCGCGGGCCTTGATAGTCCTTGGGCAGGAATCCCCATTTCACACCGGTCGGAAAGCCTGCGCCGCCGCGCCCCCGAAGCCCTGATTTCATCACCGCCATGGTGACCTCGGTCGGCGGCACCTTCCCTACGACCTTGCGAAGCGCCTGGTAGCCGCCTGCGCGCTCATATTCCTGAAGCGAACCGGTATACCCCGGCTGCATCATATTCTTGAGAAGTATGAGTTCGTGTTTTGGCATGGTGGTTGAAATTAAAAATTTGAAATTAAAAATGCGAAATGGCCGATTAAATTCTTCATTTCACATTTCTCATTTTTCATTGCGCTTTCAGCGCTTCCGGCCACATAAAAGGGCCGGTCTTGAGCGAACTGGTTCCGTCTCTTTTGAGATCGGCCAGGATGCGGTCGAATGTGTCTTCTGTGAGCCGTTCATAGTAATCTTCGTTGACCTGCATCATCGGCGCGGTGCCACAGGCAGCGAGGCATTCGACCGCGCTGAGGGTAAAAAGTCCATCGGTCGTCGTCTCACCCGGTCCGATTCCAAGCTTCGTCTTGACCCATCCGATGACCGTATCCGATCCGGCCAGCGCGCACATCAGAGACTTACAGACTTGGAGATGAAATTTCCCCACGCGCTTGAGATTGAGCATTGTGTAGAACGTGGCCGTCTCATAGACTTGGGGCGGGGTCAGACGCAACAGCCCTGCAATCTCCTTCATTGCCGCCTCAGACACGAAGCCCTCGTCCCGTTGCGCCAAGTACAGCAATGGAATCAAGGCCGAGCGCTTCACCGGATAGCGAGACAGGATGTCTTCTATTTCTGATTTATATTTCTCGATCAACATATGTGCATCCTGAATGTTCAATGTTGAATGATGAATGTTGAATAGCGGCCCATAAAATTTAGCATTGACCATTCATCATTTAACATTTGCTGCATCAGCGGTCGCATTCTCCCATCACGACGTCGTAGGTCCCGAAGATCGTGATGACATCGGAAATCAGGTAGCCTCGCGCCATGTGATCGAAGGCGCCCATGTGTACAAATGACGGCGAGCGAATCTTCATTCGGTAGGGGCGAGCGCTGCCGTCGCTGACGATGAAAAATCCCAATTCGCCTTTTGGAGCCTCTGTTGCGCAGTAGGTCTCGGCTTTCGGTGGCTTGATGCCCTGGGTGTAAATGATAAAATGATGGATTAAACTTTCCATGTCCCGCATGACCAGCTCCTTGGGCGGCGGGATATACTGCGGCGCCTCGGCCATGATCGGCCCCTCCGGCAGCTGATCCAGGCATTGTGCGATGATCCTGGTACTCTGACGCATTTCTTCCATTCGAATCCAATAACGATCGTAGGTGTCGCCGTTCTTGCCGATCGGCACATCCCACTCGACTTTGTCATACACGCCGTAGGGCTCGACCTTGCGGATATCATAGGCAACGCCCGAACCGCGCAAGACCGGCCCGGTGCAGCCGAAGCTGATCGCATCTTCGGCCGAGAGCACGGCTACGTTTCTCGTGCGGCCGAGCCAGATACGATTCGATGCGATGAGCGAGTCGTATTCCTTGACCTTCTCGGGAAAGATCGCGAGAAACTCTTTCATCCGCTGGACCAGCTCAGGGATGAAATCGCTATCGACACCGCCGATACGATAGTAGTTCAAGGTCAGACGGGCGCCGCAGAGCTTTTCGAACATGTCCAACAGTATTTCACGCTCCCTGAAGGTCCAGAAGAACACGGTCATGGCGCCGATATCCAAGGCCTGCGTGCCAAGCCAAAAAAGGTGCCCGATGATGCGTTGCATCTCGGCCACAATGGTCCGGATATATTCGGCTCGGATCGGCACGGTGATCTCGAGGAGTTTTTCCACGGCACGCACATACGCGTAGTTATTGGACATGGCGCAGACATAGTCGAGCCGGTCCGTGTGCGGGATGATCTGCATGTAGGTCAGACCCTCGCATAATTTTTCGACACCTCGATGCAGGTAGCCAAGGTCCGGCGTGGCCTTCACAACCCGTTCACCGTCTAATAAGAGCACGACTCGCAACACGCCGTGAGTGCTCGGATGTTGTGGCCCCATGTTCAGCAGTAATTCCTCTTTCCGGTGGGAATCAGGTGCACCAGCCTCGGCGCGAAAGATGCGTTTCTCCTCCTCGGAGATTTCGCTCTCAGTGACGTCGAGCGGAGCCTCGTCGAATCTCGGGATGAAGTCGAACTGGCTGCGCCAGCCGCGCCCTTCGGTCGGGAAATCTTTTCTCAATGGGTATCCCTCGGCATAATCCTCTGGCATCAAGATGCGCCGGAGATCGGGATGGCCTGAAAAATGAATGCCCATCATGTCGTACACTTCGCGTTCAAGAAATTCAGCTCCCCTCCAAACTCCGGTGACCGACGCAATGGTCGGATCGTCCTCCGGGATACGCGCCTTGAGGCGAAGACGATGCTGAAGAGGGAGCGAGTGCAAATGGTAGACGACTTCGAACCGCAGCTGATCTTCAGGATAGTCGACTGAGCAGATATCGGTCAGATGGTCAAAGGCTGCTTCCGGCGCATCGTGCAAATAGCGCGCAATATCCAGCAGGCGCGCGGCGGCCACGGAGACAGCGGTTTCGGCACGTGCGGCGTCAACGCGGGTCGCAAGGATGGCATCCGGAAATTTCGTCTTCAAGCTGTCAAGCAGAGCTTTCATGGCATTCATCTATCAGTGGTCAAAGGTCATTGGTCAATAGTGGAAAGCTCCGGGAGTATGTCTTCCCCCCATTGACTGTTGACCATTGACAAATGACCGCTTCACTTCACAAACACTTTTTCCCGCTGAATCTTTTCCTGCAACTTCAGTAATCCGTCGAGCAACGCTTCCGGACGGGGCGGACAGCCCGGCACATAGACATCGACCGGAATAATCTGGTCGACGCCTTGGACCACCGCATAACTATTGTAGTGGTTGCCTGAGGTGGCGCAGGAGCCCATAGAAATGACATACCGCGGTTCCGACATCTGGTCGTAGATGCGGCGGATCACCGGCGCCATCTTGCGCGTGACAGTCCCGGCGATGATCATGAGATCGGACTGCCGTGGCGAAGCTCGAAAGACGCCGGCACCGAAACGATCCATGTCGTACCGTGAGGACACAGTCGCAATCATTTCGATCGCGCAGCAGGCGAGGCCGAATGTCATCGGAAACAACGCGGACTTCCGGGACCAATTCACGAGCGCGTCCAGATTGGTCGTCAGAATATTCGCCTCAAACTGTCTTTCCAGAGAGCCCATCAACGACTCCGTGAAAGGTGAAAGGTGAAAGGTGAAACGAAACGCGAACGTCTCTTGCTTTTCCGTTTCACGTCTAACGTTTCACGTTTTACGTTACTCAGTCCCATTCCAGCGCCCCCTTCTTCCAGGCGTACCAGAATCCGGCCAGCAAGATACCGATAAACACGAGCATTTCGATGAGTCCCAGCAGGCCGAGCGACTGAAACCTGACGGCCCATGGAATCATAAAAATAACCTCAACATCAAAAATGACGAACAGCATGGCGATAATGTAGTAGCGCATCGGAAACTGGATGCGCGCGTCGGAAAACAGCGGGCTTCCGCTTTCATAGGGGGCTTGCTTGGCTCGATAGGGACGACTCGGCCGCACGAACGAGCCAACGAGCAGCACGCCTGCGACGGAGACAAGGGCAATGCCGAAAAACAAGAGAATCGGGATGTAGTTCTCTGGAATAGCTGCGTTACCCATGTAGAGCCTGTGAAGCGTGAAACATAAAATGTGAAACGCAAGGGGACAGTTCCGGTTTCATTGACCAAGTCATCTGGATGCTCATGCCGCGGAATGCGCCGCCAGCGCCGAACCGAAGAAGGGTTTGAATTTCAAGCCGTCCAGTTCCGGATGACTCAGTCCCTTGTGTTGGACGAGCACCTTAAACGTGCTGCCCATGCCATTCGGCTTCAGGAGATGAATCGCCGCCTGAAACTCTTGGCTCTCCGGCTCCAATTCTCCGATCATCTCTTCAACGCCGAGCCCCATGAGAAAACTCATTTGGTTCGTAAACCCCGTCACATGGAGTCCCTGCTCCTCACCGACAGCAGCCAGGCTCGAGAAGTCCACGTGGGCAGTCATATCCTGCTCGCCGACCCGCATGAACGGATCTTCGTTGGTCAACTGTTGGGAATAGCAGAGGAACGTGCCGTTTTTGCGCTCAGGCCCATAGAGATCTTGCGCCGTATGGCCATAATCGATGGTCACCACGAACCCGCGATCGATCCGTTGCGTCACCTGCTCCATCCACTCCATCGCGTGGAGATTCACCTCGGTTCGATAGCCCTCCGGCCACGTGGTATGGAGTCCCTGCAGATGCTGAGCGAGCAGGGTCGTCGAGAGAGGCTTCAGACATTCCACAAACTTCCCGTCTCGATAGTCCACACAGAGTTCTTCGGTTTGTCCAGCCGTGACTTGAGTCCGGTGCACTGGAAAGGCATCGACCAGTTCATTGCTGAAGAACAGACCGGTCACGCTCTGCGGGGCCAACCCATCAAGGCCTTCCACCCAAGTGACAAGGCCCGGCTTGCTGAGCCAGGGAGCTAAATTCCGGCACTGCAGCTCCCTCATCGCAGGGCTTCGTTCAATCAAGACATAGCGGACACGCGATGCGAAGCTTTCTCGTTGAGTATGGATCGCCGTCAGACAATCTCGGGCTAACAAGCCTTTACCGGCGCCCATTTCGACGATCGTAAAGGGAGTCGGGCAACCCACTAATTCATCCATTTGCCTAGCCTGCGCGGCCAGTGCACGGCCGAGAATCGGGTAGACATCGGAGCTGGTGTAGAAATCACCGGACCAGCCGATACGTTCATGGTCCGCACCGTCCGGTTGGCGCATGTAATAGCCATATTGAGGATGGTAGAGCGCCAGTTCCATGAAACGGACGAAGGGCATGGGTCCGCTCCGGATGATCTCGGACGAAATGGCAGCGACGAGTTCAGGATGTCCCAATGACACAGACCACTCCTTCGGCTCTGTGAAGACAACTCGAACCAACCCGAGAAAACGGGCAGACTATGCCTGCACCTCAGGGAGGGGAAAAGAGGCGTAGATTAACTTTCCAGTCGCCGCGAAGTCAAGGCGGAGGACATTGGAAATTCAGGCAAATCTCCCTGTTCGAGGGGGTGTAATACTCCAGATAAATGTTTCGTGATGAAGGACAGCTTGGCTGGGGATTTGGGCGGCACAGAACGTTGCCTACCCTTTCTGTTTTTCCCTCGCCCCATTGCTCCGCACAAACTCCCACATCCTACTTCTTCTCTCCACGAGGAACTGCCGGACTTGTGTCGCCGCATTGTTCAGCACGCAATATCTTGCACTTCAGCTAGGATGTCGGTGAACCCGTCGACGGATTGCGAAACGCTCAGTTCCTGACGCCGCTCCAAACCTTATTGTTATCAATGTGCTTCTCCGGGTTCAGCCTCCCAGC
>JAYTTD010000178.1:0-42957 GCA_043745235.1 Nitrospira sp. | reverse complement strand
GGTCGTTCAACCGAGTGCTGAATTTCGATCCTCGTTCTGGACTGATCGAGGTGGAAGCCGGCATGCAGTGGCCGGAGTTGATCCAGGCGTCCCTGACCATCCAGGCGGGTGCCACCGAGCAATGGGGCATTGTCCAGAAGCAAACGGGTGCGGATCGCCTGAGCATCGGTGGCAGCCTGTCGGCCAACATCCACGGGCGAGGGCTGAGGCTTAAGCCCTTCGTCGGGGATATCGAGTCGTTCACGCTCGTCTCAGCCGCTGGACAGGTGGTGACGTGCAGCCGGTCGCAGAACTCCGATCTGTTCAAGTTAGCGATTGGCGGGTATGGTCTCTTCGGCGTCGTGTCGTCGGTTACGCTCCGGCTCATGCAGCGGCAGAAGCTTCAGCGTGTCGTCGAGCTGGTCCGAATCGACGACGTGATGCAGCGGTTCGAGCAACGGATCGCAGAGGGATTTCTCTACGGGGATTGTCAGTTTGCCCTCGATCCGGCCTCCGAGGACTTCCTCAGGCGCGGCATTTTTTCTTGCTACAAGCCGGTCGATCCCACCATGCCGATTCCTGCTCACCAGCGGGAAATCGCCGAGGAACAATGGCTGCGCCTGCTCTATTTGGCCCATGTGGATAAGGCAAAAGCGTTCGATGTGTATTCCAACGAGTATCTGACGACGAATGGACAGATCTATTGGTCCGATACGCATCAAATGAGTTACTACCCGGAGGGCTATCACCGATCGCTCGACAGCAAGATGCGAACAGGGGCTCCCGGGTCGGAGATGATTTCGGAGCTCTATGTCCCTCGGCAGGAACTGGCGTCATTCTTCGCGGACATGCGGGAGGATTTCCGAACACACAATGTCGATGTCATCTACGGCACGATCCGTCTGATCGAACGGGACGACGAATCGTTTCTTGCCTGGGCAAAGGAGCCATGGGCTTGCACGGTCTTGAATCTTCACGTGTCCCACACAACGGATGGTATCGAGCGGGCAGCAGCATCGTTCCGCCGATTGATCGATCTGGCGAGAAAGCATGGCGGCAGCTACTTCTTGACCTATCACAAGTGGGCGACTCGCGCGCAAGTCGAGGCCTGCTATCCGCAGTTTACCGAGTTTCTACGGTTGAAGCGGAGGTACGATCCGCAAGAACGGTTTCAGAGCGACTGGTACCGTCACTACCGACGCCTGTTTGCGGACTTGTTGTGATGTCTGCTCCTCGCAGGCGTGCGATCCTCTTGTGGATATTCCTGTTCGCGTTTTGCCTTCGCGTACTTGGTCAGATGCTCGTGGCCTTTGTCGGGGTGTCATGGTTGCCGCCGATGGAAGCCTGGTACTCAGGCCTGATGCCCTACCCCTACCTCTTGCCTTCTCAATTTCTGATAATCGCGCTCTATAGTAAGGTCTGTCTCGATTTCACTCGTGGCGAGGGGTTCTTTGTCCGGCCACGTCCGGTATTTGGTCGGGGCGTGCTTGTATTCGGCTATCTGTACTTGGTTTCCATGATTGTGCGGTACATCATCCGCATGAGTCTCTATCCTGAGGCACGATGGTTCGGCGGGGTGATCCCAATTTTCTTTCATTGGGTCTTGGCCGGCTTCATCATCGCCTTTGGGCAATACCACAGGGGCAGACTCACACACTGGTCGCCGCCATCTTAAACACATGTCTTTTTCTGAGCCCAGCACAATGGCGACAGACTATGTGCTTGTCGCACTGTGCGGCTTCTTCGCGTGGCGGCTATGGAGAGTGGGGAAGGAGGCTGCGCAGGCGAGTGTATGTTCCTGGGCTGCGGGGTTTACATGTTTTGGATTGGCCTCGCTCGCCGGCGGGACGTTTCATGGCTTCTCGATACTTCTCAGCCAGGCCGTCCTTCAGGAATTGTGGACGCTGACTATCTATGCCATCGGGTTGGCGAGCTTCTTTCTATTGACCGGCACTCTCAGCGCCTGCATCGCGCTGCCCGTGCGTCGGTTCGTCATGCTGATTCCATACATCTCACTGATGGTCTATGTGTTTTGGATGGCGAGCCACGATGACTTTCGCTTTGCCATCTATGATTATGCGTTGACAAATCTGAGCATCTTGGCACTACAACTTCATGCCGGCGCGACTCGTAGAGCAATGAGTGCTCCATGGCTGGTGGGAGGAGTGCTGGTCAGCTTCTTGGCGGCAGTCGTTCAGGTCAACGGAATCGCGCTTCACGATCACTTCAACCACAATGATCTTTATCACGTGATCCAGATGGGCGGGATGTATCTCTTCTACAGGGGTGCTCTCCTACTCAAGGATGCTTAACCTTCTCGTTCGGCTCTCCTTTGGGAACCGGCAACCCCTCCAGTTCCATAATCCGCAACGCGTTGGTCGTGGGGCAGGGGCCGGGTCTGAGCTTATAGTCGAATTGCAGCGCGCCGGCTGCCACTGTTTCCTGGAAGTGGACGTTCCGTAATCCAGGTACCATTTTGTCGAGATCGGTCAATTCCAGATCGTGGGTGGTCACCAAGCCGAAGCCATTGCCTTGCGAGAGAGCGGAGATGTAGGCACGGCTCCCGATCAACCGTTCACGATTGTTGGTTCCCTTGAAGATTTCATCGATCAGGAAGACCACCGGTGCCCCGGATCGATCCATCGTCGCGTCGAGCAGGCTTTTTAAGCGTTTCACCTCGGCATAGAAAAAAGACAAGCCCGCTTCGAGTGAGTCATCCACGCGGATACAGGTGGCGAGGCGCACCCACGTCCATTCGAAAAGACCGGCGCACACTGGAGCGCCTGCCTGGGCGAGGCACAGATTGATGCCCAGGGTTCGCAGGAAGGTGCTTTTCCCCGACATGTTGGACCCGGTTACTAAGAGCACGGTTCCCAGTGTGCCGAGGGCGAGATCGTTCGAGACTCGGTGCGTCTCAGGAATCAGCGGATGGGCGAGGTCTTTGGCCGAAAGCCTGGCCTGCGTTCCGTGACGTTGGGGATCGGTGGTGAGCGGGTCCGGCCAGCGATACGACGGATGGAGCGCGGCAAACGTGGCGAGCGCCGAGGCGGCTTCGACCTCGGCCAGTCGATCCATCCAGGTCGGTAGGTGGGCGGACACCTGAGCCTGAATCTGTTGGAGCCGGTAGGTGAACCACAAGTCCCAGGGGCAGAACGCGTTGGCCATCAGATGGATGACCGGATGGGCTTTGACGCTAATCGCATGCAGGGTGCGGGCCGCTTGCCGGACGAGCTGGGGCGGATTCATGCCTGGCGCGAGCAGCGGCGCCCACAGGCCAGCGAGCGCCGCGTGGCTATGCCGGGCGTGCCGTTCGACAAACCCAAGTACGGCTCCCAGTTTCTCCAGTTCGAAGTGCACGCCCACCGCATGTTCCAATAACTCTTCGCCTTGATCGGTCTTGAAATAGAGCAAGACATAGGCTGCGAACGACCACATCCAATAACCAGGAAGCCAGTCAAGCAGCGCGCCCAACCCGAGCCCGATGGTGGCGGCGGCAAGGACAGTTTGAATGGCTAAGACGGTCGTGAGATGACGGAATCCGACTGTATGCTGCAGGACGGCTTCCAGTCGTCGGCCGTTGATTTCCTGTTCGCCAATAAGCTGCGCTTCGAGCCCCAGCCGATCACGAAACAGCGATCGCGGAATGAGTTCCTGCACGAGGCGGCGGCGCATGAGCCACTGGTCCGGTTTCGGCGGCTGCTCAAGGAGCCACGATGCCAGCCGCGCCTGCCCGTGCGAGGAGACGGTGGTGTCGAGCAGATGGAGGAGCGAGTGGGGGCCGACCAGGTCCAAGTCTTTGGCATAGGGATGCGACTCAGGAGCGCTCGATAGACGAACGGGAATGTGATTCCAATCCAGCCGGAGACGTGCGAGGTGTACGAGTTTGATCTGCTTCCAGAGACGAAGCCGGTGCATACGATTTTCGAGCCTGTTATGATAGCCCGCTACAATCAAGAACAGGACGCCGAAGGCGGCGAGCGTCCCATTGCCGGTTTGGTGCCAGCCCATTTTGTAGAGGGCTATCGTGCAGATCGCTCCAACAATGAAGAGCATGAGACGCCAGCGGGTGAGTGCAGAACTCGCGGCAGTGGCTAGGGCAATCACGCGGTCAAGTTTCGCCACCAGGCGTGTCAGCGCATGGGCTTTTGTGACCGGCGTTACGGGCTGCTTCTGGAGCATAGCGCCGACCTTACTGGAAGGGGGAGAGTGCGTCAACTCTCGTTCGTTATGATGTCTGAGGGGTGGATCGATGTCCAGATTCAGACCACCATCGATGCGGCAGAGTTGCTCGGATTGCTGGCTGATCCCAATATTCAGGGCGGATGGGAAGAGAACGGAGTAGTCCATCTCTATTGGCCGAAACTTGCGTGGAACATGGACGCGCATAGTCGACTGCGCATGACCTTGCAGGGACTCGATCCAGACGTGTTGACCGAGCGCGCCATTCGTGTCGAGGAATTGCCGGATCAGGATTGGAATCGGCAGTGGGCTCAGTCAGTCAGGCCGATTCGGATCGGTCGGCGGATTGTGATCAGGCCGAGTTGGGAGCCGGTGGCGCTGCAGGCAGAGAACATTGAGATCGTACTCGATCCGAAGCAGGCGTTCGGCACGGGTCACCATGCGACGACTCGAATGTTATTGGAATGGCTTGAGGATCTCGTTCACGGCGGCGAGTCCGTGCTGGATGTGGGAGCGGGGAGCGGCATTCTGGCGATGGTCGCGCTGCGGCTTGGGGCGGCCTCGGCCCTCGGAGTGGAATGCGACCCTGTTGCGGTGGATTGCGCACGAGGCTATGCCGTAGAGAACGGGTTTGGGAACCATCTCGAATTCCGGTGTGGAAGACTGGAGGACATTGATCGGCAAGGCGCGCTGCGACCGGATCTGGTTCTCGCCAATCTTGATCGCCAGACGCTGTTGCTGCTGTGCGATGCCTTGGCGCAGTATGTGAGCCACGGTGCGCGGCTTTTGTTGTCCGGCATTCTGCTTGATCAAGAGCAGGAGATTGTCAGCGCGTTCTCAAAGGTCGGCGCCATGCTGTCTCAACGGCGTGAACAAGAGGGTTGGGTGGCGCTGGAATTACTCATGGTAGAACCCTGCGAAGGAGTCGGTGCATGATTGCAACAGGACGACCACCCTACCCCCATGTGTGCCAGATTAATGTATCGGACGGGGGGGTGCCGAAGCGTCCGGTGCTTGAGGCCGTCATCGCGACAACCGGTGTTGCGGGCGACCGGCAAGAAAATCTGAAATTCCACGGCGGGCCGGATCGGGCTCTCTGTCTGTATTCGCAAGAACTTATCGAGCGTCTGCAGGACGAGGGCCATTCGATCGAGGCCGGTTCATCTGGAGAGAACCTGACGCTCGCCGGGCTTGACTGGGAGAAACTGAAGCCTGGTGACCAATTACAGATTGGGCCAGAGGTCCAGGTCGAGATCATGAGCTATACGACTCCCTGTGAAAAGAATGCCCGATGGTTCAGAGACGGAGACTATAAGCGCGTCTCTCAGAAGAAGAATCCAGGATGGAGCCGGCTCTATGCCCGCGTGCTAGTTGAAGGCGTGGTGAGGCCGGGAGATGCAGTGGTCATTGAATAAACCGACTAGCTATCAGCAATCAGCCGTCAGCTGTGTATTTTTGGCCAGGGCTGACCTGCTGACGGCTGATCGCAAGTAGCAAGGATCTACATGAAACGTACGCTTGAACCTGAGCTGATGGACGATCCTGAGCAGGCGCTTGCGTATGCAGGGGCAGATTTTGAACAGGAGAATCAAGGTTTTGTCGATCGATTCCGCGAATACTTTCCGGAGATCACCGAGGGCCACATCCTCGACCTGGGCTGTGGCCCCGGCGACATTCCTGTTCGCTTCGCGCGGGCGCTTCCCCTGTGTCGCATCACCGGCGTCGATGCGTCGGAACCGATGATTGGGCTGGCTGGTGTGGCGGTGAAACAGGCAGGCCTGGCTGACCGGATTGCCTTCCGCTGCGCGCGCTTTCAGGGTGTGTCGCTGGCTGAACCGGTTGATGCCGCAGTGTCCAACAGTCTATTGCATCATGTGCCCAATCCCTTGCAGTTTTGGTGTCGGCTGCGGCAACTGGTGAAGCCAGGCGCCCCCGTGCTCGTGATGGATCTGCTCAGACCGGACTCGTCAGAAGAGGCGCAGGCCATTGTGGATCGTTACGCGGCAGAGGGGCCGGAGATCCTGCGGCGTGATTTCTACCGTTCCCTGCTGGCATCGTTCACCGAAGATGACGTAGCGGCGCAGTTGGCAGAAATGAATCTGAGCCGATTGGTCATCGATGTGGTGGATGATCGGCATTGGGTCGTCAGCGGAATCATCCATTAGCCGCTAGAAGATGCTTCTGGAGACTTCAGCCGAGAGCGGGCTTTCGTTGCCGGCACTGTCGTAGGCGGAGATGGCGAAGAAATAGGTCTGGCTCTTCGGAAGATTGGAGACGGTGTAGCTTGTGACACTTCCTGTCACGAAGGCCGACCCAGGGAAACTGTATGTGCCGGAAGCTGTGCCAACGTAGACTTTGTAGCCAGCCAGATCACGTTCTCTATTCGCCGTCCATGTGAGTGTCACGTTCCCTGTCGATGGGCTGGGAGTAGGTGGAGTTGATGGCGGAGGGAGTGACGGAGGTGTGGTGACAACAGGAGTCGAGGGTTGCAACAAGCTCGCGATCGCAGAGTTCTGGAGCAAGTTCAACGCCGATCGCGAACCGCTAGACGAGGGAGCTGAGCCGCTTCCTACTGAGGCTACAGAGCGAACGCTTGCTGCGCCTACGATCGGAGAGGGAGTGATAGCAGCGACCGCAGCCGCGCCGGTCGAGGTCGCTACTGGAAGCGGGTGCGCAGCGGTCGACTTCGTAATGGGCGCAGTCGACGTGAGAGGTGTATTTCCAGCGGTCTCGGCTGTGGTCTGCGTGACCTGTTGGGCTGCGACGCCTGATGTCGGCGCTGCAGGGAGTGTCAGGGATGAGGTCGCAGGAGCGCTCGCTGAGGTAATGGCCGGACGCTTGGTCAATGTCCGAAGATGTGTTGATGGCATGGCTGGTAGTGAGCCCGAAGTGTTCGGTGGTTCGATTGGGCTCGTGATGCGCGTTGGTTCAGCGTTGGGAGGTTGGAGAATGGTCCCTTGAGTCGTGGCAGGTAGAGCAGCGGACTCAACAGTTGACCGATGGATCAAGCTATGATGGCGTGGTGTCTCTTGTCCTGCAGCCGAGATGATCGTTGGTGTCGCGAGAGATTGAAGGCCCAGGAGTAGGACGGTCACAAGGAAGAGAATCTGGAAGCGAAGTGTTGATCGATCGTTCACAGGCATCATTCCTGGAATGCAATACAATGCTCATTCAGATGGGGACGACTGAGCTATGTGTGTGTCCAGACGTCTGTCTGTGACACCTCTGCATTGTCTCGTAGACGTGCGTGGCAGGCTAGAAAAATGTCAATTTCTACTTCTACCGGAGGGCTTTCCTTTCGTCAGTCGTGAATCAATCATGAAACTACTGGAATCTCTCCTGCGGTGAACGTGGGCGGACCCGTGTTTGGGAAACATGAATGTGAACAAGGCGCAGCTGATCGGGGTTATGAGAAGAGGAGGGCGAGTAGGAATAAACCGGTCAACGAGCAGAGCGCGGTGAAGTAGAGCGTGCCGGTTCGATCGCTCAGCCAGGCGGTCTTCCATCCTTCGGGATAGAGAGCCTGATGTTCCGCAACCAGCCCCTCTTCGTAAAACCCCAGTGCTTGCTCAAGCTGAACCAGGACCTGTTTGGCCAGCCGGTGACGGTACTGCTGTTGGAGGATCAGTGCGCAGAACAAGCCGCACCAGACCAGGCTCGCGAGCCCGATGAACAGAGTGTCGACGGACGTCAGCCGATCATTTTGTGGACTCAAGATGAGCGCAAAGAGCATCGCGATCAGACCCAGTGAGCCGAAGGCAGTGAGTCGCATCATCTGTTCGCGTCGTCGGTAGACCTCCTCTTTGTAGAGGGGGTAGAGAACCGTCAAGGTTTGTTGGACGCCTTCAGTAATCATGCGCTATAGACAAGACTGATTAGATAGACCAGACAGACCGGCGGACTTTTTCAGCATCCTGCTAGGCCTGTGCTGTGAGATGGGTGAAGAGCCAATCGCTGATCGATGTGGTCATCTGGCAAAAATCCTCTCCCCGGGTGAATTGGTGATCGGCATCCGGAAGAAGAACCAGTTTCTTCGGACCTCCCAGCGCGTCTCGCAATCGCCGACTTTGATGGAGGGGGACGCATTCATCCTGCTTACCCTGGACAATGAGCGTGGGCACGGTGATTCGCTCAGCCGGCCCATAGGCGATCTGTCGGAGGCAGTCTTCGTAAAAGGCATATCGCAAACGGACCCGATCCGACCCTCCCATGATGTTCGGAATCGTGCTTGTGGTTTGCCACCGTGCCAACTCTTCTGGCCCGAATGTTAAGCGAAGCTCTTCCGCAAAGTCCACCACAGGACATTTGAGGGCTAAACAAGCGATATCACCACGTTGAGCTGCTGTGAGGATGGAGACCAGCCCTCCGAAGCTTGAGCCGACGAGTCCGATTCGGTCATATCCCCTGGCGGTCACCAGGTCCAATGCGGCTTCGGTTTGATGCACGGCCAGGGTTGTCGTGAGTTCTTCGAACGGTCCGTCACTGTTTCCCTGGCCGAAAAAGTCGAACCGAAAGGTTGCCAGGCCCTGTTCATTGAGGAGGCGGGTCAAGGTCCTATTGGTCGTACTGTTTTTGCCGGAGAGAAATCCATGGCACAGCACGGCAACACGCCTTGTCGGTTCGTCAGGCACGCTCAGGATTGCGGCAATGTCGTGACCATGACGATCATGAAATGTCAGGGCTTCTTCCATAGGATGTCTCTTTCACCCTTGCAGTTTGCTGGAAAACTATACTCTATTGCACGCTAGAACTTCGATGATTCGCATGTGCGGGGCAAGCCTGGTCTAGCTGGTTTGTTTTGTTCATCAGGTTTCTCTAGTTTCTCTGGTTTATCCGCTTAGGCTGGTTCGCTAAACAAACGAGACAAACCAAATCAACCAAACAAATCAGACAGGCAGGCGGGATTTTTGAGTATCCTGCGAGGAGGAGAGGAGACTATTCCATAGGACGAACCCCAAAGGCCCAGGCGAGTTTGGCAGTAAAGAGGGTCAAGCTGCCAAGGAGCAGGCCGATGGTGACCCAGGTCGCGATCTGAAGGGGGAGCGAACTGAGCGGGAAGTTCCAGGTCATTGCAGCGAGTAGGCCGAAGCCCATCGTTCCGAAGCTCAATCCAGTCAGTTGAACGGCTCGCCACCGGTTCATGATGGCGGCGAGTTGATCTCGATAAGGCCCCTGTTTTTTCCGGCTCGCGATTCGGCTGGTTGCCAGCATCTCAGGAATGCCATAGGACAAGGCCCCAAAGACTGTCTGCAAGATAAACCCGATCAAGGCCATATGGGTATAGGCGGCAAGGTGCAATGATCCAAACGGCAGTACCGGGAGTTGTGGAAGGACGTTGGCTCCGACGAGCACGCCCATGATCATCATGAGAACCAGAAAAAACGTCGCGACCAGGAGGTGGTCGGAGGCGGCATTTCCCAGATGGCCGGAGCCCATCCATGTGCGCAGCAGGTTGTAGGCGTATAGGCCGATGCTGAGGACGAGCAGCCCTCCGATCGCGAGTTCGAGGTAGAGGGACGAGGTGATAAACCCGCCGATCAAGATGACGAAGCCGGCGGGAAGCAATCCCATGACGAGGCGGGCGAGTCGCGGGCTGTAGAGCGTGGTATTCAAGATAATCGGCAAGAAGTGATGCGTGGCGCCGATCATCGCCATGGTGACGAAACCCAGCAGAATCAGATGCAAATGAAGAAGCCGCGCGTGGGCATAGTATTCCGGCATGAGCCGAAAGACCATTGCGACACTAATCGCCAAACCACTGAGTAAGGCGATGAAGGCGAATCGATACAACCAGGAAGCACTGGCTGGTTGTGTCTGGCTTTGCGGTGGGTAGTGCCAGGCGACTGTGGCGAGGGAGACGACTGCTCCAGTCACGGCAATCCCGGCCACGCCGACGATCATCATGTTTCCCAGTCCGAATCCAACGAGCATTCCGATTGTGGCGGCATTCAGCGCTAAGAACAGCCCTAGATGGGAGTTCGAGGGGGTTCGATCACTGTGGGAGGTGGTTGGCTGGGAGGCAAGCAGCCCGCCGATCATGAGCTGCAGGATGCCACCGATGAGGGCGGCATGTACATGGACCAACCTCAACCAAGAGGGCAGGGGCGTACCATGGACCAATCCAATCAGGATGGCTAATCCCACCAGCGAGGAAAGCAGGAGCCAGCTAAATCCTGTGATCAGAAAAGTTAATGGATGGGAGGTGAATCGACCCATGGAGTTCTCCTCCTAGCAGGATGCTGGAAATCATGTCTGCGCGCAAGAATTTCGATTGTCCGCGCATGTGGCGCAACAGAAGAAGAATACGCCAGCAGGATGCTCAAACAGGCTGTCCAGCAAGGCCGCAGCCGATGAAAGCACCGGAGGCGTAGCCTCTGTGGGCTACGTTGAGGATGCTTTCGAGGGGAGAGCGTCGCTGGCGGGCTGTTTCAGCATCCTGCTATGTTTGGAGAAAGTAGAAATGATTCGTCGGCCCAGTCCCGTGACCGATTGCCAGGCTATGGCGAATGGCTTCGGTGAGATAGGTCTTGGCTACCTGGACGGCGTCGTTCATGGATTGGCCTCGTGCAAGATGCGCCGCGATGGCCGAGGCGAACGTGCAGCCGGTGCCATGCGTGTGGGGGGTATCGATGAATTCCCCCTTGAACACATGGAAGAACCGGCCGTCATAAAGCAGATCGGTAGCTCGTTCGTCCGGCAAATGACCGCCCTTGATCAACACATGCTTGCAGCCGAACCTGTGAATAATTTTGGCAGCGCGGCGTGCGTCCGCGAGCGTTGTGATTTCAATGCCGGATAGTTGCTGGGCTTCGTGGATGTTCGGCGTGACGAGCAGCGCCAAGGGAAAGAGTTGCTGCTTCATCGTTTCAATGGCATCCGGCTTGAGCAACGGATGGCCGCTCTTCGAGATCATCACCGGATCGACGACAAGGTTCGTCACATTCTGAGGCTTCAGCATCTTGGCCACGGTCTCGACGATGGCCGCAGAGGACAGCATGCCGGTCTTGACCGCGGCCACATCGAAATCGTCGAATACGGCATCGATTTGTGCCGCAATGATCGAGGCAGGTAACTCAAAAACGTCGATGACCTCTTCCGTATTCTGTGCGGTAACGGCAGTAATCACCGACATGGCAAATACGCCATTGGCCGACATGGCCTTGATGTCGGCTTGAATCCCCGCGCCTCCACCGGAATCAGAGCCGGCGATCGTCAGGACTTGTTTGATCGGTCGTGTGTTCATGTGTGTATCAATTAGACGGTGGTGTCGCTTCGATTGCTGCTGGAGAGGATCCATCTGATTCAGCCTTGAGGCCCTCGATGGAGAACAGGGCATCCGGTCGTGGCGCCTTTTCGTGATAACGAAAGATAAATTGGCCTCCCGTTGCGTCGGTCGGAGCCGAGAATGTCAGCACGGCCCGGCCTTTTCCTCGTCGAGAGAGCTCGATGCCGCGCATGCAAAGGCCATCGCGATTGTTCTCCACCTCCAGTTTCCACTGCCCACCACGGTCATCTTCGAGCATGGTGTCTTGCGGCAGGCACAGTAGTTTGACATCGCGCGAGGATCTATTCTCGATCGTGAAATCGAGGGTGACCTGTTTGTCACGCCTATGCAGGGCGGTCACGACCAACTGATAAAATTCATTGCTGTGAAACCCAAGACCAGGCGGTGGCGCTGGCTTGGCGGCGAGATCCACCTTCACGACAGGCGGCTTGTTCGCTTCCTTGATCAGTTCCCCCAGCGGGCCGGTTTTAGGAATCATGCCGCGCCTGGCGCCCAATGACTGCACGGTGCTGGGGTTGAGCAGTTTCACCGTCACCCGAAAGCCCTCCGGTGATTCCAGATAGGAACCGCTCACAAAGACATCGGCACGCACCGCCTTGGCCGCCTGTTTGACCGCGTGAGCCTGGGCTGGTTCGAACTGCGTGATATGAAATTTTTTCACCGTCGAGCCCAGCATCGTGCGGTCGACGATTGTGATTTCGCCGGCGACCAGCATCTGTGTGCTCAACTCCTCCGCCAAAAATTGCCCGATCGGTGTGACGGTGCCCTTGGCATCCGTAAAGTCCAGCACCGCCAGCCGCCCCCTCTTCGTTTTTATCGCGTCGGCGATCACGCCTTCCGCCAGTTGTTTCAGGCTCTCCTCATACGGCAACGCCGCATGAGCCGGAAGTGTCCAGAGAGTCGCGATGGCAAGGAGGAGCATGAGCAGGAGACGATTCATGTTCGGGGAGTGATCCTTTGGACAGGAGGCACGTTCAACGCTAGAACACATTATACTTAGCAGGCGTGGCCTGTCCAGCAAGGGAGCGCACTTGGTCGGCGTCCAACAAAAAGTGTCTGAGCAGGATGCTGAAACAGTCCGCCAACCTGTCTGGTTTGTTTGGTTGATTTGGTTTATCTCGTTTGTTTAGTTGAACCAGACTAAGCAGACAAACCAGAGAAACTAGATGAACAAAACAAACCAGCTAGAGCAGGCTTGTCCAAGATGTGCGGACTATCATCCCTCGGGCATACCCACAGAGTTTTTTGTCGCTTGTTAGCGTGAAGCAGGAGGTGTTGTCCGAATGAGGTCAGAGATCGGGAACCCCAGCTCCCGTGCCCGTTCGACTAGGCGCTGATAGGTAGGTTCGTCCAGGCGGGGAGTGCGCGACAAAATCCAGAGATAGCGGCGATCAGGTGTGCCCACCACCGACGTGCGATAGTCCGGATTGAGATCGATAATCCAGTAGTTTCCTTCGCGGGATGAGCCGAACAGCCGCGCAAAGAAGTTGTCGAATACCACTGTCAACCGTGCGTTCGTTTTGGCATCGACCACCGTCGCCACGCCGTCGATCTGGTCGAGCCTTCCAGTATCGGTCATGCATTCATTATGTACCCCGACCGCGCCATCTGGTCGGCTCGTGTAGATTGCTTTCGAATCCACGCAGTGCTGTTGAAACCACATCGGCAACCGCGCGATCTCGTACCATGTGCCGGTATAGCGAGCGAGATCCACCGATGCGGCGGTCGGAAGCGGTTCTCTTGGCCCCATGCCGGCGCAACCCACCAGCGTGAGAGACAAGGCCGCGAGCACTGCTATTCTGAAAATCTTCATGAGTGATACTTGGTCAATCGGGTGAGCGGGCTGAACGCTGCGTGTCGCGAAACAGTTTTCAGGCTACCTCTTTCCAAATTCCATAGATGATGCCGAGAAAGGCGCCGATTGGCGTAGTCAGGAGAAACAGCGACCGACCGGCATCACCCGATGTGCCAGAGATGTACTCATAGACAGTTCCACCGACGACGCTTCCCAACCATCCAACGAGGCTCCCGGCAACGGCGAACCACAGTCCATACGCCATGGCGCTTTTCAGAATCGTTGAGATTTGCGGTGATTGGTCTTGTTGTGCCATCGGGTATAATTTCAATGAAAGCCTTGAACGAGAACCGCTGCGCACCACGAAACGGGGGCTCGCGCGGCGAGTTCTTCGCTATGCCGCTTTTAGAATGGCCTTGCGAAGAGATGCTGGAACAGTGATGGGCAAGAAGAGGCTTTTCGGGTAGAGGTAGTCTTCGTCAGATTCATCAATGACGCGGACCTGACCGTGCTTGAGGGCAGTGGCATCGGGAAGAGCAAGATAGATCTTCCGCTTTTCAAGAGACACAGCATAACCCTTGTTATCCACGCAGATTAGGAACCGTGCAAGAGAACGTTTCAGATTCTTCATTGTCGTATCCTCACAGCAGCCGCTTGATCTTGTATTCCTTCCGGCCTATCCCCGTCGCCTCATACCAGTGAATCTCAGCGCCATGAGCGGGCCATCCGAGAGCCGAACGTTCGCGATACCCTTCCGCTTGCGCCAACGACCGTGACCATACAACTTCCGAAGACGCGCAATCTCGCGGATTTGAGACCCAACCGCAAACGTCTCAATCTGCGTGAGTGGGCTCAGCAACTCGAAATGCACAGCGCCATGTTCCCAAAGTCATGAGGCACCAGTCAACGGGAAAGATAACTGACAAGATTGGAACTGCCGCGCGACGTGAAACGGGGCTGTCTTTCTTGATAGTGCAATAAGTCAATGCTCATGCCTGATACCACTTTCATCAAAAGGCCATCTGAGTCCATGTATCTCATGATGGTGTCCGGAGGCCCCATGTGAAGGTTCGTTTGCGACGACCGGGTTTTACCCATAACACCACACCATTAGCGAGTGTGAGCTCGTAGTCCCATGGCTTGGAAGACTTTGGGCGCGGGACAATGTCTGTGGGCAGATGTGGCTTGATTTTCTGATGTTCTTCCCAGCCTGGACCTACTTCAGCAAAGCGAGTTTGACCAAGCCCAATGTCCGAAAGCTGCCATAGTGTTCCGTCTGCGAGCTCGAAAATCAGCGACCTACCTCCGCCCTTCAGCGTGGGTTCCCAGACTCGGGTCAGGCGCTGTTGTTTCCGAAGCTTCTTCTCCAGTTCCCTTACAGTCTTTTTATCTGGAAGAGGCTTCTCATTCTCGCCCGCGAGTATCTTTATTAAACTATCTTCCAATGTTGCATCTGTGACCCCCAAGTGCTCCTGCGTTTCCTTCAGTTTTGACCACCCGGAGATCCGAATATCGAGTTTGTCGAACTTATCTGCGTAGCCATTAAGTTCGACAATCAGTAGTTTCACATTGTCAATATTATGCATTAGGTGCGCACGGTCGAACCAAAAGTGATGCGCAAGAAAGTTTCTTAACTCGACAGCTTTCTGGACCTCTATATTCCATTCAGCAGGAAGAACACCTTCAAGGTTCTCGACAACTTCACCAAGTGTTAGCGAGTAGGATTGTGCCAACAATTCTTCCACCCGTGGCCGAGTGAGGAAGTCGGCCTGTGGTAAACCTAAGTATGTGAGAGCAATGCAAAGGCCACGGTGGAGACACTCGCTTTGGTAGTATGCCAAACCAAATGTAGCGTACAAATCGCGGATCAGTTCGTCGTTAGATTGATCGTTCATCGATAGACGCGCCCGTAAAGTGGAGAGGTAAGAACAGGAGGTCATTCTACTTATTTATGGACAGTCCAGTCGATCCCACCTTTCTCTCTCCCCGAGAGGCGCTCCCGCTTAAAGGAAGCGGCCGAGGCTGCCCTTCACTGCGCGCATCGAACGAGCACCTTCTGAGCGTGCGCGTTCTGCGAGCAAGAAGGGCATCTGGCCGCTCCTCACCCCTTCCAAGCTTGCTCATTCTCTCTTCAGGGATGGGGGCTGATTGATCTTCCACTGCGCGCGTCCAACGAGGGCCTTCAGAGGCCGCGCGTTGCGCGAGCACAGAAGATCATCAGGGCTCCATCCCTTCCTCTGCTTCGGGAGCACAGGGCCAACACGGGCGCCGTTCCCAGGTCCATCTCATTATCGGTACCGATCCCGGCGGCGAGACGATGGCGTATAGGCTAGCGCAGTCGAAAAAGAAGATTCATGTGGCGGTTATTCGCGAAGGGTTGGAAGCGGCTTGTGATACCCGGCGCACCAGGGCCTCTTTTGTAAGAGGCCCTGGTGGCTGTGATGATGGCTGGTCGCAGTATTATTGCACTTCGACAGTGATGGTCTGGGAGGCCGCGACGAGTGCATGGTCCTTCGTGGCACCGGTCACCGTGATCTGGTGTGTCCCCTTGGCAAGACCCTTAAACGTCCCAGTGAAACCCTTCTGATACTGATTGTCTACGAACACGTGGGCATGGGCAGCCTGGGAGCCCTTGGTCAAATCATACTTCAACTCAAAGCTATCGCTGACCTTGTCCTTGTCCTTGGGAGACGTGATCATAATCTTCGACCCGTCATCTACTGGCTTATCCTCTGCGAAAACTGGTGCTCCACCGAGACAGCCTGCTAACGCGATCCCTAATCCCATGAACCCGATACGTGTCATCACATGCATAACGACCCCCTTGTTGTTTAAACCCATTGAATGAACACTCCACCTTAACACACCCTACGAGAGATATTCTGATCTGGATTCACATTGTTTTCCGGGTCAGATCGAAGATGATATGGCTTCACACCTTCTAGGTGAGGAATAGTGAGCAAGCGGAGTGCCAGTCGAGTTTTGTCTATGTTTTCAAGAAAAAGACCGAGTGGCGCTCATGTGTCTTGCCTGAAGAGTGTAAATTGCGTGTGCAAGCTCCTACACAGGCCGAATTCTAACAATGCAGGAAAACGTCCCAGTGATGCGAACTGAGCCGAACCCTTCTCCTTCCATCTGAAGGCGTGCCCTGAGTTGCAGCAGTTTCCTCACCGGTGCTAGACTTCACCGCTGTTCCGCCTACCCTACCTATCGAGCCCCGTTACAGGGTGATGCCGATGTCGTCTCCCAACCTTGAAGAAGCCCTCCGGCAGAGCGAAGAACTCGCCTCTCGTCTCATCGAAAGTAGCTGTGACTGTATCAAGGTGCTCGATCTCAAGGGGCACCTCCTCTCCATAAATGTCCATGGGATGACCGTGCTGGAGATTTGCGACTTCGGTCCTCTGATCGGCTCGCCCTGGCTTGAATTCTGGGGCGTGCAAGATCGGGAATACGCGAGGGCCGCCATCGAACAGGCGCGGCAGGGCCAGACTGGACGATTTACCGGCTACTTCCTGACAAGGCAGACGAATACTCCTAAGTGGTGGGATGTCTCGGTTACAGCTATTCTCGATAAAGACGGCAAGGCTGAAAAGCTGCTGGCCGTCTCCCGCGACGTGACGGAACTCAAGCAGGCGGAGCAGGCACTCCGACAATCCCACGAGGAATTGGAGCGACAGGTTACAGCGCGTACGCGCGATTTGCTCCAAACCGGCACGGTGCTTCAGGAAGTCCTGGAGGGTGTCGAGTCAAAAGTCGGCGAGCAGTTTTTTTCGTCGCTCGTCCAGCAGTTGGCGACTGCGCTTGGCGTAGACTATGCCTATATTTCTGAACGCAGCGCGGACGGCCTCACGTTCCGCTCCCGGGCTGGCTGGGGCAAGGGCCGGCCGCTTCCGCAGTTTGACGTGCCGGCGCATGGCCCCTGTGAAACAGTCCTGACGCGCAAATGCGTTCACCACCCGGACCAACTTCGCGCGTTGTATCCCCACGTCCAACTGATTCAGGACATCGGCGTCGATAGCTACTGCGGTGTCCCGATTGTGGATGCATCCGACAGAGTCGTGGGACATCTGGCCATCATGGACTCCAAGCCGATGCCAGACCACGTGCGCGCAACCTCAATTCTCGGCATCTTTGCGATGAGGGCTGCCGCGGAATTCGAGCGGCTGGTTTTTGAACGCGCCATGCGCAAGAGCGATCTGATGCTGCGGAAAATCGACGAAGGGACGGCTGCGACGACCGGCGCGGATTTTTTCAATTCTCTGGTAAAGAGCCTGGCCGAAGCCCTGCAGACCAAGTATGCTTTTGTCTCCAAGTTCGTCGAAGGCACCCGCCCCCGCGTGCGGACCCTGGCATTTTGGAAGGGCGACGGGTTTCTTGACAACTTCGAATATGACTTGCCTCATACGCCCTGCGAACGGGTGTTGGCGGGGGAAGTGTGCCTCTTCCCGGAAAAGGTACAGGACCTATTTCCAGAGCATCGGGAGGATCTTGCCAAGCTGGGTGTCGAGAGCTATCTCGCGATTCCTGTCTCTGACAGTTCCGGAGCGGTGATGGGCCACCTCGCCGTGATGGATACCAAGCCGATGCACGACGATCCTCGCGTGCTTTCCGTGTTTAAGATCTTCGGGGTTCGAGCGGGCGCCGAACTGGAACGTGAACGGATGGGCCTACAGCTCAAGGAAAACGAGGAACGGCTGCGCGATCTGTTCGATGAGGCGCCGATTGCGTACGTCTACGAAGGGCTCGACTCCAAGTTACTCCGCGTCAACCGCACGGCCATGAAGTCCTTGGGCATCACAGCGGATCAGGTTGAGGGACTCTACGGCAGGGATTTTGTCCCCGATACGCCCGACGCACAACGCCGGATACAGGAAGCGTTTGCCTCTGTCGGCATGGGCATCGACACGAGCGGTGTGGTGCTTGAGCTGCAGCGCAAAGACAACGGAAAACCGCTCTGGATGAAGTGGTGGTCACGGCCAGACCCCAGCGGAACCTACACGCGCACGATGTTCCTCGATATTACCGAGCAAGTGTTGTTGGAACAGGAGAAGGCTCGTCTCGAAGCGCAGAATGTCTACCTCCAGGAAGAAATCAAGGGAGCGCATAACTTTGAAGAGCTGATCGGTTCATCTTCGACTCTCAAGAAGGTTCTGAAGAATGTGGAGCGCGTCGCGCCGACCGATTCGACCGTACTGATCACCGGCGAGACCGGGACCGGCAAGGAGTTGATCGCGCGGGCAATCCACAACTTGAGCCCACGCAAGAATAAGCCGCTGGTCAAGGTGAATTGCGCAGCCATTCCAGCCGGCTTGATCGAAAGCGAGATGTTCGGTCATGAGAAAGGCGCCTTTACCGGCGCGCTGACCAAAAAGATGGGCCGCTTCGAGTTGGCCGACAAGGGCACCATCTTCCTCGACGAGATCGGAGAATTGCCGCTCGATCTCCAATCCAAGCTGCTGCGTGTGTTGCAGGAAGGGGAGTTCGAGCGGGTGGGCGGGACGCAGACGTTCAAGGTGAACGTGAGGGTGATCGCGGCGACCAACCGGAACCTCGAACAGCAGTCTAAGACGGGTCACTATCGGCCCGATTTGTATTACCGGCTCAACGTGTTTCCGATTCATCTACCCGCGTTGCGCGAGCGCGAGGGTGATATCCCCATGCTGGTGCAGTACTTTGTGCGCAAGTTTGTGGCGAACTTCGGCAAGAAGATCGACCGGATTCCTGAGCGGATGATGTCGGCGCTTCAGCGTTACCGGTGGCCGGGGAACATTCGCGAACTGGAACACGTGATCGAGCGCGCGGTGATTTTGAGCGAAGGATCGGAATTGGAACCGGTCGAATGGCTTTCCCAGCCTGTCAGCAAGGCTGGTTTCGGGAAGACATTGACGTTGGAAGAAATGGAACGGCAGCATATTATCGACGTGCTGGAGCAGACCAACTGGCGCGTGAGCGGCGAGAAGGGCGCGGCCAAAATCCTCGACCTCAATCCCACCACGCTCGAAGCCCGCATGAAGAAGCTTGGAATCGTACGGCCAGCCTGAGAAACGTATCTTGTGAAGTGTCGTTTGCATTCCCCGTTCATTGATTTTTCATTTTCTTGCCATAAGCTATCCGCCATTAGCTCTTTTCCCATCGAATACTCCCAACTAATTGGGACGCTCCCAATATTTTAGGAATTGATCTCCGCTGTCCTTTCGCTTCTTCCTGTTGAGAAAAGCGCTCATCGCCATTTCACATCAAGCACTTGCGATTGCTCGTCTCTTTCAAAATTCACTTGGCATCGCTATTGCTGAATACCCGGTCATCAGACGAACACGAGGGAGCGATGGAGATGATGCTCAAAATTACAAAGATTCAAGAAAGTAGGAGCGACGTGCGCCTCAAGTTGGAGGGCAAAATCACCGCAGAGTGGGCTGCCCTGCTCGATGAAGAGTGCCGAGTGCTTCTCCAAGAGAAGAAAGCCGTGTATCTGGATTGCTCCCATGTTGATTTCATCGATGCCAGGGGGGGTGAGGTCCTGAATGGCCTTCCCCAAAAGCAAGTCATCCTTATGAGCGCTCCCAGTTATGTGACGGAGTTGCTGCAGATTGGAGGCCGGTCATGAACACAGAAGCCATCACCTATACAGAGTCCATAGGTCACTACCCATCGATCAGCAGGAAGTCGCCGGGGGTCAGGTCGTCCAGTCTTACGAAGGGCGAGGACACTGTCATCGCGAGGCTTAAGCGCGGTGACGAGGGGGCCTTCGACGAATTGGTCAACCAGCACCACGGCGCGCTTATCCGAATGGCCATGGGCTATGTGGCCGACCGGGATGTAGCTGAAGAAGTGGTGCAGGACACCTGGATGGCCGTGATCGGAAGCCTGGATCGGTTCGAAGGCCGGTCGTCACTTCGCACCTGGGTCTGCGGGATTCTGATCCACAAGGCCAAGGATCGCGGCGTCCGGGAGAAGCGCCATACGACCTTCTCCGCTTTCGAGTCCTGCAATGACGATCACGACGAAGCCGTCGATCCGTCCCGTTTCCATCAGACAGGCGAATGGGCTGGGCACTGGGCCTTCCCGCCCCAGCCCTGGGACGACCGGACACCGGAGAAGCTGCTCGCCAGTCAGCAGGCGGTCAATGCGATGCAGCGAGCCATTGAGGCCTTGCCTGCGACCTTAAAAGACGTGCTCATCCTTCGCGATGTCGAAGGCATGGAGGCTAAGGAAGTCTGCGAATTGCTCAAGATCACCGAAACAAATCTCTACGTCCGACTGCACCGGGCGCGGGAGCGGGTGCGTCACGCAGTGGAAGCCTATCTGGAAGGGTCAACTTGAACGGTGTAAGGAAGATCGGAATGAGGAGACTCAGGGGTAGATCAATCACCGGAGACCTCCCTTATGGTACACGATCCGCCTGAACAGACTGCATCGGAAATTACCTGCCGAGAGGTTGCTGAGTGGACCTCTGTCTACCTCGATGAACATGTGTATGCGACGTCAAAAGTCCGCATGGCTCTGCATCTGGCCACCTGTGCCGGCTGCGAGGCCTATGTGAAGCAGATTGCGTCCGTTCGCGACATGCTTGGGTTGCTGCCCAGGGCGATTGCGGAGCCGGCCCGGCATGATCGTTTGCGGCAGGCGTTCTCAGCGCGACAGAGCCAACCTTCGTCAACAAAAGGGGCGTAAGCGCTTTGTGGGGTAGCACGGCCACCGGTATTGAAGAGGGTTTTGAGATTCTGAGGTTGACTTCAGTGTTCCACACGCTCGGAGTGCAATCACGCACCCGCGCTATTTTTCTATCAGGAGGTCTTCGATGAAACAGCTCATACTATCGGTCGTCGCCGTCATGTGTCTCACAGGCTTCAGCTCCCTTTCATTTGCCGAGGATATGGGGAAGATGAAGGATGAGATGAAGGGTGAAATGAAAGGAATGAAGGACGAGATGAAAGGCGAAATGAAGGGAATGAAAGATGAGATGAAAGGCGAAACGAAGGGCAAGATGAAAGCCGAACACGATGGGATGAAGGGTGACATGAAGGGAATGAAGGGCGAGATGAAAGGTGAGATGAAAGGGGCCATGGGGAAGTAAGTATCCATCTGATTTCCTTCTGCTTGATTTCCGCGGCCTGCGCTCGGTGTAACCGACCGCAGGCCGTCCTGTCTCTGCTTCCGAAGCACCCTGTAAGAATTGAGGCCCTGGGCCGACGAATTAGCAGTCAGGTGATCCCAAGCTAGAGGAGAGACGATCATGGCCTCACTCATTCACGACGGAACTGGAACCGGTCAAGGTCAGGAGAACGAGCAGATTTCTGATCTCGCGATAAGGCCCGAACCGTTCCCGCTTGAAGAACATGTGGCCCTCGACAGTCTCACTGCGAAACAGGATGCCGTCTCAGCCGCGTTACCTGCTTCATCCCCGGTTGTCGAGAGGATCTACCGCCATCGACTACCCATAAGGATCAGCCATTGGCTCAATGTTCCTTGTCTCCTCATCCTGATTATGAGTGGACTCCAAATCTTCAACGCGCATCCCGCCCTCTATTGGGGCGACCGTTCCGATCGTGACCAGTCGTTGCTCTCGATCCGCCCCATGAAGACCGAGAGTGGCGAGATGCGTGGGATCACGACAATTCTAGGCCACACGTTCGACACAACAGGAGTCCTCGGCTATTCAAATGGCGCGCGCCGTGCGTTCCCTGAGTGGGCGACCATTCCGAGCGCCAAGGTTCTGGCGATGGGGCGGCAGTGGCACCTGTTCTTCGCCTGGCTTCTCGTCATCAATGGTTTGTTCTTCACGGCCTATGCGCTGATCAGCCGACATGTCACGCGAGATTTGGTCCCAAGCGGCAAGGACCTCCGTGGCATTGGGAAGGCCGTCAAAGATCACATGGTCCTCCGGCATCCCACAGGTGAGGAGGCCAAGCGTTACAACGTGCTGCAGAAACTTGCGTATGCAGCGATTCTGTTCGTCGTGGCGCCGCTGATCATTCTGACGGGCCTCACGATGTCGCCGACGATCGATACGGCGTTCTCCTGGCTGCTCACGCTCTTCGGCGGACGCCAGGCCGCGCGGACGATCCACTTCATCGCCTGTTTCTCGTTCGTCGGCTTTATCGTCATTCACGTGTTGCAAGTCATTCTGACAGGGTTCTTCAACAACATGCGCTCGATGGTGACTGGATGGTTTGTGGTGAAGAAGGAGCATGAAGGAGCAAGCCATGAAGCATGAACGCGCAATGGAACGCAGACAGTTTCTGAAAGGGACATTGGGCGCCGCAAGTCTCGTGGCCTTCGCCGGCTGCGACAACTTGACGCAGAGCAGTTGGTTTCCCTTGATCCTGCACAAGACTGAGAAACTGACCGAACGGGTACAACGGGCCGTCACGCCGGCTAACGCACTGGCGAAAGAATATGGAGAGGCCGATATCTCAAAGGTGTTTCCGGCGAACGGTAATACCGATCCGGGCACGGAGGAGTATGCCGAGCATCTTGCGCAGAAGTTTGCTGGATGGACGATCATGGTCGGCGGCTTGGTTCAGACTCCTACCAGTTGGTCGCTCGCGGCAATTAAAGAATTACCCTCGCGGACACAAATTACCCGGCACGATTGTGTCGAAGGCTGGAGCGCAATCGGCAAGTGGACCGGCGTCCCGCTCGGCGATCTCATGCGCGAGGTTCAGCCTTTGCCACATGCCCGCTATGCGGTCTTCCATTGTGCCGATGTGGATGAGGACGGGGTGCCGTACTACGAGAGCATGGCTCTGGCCGACTGCTATCACCCACAAACGATCCTGGCCTACGAGTTGAATGGCGCTCCGTTGGATATTCCCCATGGCGCACCGATTCGACTCCGTTTTGAACGGCAGCTTGGGTACAAACAGGCCAAGTATGTGACGATGATTGAGTTGGTGGAGACACTGTCAGATGTCGCAGGTGGAAAGGGTGGATATTGGGAGGATGATCAAGGGTATGAATGGTACGCGGGAATTTAATCAGGATGGTGAAACAAGCCGCCAGCTGCGTTCTCGCGTCGTTCAGAGGCTCAATGTACCGAAGCGTAGCCGTGCCTCTTCGCTCGCTGCGGCCTTACTGGACGACTCGTTTGACCCGACGTCGGCGATGACGATTGCCAAGTAGATCCAAAGTTGGCCCGGGGCCGTAAAATGACGTAGCGTGTAAGGAGGGAGGGAACCATGGTGCGGCGAATGTTGTTCGGCATCAGTGCGTTCTTGGCTGGGGTGCTCATCACCTGGTTTGTGGCCAATGCGGGAGTCGGCATGAAGGTGCCAGACATTGCGAACGAAACTTGGCTGAACAGCGCGCCTTTGCATCTGTCCGATCTGAAGGGCAAGGTGGTGATGGTCGAGTTCTGGACCTTTGGCTGCTACAACTGCCGAAATGTCGAGCCGTATGTGAAGCACTGGCATCAGAAGTATGCAGATCAGGGGTTCGTGATCATCGGCGTGCATTCGCCGGAATTCTCTTACGAACAGGACTTTGCGAAGGTAAAGCAGTATATCCAAGAA
Source organism: Nitrospira sp. (assembly GCA_043745235.1). Classification (GTDB taxonomy): domain Bacteria; phylum Nitrospirota; class Nitrospiria; order Nitrospirales; family Nitrospiraceae; genus Palsa-1315. Next base: position 19,208 of record JAYTTD010000178.1, on the reverse strand, counting down.
CACGACATTCGCTTTCCCATCCCCATCGACAACGACTTCTCGACGTGGAATCGCTATGGCAACCGTTACTGGCCTGCGATGTATCTCATCGACAAGCAAGGTGTGATTCGCCATGTGCGGATCGGTGAGGGTGGGTATCAGGACACGGAACGGCTGATCCAATCGCTGCTGGCCGAGAGGTTCTAGCCCTCACTATCCATGAACCCTTCTGCGGCAATCGCCGATCCGTTGCTGCACGGGCCGGCGGGCTGTTTTATCCTCCCAGAGACCGCTGAGCAAGAGGCAGTGAGCTGATTCCTCGATGCTATCCGCACGTGGCTTTCGGTACCAATGGTGTCATGGCAGGGCCACCTGCCCTTTTGCCGAATGCTGTTGGTTGTGAATCGTTGCAGAAGTATTTCCATGCAATCCGGGATACAGGTGGTATCCGTTCGAGATCTGGTTCCATCGTTCTGGCCTATCTGCATCCTCCGATCGTTCTCTTCTCTGCCTCGTTCATGGCAGGGTGCTGTCAATGTGCTATTTGGAATCTTGACGTGGAGATTGCTCGCACACTACACTAACGAAATATTGGTATTAACGAGGAGCTTCTATGACTGAACAGCGTGTTCGCAATAGTGTGAAGAAAACGTCGGTATTACAGGACTCAGTTGCGTTGACCACTCAGTTGGCTGCTGGCTTGGAAAAGATTGGGCTTGCGATGAAAAGCCGGACGTGGCGGCGTGAAGGTCGCGCAGGCCTTGGTCCGTTACAGCGACAGGTCCTCACGCTACTGCAATCCAAGCCTGAGCAACGCGCGACAGTCTCCACAGTGGCGAACGAGTTGAACGTCAGGCTTCCAACTGCGTCGGAAGTCATCGCCACACTTGAACGAAAGCAGTTGGTTCGACGGCGTCGAGACATGAGCGATAGACGGATTGTGATGGCGCAGTTGACGGCCAAAGGGAATCGGTCCTGCACGCCCTCTTCCCGTATGCCCGATCGGCTGGCGACTGCGACGGAAGCACTCTCGGCACCGGAGCAAGTCGCCCTCCTCACGTCCTTGGTGAAAATGATTCGTAGTCTCCAAGAACAGGGTGAGCTGTCTGCCACGAGGATGTGTGTGTCTTGTCAGCACTTTCGCCCCAATCAACACGACAATGTCGATCGGCCGCATCACTGTGAGGCTCTGAATACTCCGTTCGGTGATCGTTCACTACGTCTTAATTGCCAGGTATACGAACCGGCTTCAACTGCACAGGTCAATGAGGCATGGGTAAACTTTACTGGTTCTCGTACCGCCTAGGATCCGTCGTTCTAGCTGCTTTAGAGGATTGGTTTGGGGGGGCTTGTAGGGAAGTAGAGGAATTATGAGTGAGGAAAAGACAACCATTCTCTTTAAGAGAGGTTCGGCTCGTTCGTCAGAGGATGAGTGGCTTGGGCCGGAATCCCATATGCCGAATCTGAGTCGGGAACTCCGCCGTCGTGAATCGAGGGGAATGGGCCTCTCTTCTGGTTGGATCGTCGGTGTAATGTTTGCGGTGGGCGTGACAGCCGGATGCGTGGCGATGCGCCTTTTCGATCGACGGTCTCGGACTTCTTAAAGTAGAATACTTCATACAGTCGCTCTTCTCACCCGTCCAACCCTGAGGCTGCCAAGACAGCCTCTTTGCTCAGGGACGCGCTATATTTCATGCGGCGTTATTCCCACGTGTGAAGCATATCTTGCAACCATGACATAGCGGGTTCCGCAACGAGAGACGAACGACTCTTCACGAGCGATGGATGAACATGATTCATGCCACTTGCTAGGTCGCTGTCCTCTTCAACCCGGTCCTTTTCGATACAAGAGGTGATCGGCTTCAATCTGCATCAGTAGATCGTCCAGTGCGGCCTGGACAGCTTTTGCAATGGGGCTCTGGTCCGAAGCCGTGACCCACCGAACGTTCGATCCCACCGTTTCTTTTTCCGCCAGATAGGACTTGATCGGCGGATTTTCCGAAGGACCCAGGGCTGATTCCAGGCGCAAGCGGTAATGATAGTTATCGTGGGACCGCATCGTCAACCAGGCTTTGATGGTAAGGGTGAGATCGGCCGGTTTGTCGTCTGCCGAGGCAAAGGTCTGCCGCGACTGGATATAGTCGATCGCAGCGGAACGAAGATCCTGTGCCGGCCATTCAAGCAAGGTAATGCCCTGCCTGTGATCGGCTCCTTCTATTGCGAGAAATGGCACAATGACTTGTACTGATTGGGCGATGGTAGCAGGCGAAACAGTTGGAGGCGAGGGGGAGACATGAATCCTGTGGACGCAACCCCAGCTCAGCAGCAGGAGCCCGCCGAGAAGGATCCGAGATGAATGGCGCAACAGGCGTCCGCCAATCACGGATTCGTCGTCGGTGTGGTGGTGGGCGGATGGAGCATGTCTAAATCCCTCAAGGCGCGGAGGGCCTGCTCACGGTATGGTCGGTCTGTGGGATTCGTATAGGTGTCGATCACGCGTCGATACGTGGAGCGGGCTTGGGGGTACTGGCGCTTGATGGCGAAGTATTGGCCCAGCGCGAGCCAGTTTGTGGCCGCAGCTTCGTTGGCGGTGTTCATCAAGGCAAACTCCTGTTCGACTGAAGTAGTGCCTTGTTGGCCGGCCCGCTTCCTGACAGTGTTTCCCATCTGGCTCGCCATCGCTTCAATCTGTTCATTCTCCCGGATCGCGGACTCCACTTGGTTGGTTTTTAGGTTGTCATAGAAGGCCTCGGCATGATTCTTAATCAGGTTCGCCCGCTCTTGGTAGGTATCGTGGGCACAACTCGCTAGTATCAGGCTGCAGGCAACGAGTACCATGGATCTGTAGAATGCACATCGTGGTCTTATCATGAATCGTGCTCCTTGGGCCCTTACCAAATGCGGCTCCAATATTTCGAGACGATTCATCCTACCGAATTCGAAGAAGAAACGCGACTGGGTACCATGAGGTCCCCCACGCGTGCTAGTGACACCTGCGTCTGAAGTATGGTAAAAACCCCTTTCGCTTTGCGGCACTGTTTCGTCCCCATCGTCTAGCCTGGCCTAGGACATTGCCCTTTCAAGGCAGTAACACGGGTTCAAATCCCGTTGGGGACACCATACCTGCCTCTCTTCCTCTCGCTAGCCATTCCCTCTCGACAGTCCTCTCATTTCGTTGAGTTTGTCCCGTGAGCTGGATACACTGGCCAGCGGCGGCTGGATCATGTCTTAAACAAGGCCGCGGCACGGAGGTGGCAATGCGAGGACAACTGACGATGTTGTGGACCGGGATCGGCCTTGTGGCAGGGGTCGTCTGTCTTGGGGCGGCAGAGCCACAGTCTTCGAAGGGCGGGCATGCAATGTTGCCGCCCGAGTCGAGTCGTGGACGGGATGGTGCTCCGATGGTCTTCATCGCTCCCGGTCCATTCACCATGGGTAGTAGCGACGGCCTCCCAAACGAGCGGCCTGAACATGCCGTGACGCTTGATGCCTATTACATCGATCAGTATGAAGTCACCCTCAGTCTCTATCGGAAGTTTCTGGAAGCGGAGAAACACGAGCCTCCGTCGACATGGGATGATGAGGCGGCGACGACGGTCGGGGATCGTCCGGCCATTGGGATGCGATGGGAGTCGGCGGCAGCCTATTGCCAATGGGCAGGGAAACGGCTTCCGACAGAGGCAGAGTGGGAGAAGGCGGCACGGGGGATCGACGGGCGCCGGTATCCGTGGGGAGATATGCAGCCGTTTGTCGACATCGCAAACTATAACCGAGGAATGTGGGTGAGTGAAGCCATCACGCTGGTGGCGGTCACCAGCGGTCTCGAGGGAATGAGCGTACGGCATGGGCTCAAAGAGGATGGGAAGAGTCCATTTGGCGTTTCCCACATGGCAGGGAACGCGGCAGAATGGGTGGCAGACTGGTATGCGCGCGACTATTATCAAAGAGTCCCGTGGAAAACCCATCCGGACCGGTTACTGGTGAGAAGCGAGTGCTGCGAGGTGGGTCGTGGGCGGATGTACCGTCTGCTTTGCGCATGACGGCGCGATTCTCAGCTGAGCCGGATTTCGAGGATCGGACGATGGGATTTCGTTGTGCGATGAATGCGACGAAATGAGCGGTACGGGTCTGGTGCATGCAGGAGAACTGTAGCGATGCAGTAGTAAACCAGGCTCAGCTAGCAATGTTGGCTCCTCACATTACGACCCTGCCTGACTTTTTCTGCGAATGGGTTCCATGCCTGAACGATTTCTGACACCCCTCATCGTGATTGTGTTGCTACTGGGCACGTTCTTGGCCCTCCGTTCCACCAAGTCCCCTTCGGTGACGCCGGTGCCGGTCTCATTAGTGATAGCGCTTGTCCCCGACATGGTTCCGCTGGTCACCGGAGACGAACCGATCACAGAGATCTTTACGAAAGCCGGCTGTGCCGTGTGCCACACTGTTCCGGGCATTCCGGGGGCCAATGGGCTCGTAGGGCCGCCCCTCTTGTTGGGCAGCACGGGGCCTGTTCGATTGGCTGATCCGGCTTACCGGGGCCAGGCGAGGACGGTGCATGAGTATGTGATCGAATCGGTCATCGAACCGGGAGTGTTCGTCGTGCCGGGATATCCGGCCGGAACGATGCCGACATGGTATGGCGCGAAACTCAGCGCCCTCGCGCTGGAGAAAATGGCGTCGTATCTTGAGCGACAAGGGGCGATGGCGGGTCAGTAAGCGCGATGATTCTCGCCGGATTGGCGACGAGGTGTTTGGGCAGGTTAGCGTTTACGCAGGGGGGTGACATTCCCTGAGGCATGCCCCCCCTGGATCTTGAAGGCACTGCTCGTGGGATCATCTGACTTTCTGTCGAGGAGCGCGTTGATCGCATCGTCCCCTCTCAGACCTTCGAGCTTGATCTTGAGCCGGAGATTGTTGGCGCTATCGGCATTGATCAAGGCTTGTTCGAGCGAAATCCTCTCTTCCTTATATAGTTGGAACAAGACGTGGTCGAACGTCTGACAGCCTTCCTCCACCCCCTGCTCCATCGCTTCTTTGAGCGAATCGACCTCGGCCTTTTTGATCAGATCCTTCACGCGGGGCGTGTCGAGCATGATTTCCAATGCAGGGGCTCGCTTCCCGTCCACGGATGGCACGAGTCGCTGAGAGATGATGGCGCGAAGATTCAGTGATAACTGGAGATAGATCTGCGCGTGCCGCTCCACCGGGAAAAAATTCATGATGCGCTCGATGGCCTGGTTCGCATTGTTCGAGTGGAGGGTGCCGATGCAGAGGTGTCCGGTTTCAGCGAAGGTGATCGCGGCTTCCATCGTTTCCGTGTCCCGGATTTCTCCTATCAGAATCACATCCGGCGCCTGCCGCAGTGTATTCTTGAGCGCATTTTGAAATGAGAGCGTGTCGAAACCCACTTCTCGCTGCGTAATGAGCGATCGCTTATGATTATGGACGAACTCGATCGGATCTTCCACGGTCACGATATGGCCGGGATGGATGGTGTTACGGTGGTCGATCATGGCTGCGAGGGTCGTGGATTTTCCGGAACCGGTGGCTCCGACCACCAGCACCAGCCCGCGCTTCGTCATGGCGATGTCTTTCACAATCGGAGGCAAGCCCAGCTGCTCGACGGTTTGGATCTCGGCCTTGATATGCCGAAAGACCAAGCCGACGTTCCCTCGCTGCCGAAAAATATTGACACGGAACCGGCCGAGCTCCTTGTAGTAGAGGGCCAGATTCATTTCCATTTTTTCTTCGAATTCGCCACGCTGCTGACCGCGCATCAGCGCCAGCGCCAGGGCTTCGAGTTGTTCATTGGTAAACGGGGGCGCGTTGGTTTGTTGTGTCGAGCCGTGGACGCGATAGGCGGGAGCCGAGTCGACGGTCAAGTACAGGTCCGACGCTTCTTGGTCCACCATGACTTTTAAGAGACTGCGAACGTCCATCGCTACCCCCGTTGTTTCTGCCCGGTATCTTAGGCTGCGCCGCCCAGTGCGGATCCAAACAGATTGGGATTCATGCTGCGCGATTGGGCTTCGGCTTTCGTGACGACACCACGAGTGGCTAACTCGAATAGCGCCATGTCCATCGTTTGCATGCCGTCTTTCTGACTGGCCTGCATGATCCCGGGAATCTGGTGCAACTTGCCTTCTCGGATGAGATTTCTGACCGCAGTCGTGGCGACCAAGATTTCGAGGGCGGCGACGCGTCCGCCAGATTTTTTCTTGAGCAGGGTCTGCGTGATGACCGCCTCCAAGGCTTCTGCGAGCTGTGAGCGAATCTGGGACTGTTGGTTTGGGGGAAAGGCGTCGATGATGCGATCGACGGTTTTTGGCGCGCTGGAAGTGTGGAGCGTGCCAAAGACCAAGTGGCCCGTTTCAGCAGCAGTCAACGCAAGTTGGATGGTTTCCAGGTCGCGCATTTCACCGACGAGGATGATGTCCGGGTCTTCGCGGAGGGAGGCTCTCAGCGCATTTGCAAACGACAGGGTATGGACGCCCATCTCCCGCTGATTCACGAGGCACTTTTTCGTCTTGTGGATGAATTCGATCGGATCTTCGATAGTGATGATGTGGCCTTCGAAGGTGTTGTTCAAATAATCGACCATGGAGGCCAGCGTCGTCGATTTACCAGATCCGGTCGGGCCGGTCACAAGGATCAGTCCCTTTTCCCGATCGCAGAGTTGTCGCACGATCGGAGGCATGCCGAGCTTTTCCATCGGAATGATCGCGGTGGGAATGTTTCGGAAGACGGCGCCAAGCCCGCGATGTTGGACGAAGACATTGACGCGGAATCGGGCAATGTCGCCCAGTTCAAAGGAAAAATCACACTCTCGTTTTTCTTCGAAGTTCTTCCGCTGGGTGTCGCTCATCATGTCATAGATCAACGAGTGCGTCTCTTCCTGGGTGAGTGCGGGATGATCAAGTTTCTTGAGATCCCCGTTCACACGGATCATCGGTGGCTCGCCGGCGCTGATGTGACAATCCGACGCGCCCTCCTTGGCCGTGAAGGTCAGGAGCTTCGAAATATCCATGAAGAGGACTCCTCGGTAAGAAAGAATAAATATAGTGAGATGGTGCCTGTCGGATCGCAAGGCTACTTGGGAGCATCATGCCACAGGGTGATGAGAAAGCAAGAAAATAGCCGGAAGCGGCTGCGCGAATTCTTCGGTGGTGTACCGGAGAGAGGTGTGAGGTTCGATTAGATCAGTCCCGCCGATTGCCCTGCGCGCTGAAATGCGGTGAGTGCCTGATCGATGTGGCTGGGGGTGTGCTCGGATGTCACGGTGACGCGGATGCGGCTGGTGGCATCTGGAACGGTAGGAGGACGAATCGCCGGAGCATACACGCCTTCTGTGAACAGGTGTTCGGCAAACGAGACTGCAGTTTCGGCATTGCCGACAAGGATCGGTACGATCGGACTGACGCTGGGGGACAGGTTGAATCCCAATCGTGTCAATCCTGAGAACAACCGTTCACGGTTAGCCCACAAGCGCGCACGTCGTTCCGGCTCTCGTTGCATGACGCGTAGCGCTGCCGTGACGGCAGCAGCCGAACTCGGTGGGGGTGCCGTGGTAAAGATGAAGGACCGGCTCGTATTCATGAGATAACGGATCAATGTCGAGGGTCCAGCAAGGTAAGCGCCACTGCTGCCGAAGGCTTTGCCCAAGGTCCCCATCTGAAGCGGGATCTGTGTGTCAAGACCGAAATGCTCGACTGTTCCTCGTCCATGTGGTCCCATGACGCCCGTACCGTGGGCGTCATCGACATAGAGGTCGGCCTCATAGTTCTGGGCTAACCGACTGAGTTCGGGTAGCGGCGCGAGGTCTCCGTCCATACTGAATAGGCCGTCGGTCACAATCAGGGTGCGCCGCGCCCGGCGTCTTGTAGCCAGAAGGGACATGAGGTGTTTGGTATCGTTGTGGCGATAGATTCGAAAGTCGGCTGCGCTCAGACGGCAGCCGTCGATCAGGCTGGCATGGCACAAGCGATCGGCCAGGATCAATCCGCCTCGTCCGATCAGTGCGGGGATGGTCCCAATGTTGGCAAGGTAGCCGGAACTAAAAGTCAGCGCGGCTTCGGTTCCTTTGAACTGTGCCAGAGCAGACTCTAGCTCTTGATGCGGTGGCAACGAGCCTGAAATCAACCGAGCAGCGCCGGCGCCGGCGCCAAACTGCTGTGTCGCCTCAATGGCGGATTGAATCACTTCCGGGTGCATGGCCAGCCCTAAATAGTCGTTCGAGGCGAGCAGGAGGATCTGATGTCCTGCCATCTCAACTACCGGACCGATGCCAGAGTGAAGTGGAGTGAGGCGTCTAGTCAGATGCCGCGCAGCTAATTCATGTAGTTGCTTTTCAAACATGCGACGTGGCCCATTTAACAGATGGGAGATGGTGTGTCTTCTGAGAACCGACAGGTAACAGTTGCCTCATTGACATAATCGTGACATCCTTAGTATAAGCGCACACACAATTCGAGGAAACAGGCCCCACCCTCTCCGACAAATCCATCCATGAGCTATCGTATCAAGGTTCCGGCGAAAACTCTTCCGGTCGATGAAGTCCAGATGTTGAGCTGGGTTGACCATACGCTGCACGGGTCACAGAATTATCTACGCCCCTTGCTAGTCGGTCTGGGAGTGTTGGTGCTTGCGGCTGCCGTGGTTGGAGGGGTGTTTTATGTTGACCGCCAGGCTACGCAGCAAGCACAAGATCTTGAACATGAGGCGATGCGCTTCTTGACCGCTCCTTCTGCCAACGATCCTCAAAAGGCTGATCACGCGCTCAAGGAAGCGATTGCGAAGTATCGACAAATTGTCGATCGATATCCACGAACTCCCACGGCACCGCTCGCCTTGTATTATTTGGGAAATACGTTGGTCCAGGCTAATGACCTGAGCGCGGCGATTGAGGCGTATCAGCGATTTCTTTCATCATATAGTTCGAATCCCTCAATGGCTGGCCTTGTGCAACAACGTCTGGCTTATGTGTATTTGCTCAAGGGAGATCGGGGTCAAGCCGTGAAGGCGCTCACCGGCATCTTGGAGACCCCCGGTACGTTGAACCGGGATCAGGCGTTATTTGAGTTGGCCCGGCTGGAAGAATCCCAATCGCGCCCTGATGGGGCCTTAGCGCGCTATCAAGAACTGATCAAAACCTATCCGAACTCTCCCTTCACCAGTGAAGCGACGATTCGGACTAAGATCATGGATGTCAAAAAATCGCAAGAATCAACGCCTGCCTTGACGTTGACAGCCCCGGCCAGTGCTCCATTGCAGAAGAATCCTCTGCCCCTTCCCTCCTCAGCAGGCAAGCAGAGCCCCTAGCGGATAGCTGCGCGAGACTAGCGGGGCGGGTTGATCTGGTCTAGCTGATTTCTCTGGTTTCTTTCGTTCTTCGAACCAAGCAAACAGGACAGACGCGCTTGAGAAGCTGGCGGACTTGTCCGGCACTCTGTTAGCGGCTGATAACGAGAAAGTCGCCAGGTCGAATGGTCGGGCCGGAGAGACTATTCTTCGTCTTGAGCGTCTTGACCGGGATGTGAAACCGCTTTGACACTTTCCCCAGCGTGTCTCCCATGCGGACCTTGTACCAGCGAGAGGGGCCGGCGGTGACAAGCTGAGTCTTTGCCGGAAGTGGTGGAAACTTGTAGGTCGGGATGCGGTCAAGTAGCTGTTCCACTTTTTCTTTTGTTCCCACCGGAACCTTCAGGTGGTAGGTCTCATCGCCGGGGGGTGTCGCGTCTCGCCGTAACTCAGGGTTTAAGAGGCGGAGCTCTTCATAGGGGATGCCAGTGGCATTGGCGATCGCACGAAAATGGGCGGGTCGCGTGATGATGGCTTCATCAAATTGATGCGGCTCGGCAGATTCCTGAGTGAAGCCGTATCGATCCGGGTTCCTCGCGATAATCGTGGCAGCCATAAATCGTGGCACGTATTCCTTTGTCTCGCGCCGAATCAATCGTGTCTTTGAAATCTCGGAAAAACTTTCGGCTCGCGCCTTGTGGAGGGCTCGCATTACTTTGCCTTCTCCGGCATTGTAGGCGGCCATTGCGAGCGGCCAGGCACCGAAGAGGTCGTAGAGATCGCGGAGGTAGCGTGCCGCAGCAACCGTTGACTTGATGGGGTCTCGACGCTCATCAACGTAGTTGTCGACGCGGAGTCCATAGGCCTTGGCCGTGCCCTTCATAAACTGCCAGGGACCGGTGGCTTTGGCTCGTGAGTACGCATAGGGGTTGAATCCGCTTTCCACCAGCGAGAGATAGACGAGATCGCTCGGTAGGTGAAATTCCGTGAAGATTGTCTCGACAAGGGGATGATAGCGGCTGAGCCGGAGGAGCCACTGCTCGAAGCGGCCGTGGATGGTCGTATTGAAGTAGCGAATGTGGGCCTGGACCGAGGAGTCTATGACAATTGGAACATTGTAGCTCGCATATTCCGTCTGATCAGTCGCGCTTCGTGAGGGATCTTGTGTCCGGCCAAGTTCAGCCGGAGGATTCAAGGCGTCTGAAAACCGCGCGGTCGCCGGTGAGTTTCCCGCTGGACCCAGCTGTAAGAGGTCTTCAGCCCTCGGAACGCTGCTAGTTGTGGCTGTGGGAGGGGTGGTAGCCTCCGGTGGTGGGCCTTCGGTATCGAGCGGGACCAGGTTTGCGTCTGGGTCATCTTCCTCCGCTGCATTCTTGTCCACAAGGGCAGATGGGTCAACCATCGCTGGCCTGGAAAGAGTTGCAGCCTGCACTACCATAATAGGAGAGGAGAAGCAGAACCACATTCCGAGGAAGAGAGCCATCGTGAGGCCAACATGCGATGGCCGAGGTGGCGTCATCGAAGCGCGGTGGTAACCAGTATCGTGTGGGAGGTGTGTCATATTCTGTGAGGCTAGACTATCGATGGACTGCGCTCGTGTCAAGGAATTGTAAAGGAGATAACGCCCTTTCTTTGGTAGTAGAAAGGCGAGGCCTTCAGTTCTCGCACAAGATTGTAAGCGGAAGTAGTGTTGCATCAGAAGACTCCAATAGTCTGAAAACACGCGTATCTACACGGCTCCTCGTCTTGACAGCTTTTGGGAGGCAATGATATCGTCCCACCCTCGCGCGTAAGATTGTTTATGTGCCACACCTGGTAGGAGGATCAGTCGATGCTGAAGCGGTACTTGTTGGCTCCCGGTCCGACGCCTGTGCCCCCTGAAGTGCTGCTGGCTATGGCGCGGCCCATGTTCCATCATCGTGCGCCCGAGTTCGACAAGGTATTTGCTGAGGTTCGTGATGGACTCAAGTGGTTGTTCCAAACGAAAAACAACGTGCTCATGCTGGCAGCTTCAGGAACCGGAGGCATGGAAGGTTCAGTGTCTAACTTTCTCTCTCCTGGTGACAAGGCCCTTACCATTAACGGGGGAAAGTTTGGCGAACGATGGACCAAGCTTTGCACGACGTTCGGCGCCGAGGTGACCGAAATCAAGGTGGAATGGGGGCGAGCTGTCGACCCTCAATCGGTGGCCGATGCGCTGAAGAAAGATCCGGGAATCAAAGCGGTCTATGTGCAGGCGAGTGAAACTTCCACGGGCGTGGCGCATGACGTCAGGGCTCTTGCGGAAGTCGTGAAGCCCTATGGCGAGACCATTCTTGTGGTGGATGCCATTACCGCTCTCGGAGTGTTCGACATCAAGACCGATGAGTGGGGGATCGATGTCGTGATTACAGGGTCGCAAAAGGCGCTGATGCTTCCGCCGGGCCTTGCATTTGTGAGTGTGAGTGATAAAGCCTGGCAGTTGGCAGAGAAAGCGAAGAACACGGCGTTCTATTTCAATTTCAAGAAAGAGCACGAGAACCAGCAGAAGAATCAGACGGCCTATACACCGGCTGTGTCCCTCATCGTCGGCTTGCAGGAAGTGCTGAAGATGATGAAGGCGGAAGGACTTGAGGGAGTATTCGCCCGCCAGGCCATGCTCGCGAAGGCCATGCGTGAAGGGATGCAGGGCGCGGGGCTGGCCTTGTTTCCGAAAGAGTCGCCCAGCGATGCCCTCACCGCTGTTGTAGCGCCGGAAGGCGTGGACGGACAGGCGATTTACAAGAACCTGCGCGTCCAATACGGCATGACGGCAGCTGGCGGGCAAGACCATTTGAAGGGAAAGATCTTCCGGCTCTCTCATATGGGCTATATGGACCGTTTCGATATCATCATGGCGGTGGCAGCTGTTGAAATGGTGCTCAAAGGGTTGGGGCATCCCGTGAAGCTGGGGAGCGGTGTCGCGAAGGCGCAAGAAATTCTCATGGCGTAGGGTGCAGAGGTCGGTGGACTTACTGACGGCAGATGAGGCGAAACTGCGATGAAAATTCTGATTAGCGATAGCCTCTCCAAACAGGGGGTAGATCTTCTCGAGAAGGCCGGATTTACCGTGGTGGTCAAATCCAAGCTTTCGAAGGAAGAGTTGTTCAAAGAGATCAAAGATGCTGATGGCTTGATTGTGCGGTCCGGGACGAAAGTCACGGCAGAGCTGATTGCAGCAGCCGAAAAACTGAAAGTTGTGGGGCGGGCCGGGTCAGGGTTGGACAATGTCGATACCCCTGCGGCTACACGCCGGGGCATCGTGGTCATGAATACGCCGGGCGGCAATACGGTCACGACTGCCGAGCACACGATGTCGATGATCTGTGCGATGAGTCGAAGGATTCCACAAGCGACGGCCTCGGTCAAGGCTGGGAAGTGGGAAAAAGACAAGTTCATGGGTGTCGAGCTCTACAATAAGGTGCTTGGCATCGTCGGAGTCGGCCAGATTGGGAGTCATCTGACGAAATTGGCTCAAGGCATCGGGATGCGAGTGATCGCTTTCGATCCCTATTTGGCGGCCGATCGGGCGCAGGGAATGGGTGTCGAGATGGTGGAGCTGGCCGAGTTGTTTCGGCGAGCGGAGATCATTTCCGTCCACACGCCGTTGACGCCTGAAACGAAGGGCATGATCAACGCCCAGGCCATGGCCACTATGAAGCCGGGTGTGATGATTGTAAATTGCGCGCGCGGCGGGATTATTCATGAAGGCGATTTGTTCGACGCCTTGAAGAACAAGCATGTGGCTGCTGCGGCGTTTGACGTGTTCGAGGAAGAACCTGTGAAGGCCGACAATCCGTTGTTGACGTTAGAGAACTTCATTTGCACCCCGCACATTGGAGCCCAGACAGCTGAGGCGCAGGAGAATGTCGCCATCGGGATCGCCGAGCAGATTGTCGATTATTTTACGAAGGGTATTGCGCGCGGAGCGGTGAACATTCCGTCGGTCTCTCCAGAACTGCTCCCGAGGCTCCAGCCCTATCTCTCTCTGGCCGAACAACTCGGCAAGTTGCAAACACAACTCTGTGAGGGTGGGATCGAATCGGTGACGGTCGAGTACAGCGGAGAAGTGGCCACACTGTCAGTGGCGTCGTTGACGATTGCGGTCTTGAAGGGATTACTGAATCCGATCATGGAAGCCCCGGTCAATTATGTGAATGCGCCGATTGTTGCCAAAGAGCGGGGGATCCAAGTCAAGGAAGTCAAGAACTCCGATGCAGGGGACTTCACCAGCTTGATCCGAGTGCGAGTGGAGGCTGGTAAGAAATCGTACCAGGTGGCCGGCACGCTCTATCACAAGAAAGATCCGCGCGTCGTGGAGATCGATCAATTCAATGTTGAGGTGGTGCCCGAAGGCCACATGCTGCTCATCCACAACATCGATCGACCAGGGGTGATCGGGATGGTGGGGAAGGTGCTCGGCGACAACCAGATCAATATCGTCAGGATGCAATGTGCGATCGAGAAGCGAGGCAGGAACTCGCTGCTCATCATTGGATCCGACGCGGTCTTCCCAAATACGGTGCTTGAGACGATCAAATCCAGCAAGGACATTCTCTCAGTCAAAGTCGCGGCTCTGTCCTAACCCCGCGCGCTACCCATCAGGTCAGCCATGGTCTCCGCTCCTCCGAAGCTCCGCCCTTCTTCGGGACAGGCTCTGTTGTCCCGCGAGCGCTCGCTCGTTCCCGTGGGCATGGCGACGATTCTTCCTCACGCGGCGAAGCAGGTCCGTCGCCTTGAAGAACAGTTGCTCGCGCACATCAACCGCTGGGGCTACGACGAGATCATTCTTCCCACGTTCGAGTATCTCGACGTCTTGGCTCCGGGGCTTGAGCCGGAACTGATCGAGCACTGCTATCAGTTCGTCGACCGTACGACGGGACGGACGCTGCTCCTCCGTCCGGATGCCACGGCGCAGATCGCCAGGACGGTCGCCATGGGGCTCACGGGCGCGACGTTGCCGTTGCGTCTCTCCTATCGAACGTCCGTCTTTCGCTACGAGCGTGAACATGCTGGACGCGGTCGAGAAATTTTTCAGGTTGGAGCGGAACTCATTGGCCTGGATGATGTCACGAGCGACAGCGAAGTTATCGGTCTGATGATCGAGTGTCTCCGCGCGATCGGTCTTCAATCCTTTAAAGTATCTCTTGGACATGTGGGCTTTATTAAGGGGCTCCTGATACGATCCGGGTTATCAGCGGAGGGGCAGAAGTTGGCTGAGCAGGCAGCGGCGCGAAAAGATCTGCCGAGGCTCGAAGAGGTCCTCGCAGGCGAACGTATTTCCAAGACGGCGGCGCGCGCCATTCGGGAAGCGCCTGAGCTGTACGGTCAAGAGGAAGTGCTGGCGCGCGGACGGGTCCTCGCGGCCGGCGATCCGGCATTGGCTGCTCCGCTCGAACGGCTTGGTCAGGTGTATCAACTGCTGTGTGCGGCAGGCCACAGGGAATCGTTGCTTTTGGATCTCGGGGAATTTCGCGGGTTCGACTATTATGATGGTGTCGTCTTCGACGTGTTCGCCGAGGGGATGGGGGCGGAGTTAGGCGGAGGCGGACGGTACGATCACTTGATCGGTCGATTTGGCAGGCAGCTGCCCTCAACTGGCTTTGGCTTGGACGTCGATCGGCTGTTTCGCACCGTGGAGTTCCCTGATGAGGGATCGGTCTCAGCGCGAGTGGATTATCTTGTCGCCGCGCCATGTCGGGCTACTCGCTTGTTGACGGCGGTCGCGGCACAGTTGCGTCAGACTCGATCTCGAGTGGTCCAGCAGACCATGAAGGGGAGCGATACGGTGCTCCTGTCTGCCGCAGTGACGGCGGGGTTGGCCCAGCAGGCAGCAGCCGTGGTGGTGGTCGGTGCGCCAGGAATGGGTCATGATGATGTGTTGGTGGTCGAGTCCCTCGCTGCTCACATGCCTGGCCGCCGACCCGGCAATCTGAGCCGTCTTTCGAAGACAATGGGGATTGCTGAGCTGGTGGCCTCGGCGCGTCGGTCTCGGCGGCAGGTAAAGGAACGGGTATGAAATCCATGTCGGCCGTCGATTTGTCCCAGCCCAAACTGCCCCCTCAAAATCTGGAGGCCGAGCAATCGATCCTCGGCGCAGTTCTCCTCGACAATAGCGCGATGGCCAAGGCGATGGAATTGCTGGTCGAAGAGAACTTCTACCGCACGTCGCACCGAAAGATCTATCGTGCGATGCTGGAATTGTCAGAAGTCGGAGAGGTGATCGATCAGATTACGTTGACGGAACGGTTGAAGGCGCAGGGAGAGATTGAGGCCATCGGGGGAGCAGCCTATTTAGCGGAACTCGTGCAGAGCGTGGCCAGTTCCGCCAATATGCGTTACCACTGCAAGATTGTGCGCGATAAGGCGTTGCTGCGAGAACTGATCCATACCTCTACGGAAGTCCTCACGCGCGGGTACGAAGGCACCTCTTCAGTCGACGACCTGCTCGATTTCGCGGAGCGGTCGGTGTTCGGCATCGTCCAGGGGAAACTGGATCGGTCGTTCACTCCCATTAATTCTATCATTAAGGAAAGTCTTGACCTCGTTGACAAACTGTCGAAGCGAAAAGAACATATCACGGGTGTCCCCACCGGTTTTTATGACCTCGACGACATTACCGCAGGGCTCCAACCTTCCGACCTTGTGGTGATTGCGGGGCGGCCCAGCATGGGGAAGACGAGTTTGGCGCTGGGCATGGCGGTTCATGCCGCCATCCACGCGGGCACCGTGGTTGGAATTTTCAGTCTTGAAATGTCGAAGCCGCAGATCGTCCTACGCATGCTGAGTTCAGAAGCGCGGGTCGATTCGCATGGCCTTCGAACCGGCAAGCTTCAGAAAGAGGATTGGTGGCGGCTTGCGGAGGCGGCAGGCCGACTGGAACAAGCGCCGATCTATATCGACGATACCGGCGGCATCACCGTGCAGCAGATGAGAGGGAAGGCGCGTCGGCTCAAGGCTGAGAAGGGACTCGATCTGTTGATTGTCGACTACCTCCAGTTGATGCAGGGACGGAGCGATTCGGAATCCCGTCAGCAGGAAATCTCCGATATTTCTCGCTCGCTAAAAGCCTTGGCCAAGGAGCTCAACGTGCCGGTCGTCGCGCTGTCGCAGCTCAGTCGCGCGGTGGAAGCCAGGAAGCCACCGATTCCCATGTTGGCCGATCTTCGTGAAAGCGGCGCGATCGAGCAGGATGCCGATGTCGTCATGTTTATCTACCGTGAGGACGTGTATGACCAGAACTCCGAACGGAAGGGCATTGCCGATATTCTCGTGAGTAAACATCGCAACGGCCCGATCGGAAGGAAGGAACTCTTCTTCCACGACCGTTTCGCGAAGTTCGAAAGTCTGGACAATCGTGAAGTCGTTTGACCCTGTGTCACCCCACTCGTATAATATTTCTGACCACCACGCTCGTAGCTGAGTCTACCCAGGGGATCGTGCAAGTGTCCACGACTCAAGGCATTCCGAGTCGAACAACGAACAGCCGGTGTCTCACCGTGCTTTTCGGAGCCCTGTTTTCGCTGATCTCCCTAATGGTGATGGCCTGCGCCGCTACGCCTCAGGCGCCTGAAAGGGTGCGTGCCACTGCCGACGCGCCGAAGGCCACGCCCTCGACTCATCCCTCCGATCCTGCCGCGTCCTATCACTTCATGCTGGGGTATCAAGCCGAGCTTGCGCAGGACATGGATCGTGCGATTCAGGAATATCAGGTCGCGCTGAAGGCGGATCCGGCATCCCAGTCTGTGAAAACCCGACTGGCCGGTCTCTACTTTTCGTTGGGCGATATGCCCAATGCCGTTCGCTACGCGGACCAAGCGGCAGAGGGACCGAGCCAAGACGGTCAGATGCTCACGCAAATGGCGGGTATTTTAGCCAGTGCGGGGCAAGGGGAGCGCGCGGTGAAACTGTTGGATCGCGCGATCAAAGTCGATCCCACCTCCGGCGATCCCTATTTTACAAAGGGCCTGTTGCTCCGAAATCTGAAGCGGCAGCCTGAGGCGGAGCAGGCCATTCGAGCCGGTCTGGCCCGGGCTCCCCAATCTGCAGTCGGCCATTATCACCTGGGGCGCCTGCTCCTCGATGCGGGGAAAGGGGAAGAGGCGGCAGCGAGTTTGGAGCAGGCGATTGCGGTCAATGCCTCGTTTGAGCCAGCCTATCTTGCGCTCGCCTCGATCTATGAGTCGCAGAAGGCCCAGGATCGAGCGGTGGCGGTGCTACGAAAGTATCTCCAGACGGTGAACCCGCGAAGCCGGGATATCAGGCACCAGTTGGTTCGGCTCTATGTGACCGCGAAGGATTACCAGGGCGCCAGGAAGGAATTGAACGATTTGCTGGCCGAGGACCCGTCGGACCTCGATGCCCAGCTTCGACTGGCGCTGCTGTATGGGGAGGAGAAGGAATATCCCAAGGCTATCGATCAACTGACTCAGATCCTCAAGGCGCGTCCGACGGAGCTCAAAATCAGAGATTATCTTGGATTTATCTACGAGGAGTCCAAGGACACGAAGAAGGCCATCGAGACCTATACGTTTAACATTCAACTTGAGCCGTCCTACTTCGAAGGGCATCTGCATCTCGGTCTGTTGTTCTATCGATTGAAACAATTTCCTGAGGCCATCACGCACTTGACCCAAGCCCTGACGATCAATCCAAAACAGCCTGAGGCCCACATCGTGCTGGGCTTGACGTATTTCCAGAAGGATCGATTCGACGACGCAGCCAGCGCGTTGGAAGAAGGCATCAGCCAGAACCCCAAGAGCGCCGATTTGCATTTCAATCTTGGCACCGTCTACGACAAGCTCAATCGATTCGATGACGTCGTGCGCGTGATGGAGACCGCGATCACGCTGGAGCCCCATCATGCCGATGCGCTCAACTACTTGGGGTATAGCTACGCAGAAAGGGGGATCAAGATCGACCAAGCGCTCTCCCTGACCAAGCAGGCTGTCGCGCTGAAACCGAGCAATGGATACTATGTCGATAGTCTCGCGTGGGCCTTGTTCAAATCCGGCTTGCTCACCGAGGCCTTAACGGAGATGAAGCGCGCGGTTGCGCTTGCCGGGGATGACCCAGTGCTCTATGAGCACCTCGGTGATATTTACGCCAAGCAACGAAATCTGTCAGAGGCCCGCGAGGCCTGGCTCCATGCGCTGGAACTCGACCCCTCCAATAATAAGCTGATGGACCGATTCCGTGAACTGGGGATGGGCGACCCGACAGAGGAAGAACGTATCCAACAGGCCAAACGTCGTGTATCTGAGAAGATACAAGCTCAGTAACATCAACCGTTCGGCTCTTTGAATAACCCTGATTCTCCAGTTATAGCCTCCTCCTCACGTCGAATCTCATGTATAGCCATCTCCCATAGGCTTATGTTTGGTCTTTGACAAGAGGATTCTGCCCAGGCTTCATGCGCTAAACAATTGTTTTCACAGACTGTTCATTTCATAGCGATGGCGAAGCCCACGTATCTTCCCTCCTCCATGCAGGAGAAAATCGAAGGTGCCCAGACCCCGTACAGCGGACGACAAATATTGGCAGATCGGAGCAAAAGCTGGAGTGATGTTCCTCAAGCATGGTCTGTTGCATAGGAGGCTAACAATCATAACCATTTGATATTATGTCTGACTCACCCTTCCATGGCCCGAGCACCTACCGGGCATCGAACCTGCTATAGGGCTAGGTAACAGAAATCGGATGTGAGTTCCGATGAGAAAGAAGCAAGGATGTGAAGGGGCGAGGTCAGTGAACCATCAACAAGGAGGCGGTACGATGTTGAAGCAGTTAAAGCAGTTGAAGGGGCAAAAGGGGTTTACCCTGATCGAGTTGATGATCGTCGTGGCGATCATCGGGATCTTGGCGGCCATCGCCATCCCGAACTTCTTGACCTATCAGTTGAAGTCGCGCCAGGC
>JAYTTD010000177.1:0-3506 GCA_043745235.1 Nitrospira sp. | reverse complement strand
CCTTGCTGTACTTCTCGGCCTGGACTTCCACGCCGATGAGGGTCACGCCTTCTTTCTTGGCTTCGATGATGCCGGCTGCCTTACCGTCCACATAGAGGAGATAATCCGCGAAGCCGTGCCCGCTCACGAGGGGAAAATTTCTGAGGACTACGCCCCTCCCGGCATGAAGATTTGCGCTCTTGTAGTCCTGAACTCTCCAGCCTGCCTGTTCCAGCGCCTGGTCGATGTGCTCGCGTGCTTTGTCTTCAGGCGTGGGCATATGAACGTGTCTTTTACCAATTCAACAAACACGAGAGCAGGCGAGGATTCCACAGGGCAATTAGCGTTAGAGAATACGCTTTTCGCTATGGGAAAACACCCCATCGTTAGGAGGTACAGGGGGCTGGCCCTCCTTGTCTATCCGGTCTGTTTGATCTGTCTGGTTGCTTGACCAATCGCATCCGCTCCACTCCTGTGCTAGGGTTCGGTCCCATGTGTGGACGCTTTACCCAAACTGCCACGCCTGAGGCCCTTGCTCATCAGTTCGACGTCCACAGTTTCCCTCTGCTCCCGCCCCGCTACAATATCGCTCCCTCACAGCCGGTGGCGGCGATACGGATCGATCCCGAGACGACGACCCGCCGGCTGGTTCTGTTGCGCTGGGGATTGATCCCCTCATGGGCGAAAGATCCGAAGATTGGTGCGCAGTGCATCAATGCGAAAGCCGAGACGGTGGCGGAGAAGCCTTCGTTTCGTGCGGCCTTCAGGAAGCGCCGCTGTCTGGTGGTCGCCACGAGCTTCTATGAGTGGCAGGTACAAGGCATGATGAAGCAACCGATGTGGATCGGGTTGAAAGATAAACGTCCGTTTGCCTTCGCAGGCTTGTGGGAACAGTGGCAGCCGCCTGAAGGGGAGGCGATCGAATCCTGTACGATCCTCACGACGGAACCGAATGAATTCATGAGACCGATCCACCATCGCATGCCGGTGATGCTCCCCGCTACGTCCTATACCCAGTGGCTCGACCCCACCATTCAGGACATCCATGCACTCCAAGCCTTGCTTCGTCCCTATCCGGGCGAGGAACTCACAGCCTACCCCGTGAGCACGCTGGTCAATAATCCGCGCCATGATGTGGTGGAGTGTCTTGGGGAAGTGCTGAGTACTGAGTAGCGGAGCGAGACGCGCGCGACTGGCGGGACGGGGGGCTGGTTTATCTGGTTGGTCCGGTCTGTTTGGTTTGTCTGGTTTATTCCGTTCCTTGGACCAAAGAAACCGGATAGACCGAATACACCAAATAGACCAGATGAACGAGAGAGACTAGAGAGACGAGCTTAGTAAAGAATGGAACAGGCACCGTTCGGAAGCGGAGCCAGTCCCCGTTTACGCGCAGTTTACCCATGCGCCGCTTCGAAGCGCGTTATAAACACCTCGGTATGAAGACGGCGTTTGATTTCCGCCGCGTCCGCAGATTTAAGGAACAATTCGACCGCTTCTTTGAGATTGGTTGTCGCCCCCTCAATCGTCGCTCCCTGGCTGGCCACGTCCAGTTCGGGGCAGAGTGCCACATATAGGTCGCCCTCTTTTTCGACAATTGCCGTGTAGCTGTTCTTCGCCATGGATCTGTCACCTCTCAGGTCAGAGACTGCAATCGCTGTAGCAGTATCGCCAACCTCCTTATGAGTTGTCACGCAAGCTTAGCCTGGACTATTTATGAATACCTGCTACGTTGTCCATCCTCTCGCCCGGCGGACTTTTCTCGCTCGGCCTCCTCGACGGACTGCATGTACGCCTCCGTCGGCTTTACTTGCGAGAAGCCCCGGCGGGCTTCGGCTTCGTAGAAGGCGCGGGCGTGCGCGTGCTCGACCGAGAGGAGGCGGACATCGTGTGACCAGGGGAGCGGAAAAGCTCTGGGGATACCACCTGATTCTGCAGACGGTGTCTGCACTGTTCTCGTCCGACCGGGAGCACGGTCCATTGCACAGGAAAGTGCAGGCACTGTCTGCACTATCTCGCGATACGCGAGATAGAAGAGGCGGATCTGGAACAGATGGCTATCTCGCGACGGGATGCGCAGCCATTTCGATCGCAGCCAGAATTTTAGCGCGGGTCTCAGGATCGAATTCGTGCCCATAGAAGCGGAGAAAGACCCCTTGATGCAGGGCCTCGACGGTGGCGTGCGGGTCTTGTTCCAAGATTGAAGCTTCCACGAACGCGCGTGCGGTCTCCCGCATGGCGCACCCCATCATGACCCGTTTTTCCCCGGACCGCTGCATGAGCATGGCCCGATAGCGCTCGTCTATTTCGCGCGGCGTATCGTTCACTGAAGAACCTCTCCGGACATCGTCTAATCGCAGCTGCGAGCGGCTCTCTTTCGCCCAATCAAGTTTGGACAGAATGAGATCTTCTGGCGCCACGATATATACCTGTTGGCCTGCGATGGTGACTGGCCGCCGCCGCGCGAATTCCTCACGGCGGTACTCACTGTCTTTTCTGACGACACAGTCTACCTTGACCACCAAGGCATTGTGAATCATGATGAATCGATTGCCAATCAGCGAGCTCCATCGCAAAGGGGAGATCCCCTGCAGTGGCTGAATCATGTCTCGGACGGAAGCACTGGAAAGAAGCACCAGTAATTTAGATTTGAGGCCCGGCAGGAGAGGCACAAGAAAAATATATTTTCTCTGCTCGACTGCCTATACGAAGAGGGGTCAGAAGAGGGGAGACTTGTACGTGGTTTATTTTTGGTGGGCCGTGTAGGGGTCGAACCTACGGCCCGCTGATTAAGAGTGGCAGAAGGCCAATGATTCGAACCGCTCGATGTTGCGAAGGTTTCCCCGTTTATTGTTGAAAATCGTGAGCTTGCTGGCTGTCTACTGACTCTATTGCTTCTACCTAATTCGGTCGTTTGTGAGGATTTTTAGCACAAATTTAGCACATCACGTTCATGCTTCGCGTCCTGCCAGGCTCCCCAGACAGGGCTCGAACCCGCTTCCTCTAGTTGATGCAGCTGACAGCAGCACGTTTCGAGGGTAACTGAGGGGTCCAAAATGCTTGCGAAATCCCTAGCGGGGATCCTTATGATTTCCTTCAGGATCAAGACCGGAAATCATGGGGGCCACAAACAACTGATTTTGAGTTTGCATGGACCCAATTTCTGTCACGTAAGATCTCGTATAATTTCAAAGTAGCGATCATCGGACATCTTCACTGCACTGATTTCGACCGGAATGACCGTCCCATCTCTTCGCTGTAACAATCGGTTAAAACGCACGGGCGTGCGAGTGCGGATTTGTTCGAGGCATTGCTGCGCCAGAGCTTGTTCTGCGGGAACATAGGTGTCCTTCACATGAAGTTGGAGCAACTCCTCTTTCGTGTACCCAAATGTTTCACAGACCTTCGAATTCGCCATCCTAAAATATCCATGCTAGTGTAGTGAGTCTCAAATAACTTGACTTATATATGCGATATCACCTAAACCTGAGGGGCATGAGAACCGCAGCCCCTATTCTATTGTCTCCCGA
>JAYTTD010000176.1:0-43003 GCA_043745235.1 Nitrospira sp. | reverse complement strand
CGGCGATTGGCGCATGGGAACCTCCTGGCTAAGGGTGGCTATTGTGCCAGAAGATTCTCCTTCTCACCTGTCTACATTTGGGGGGAGCTTACGAAGGGGTCCGATGTTTGAGAGAGAAAAGGTGTCAGTCCGGGCGGACTGCTGAATTCGCGCGCAGTGGTGCGAATTTTCAAACCGAGTGGTACTGTGAATCTCAAGATGCGTGCCTGGGATTCACCGGTCGAACATTCTCCGCAGCATCAGCTCTACTCAAATATGCGACTACGTGGTGGATGTTCTTTCCCCTCATTCCTGGTCTCCCATTGATCATGACCCTTCAGACCACAGAGAAGAAGCAGGCAATCCGCGAGCACTTCAATCGCCTGGCGAGTCAGCGCGCCTATTGGCAACATAAGGCGTCCTCCTACTATGAAGACCAGGCGCGCTATTTCCAATTCCTGGTTCCTCAAGGCCTTCGGGTTCTCGAAATTGGGTCGAGTCTTGGCAATCTACTGGCTGCCCTCAAACCGTCGAGAGGAGTCGGGGTCGATCTGAGTGCTGCGATGGTGAGTGAGGCGACTCGGCAGCACCCCTCGTTGAAATTTCTTGTCGGTGATGCGGAAATGCTGGAGCTGCGCGAAACGTTCGACGTCATTGTTCTGGCCGATGTGATTGGACACTTGCTGGATGTCGAAGCCGCGCTCACACGGCTACATCAGGTCTGCACGCCCAGGACTCGGATCATCGTGTCGTACTACAACTCTCTCTGGGAGCCTGTACTCCGACTGGGAGAGAAGATTGGCATGAAAATGCCCCAGCGGGAACAGAGTTGGTTGTCACCGTCCGACATTGCCAATCTTCTGCATCTAGCAGATTTTGACGTGGTGAAAACGGAACGGCGGCTCTTGCTTCCGATACGTATTCCGTTCCTGTCCGCGCTGGTCAATAAATTCTTGGCCCATCTCCCTCTTGTGAACAAGCTGTGTCTCTGCCACTACGTCGTTGCGCGCCCACGTGAAGGCGCAACGACAAGCGTCTTCTCAACCACGATCGTCATTCCGTGCCGGAATGAGCGGGGAAATATTGAGGCCGCCGTGCAGCGGATACCGCCGTTCGGGGGACGCCAGGAAATTATGTTTGTGGACGGTCATTCGACCGACGGAACGCTAGAAGAAATTCAGCGTGTCATGGCGGCCTATCCCGATAAGGAGATTCGATTGCTGGTGCAAGACGGATTGGGGAAAGGTGATGCCGTGCGAAAAGCATTCGCGCAGGCCACGGGGGATATCCTGATGATCCTGGATGCAGACCTGACGATGCCGCCGGAGGACCTCCCCAAGTTTTATGACGCCATTGCGAGTGGCAAAGGCGAATTCATCAACGGTTGCCGTCTCGTCTATCCCATGGAATCGCAGGCGATGCGGGTGTTGAATCTCTTGGGGAACAAGTTTTTCAGCATGGCCTTCTCCTGGTTGCTGAACCAGCGGATCAAGGATACGCTCTGTGGAACCAAAGTCTTGTTTCGTCGTGACTACGAGCGATTGGTGACGAACCGCCATTACTTTGGCGATTTCGATCCTTTCGGCGATTTCGATCTATTGTTCGGCGCCTCGAAGTTGAATCTCCATATTCTGGAAATCCCCATTCGCTACCAGGATCGGACCTATGGCAGCACCAACATCCAGCGATTTGCCCATGGGTGGTTGCTGCTGAAGATGACGGTCTATGGATTCTTTCGACTGAAGGCCGTGTAATGTCCGATGCCGTCCTGCATCGACATCGAGAAATTTGGCAATGCAAGCCGGTTCTTCGGCAGCTCTACAGGGACTGGTATCGGGACATCGCCGCCTTGTTGGCACCGGGACGCACGGTTGAGGTTGGGGGTGGAACAGGGAACTTGAAGGAGTACGCTTCAGGAGTCTGCTGTACCGATGTCGTCTCGCTGCCATGGTTAGATGCAGTGACCGATGCGCAACGACTCCCATTTCAAACCAGCTCCCTCTCCAATCTTGTGCTGTTTGACGCGTTGCACCATATTGAAAATGTCTCACTGTTCTTCGATGAGGCGCTGCGCACGCTCAAAGGCGGCGGACGGATCATCATCATGGACCCCTACATCTCCTGGGCTTCCTGGCCCGTCTATCGATACCTCCATCCCGAGCCGCTTGATCTTACTCAAGATCCGCTGCTGCTCACGATTCCCCAGGCAGATCGTCAGCCCTTTGACTCCAATCAAGCCATCGCGACGATTCTGTTTGAAAAGGAATTGGCGCAGTTTCAAGCGCGCTATCCAGGCTTGGCTGTCCGACAGGTCAAACGGCTCGCGTTCTTCGCCTATCCATTAAGTGGAGGATTTGAGCACCCGTCCATGATTCCAACATGTTTCGTCGCCCCGACCCTCAAGCTGGAACGGAAGCTGGGGTGGCTCGGACCGCTCTTGGCGTTTCGGATTCTCGTCGTCTTGGAACATCAGGCCTAGGGAACTCTATCGAATCTCATCTGCGTCAATACCAGCTTGCAAGCCCATTATCAGCCACTTATAATGCGTCAGCGCTGTTTAATCTATTTTCTAACTGTTTGGAGGAACCTCAGAGCCCATGAGTGAACGAACATTAGCCATCATCAAGCCTGATGCGGTGAAGAAGCACGCGATTGGCGACATTACTGCCCGCTATGAACAAGCCGGCCTGAAGCCAGTGGCCATACGCATGATGCAGTTCTCAGCGTCAACGGCCGAGGGGTTTTATGCCGTGCATAAGGCCCGTCCATTTTTCGGTAGCCTCTGTGCGTTCATGTGTTCTGGTCCGGTCGTCGTACTGGTATTGCAAGGCGATAACGCGATCAAGAAGAATCGAGAATTGATGGGTGCAACCGATCCGGCCAAGGCGGAATCTGGCACGATTCGTAAGGCGCATGGGACGAATATTGAATTTAACGCGGTGCACGGATCCGATTCGCCGGAGACCGCCAAGTTCGAGATTGCCTATTTCTTTCCCGAAACGGACCTGGTCGGATAAGAACACCTGTCGGGAGGCGTGAACGGCTGTGCTCGTTCCCGCTCATCGTTGGCCGGACATTGTGAGATGGATTTCGTGTGTGCTGCTCGTGGTCCTTTCGGGGTGCGCCACTCTGGAGCCACGATTCCCTCCTTCAATGCCGCCTGGCGCGTCGGGTGGCGATCCGGCACTGGATGCTCAGACACAGCTCATGGAGTCTGCCTATCGTGCCTATGGGCAAGAGCGCTATCCGCTCGCGAGTGCCCTCTTCCAACGGTTTGTTAATTCCAATCCCAATTCTCCCAGGCTGAGTGAAGCGCGTTGGTGGCTCGCGCGTTCCTATGAGCAGGGCGGGGATCTCCCTGCTGCGTTGTCTGCCTATCGCGCCGTGGTCGGCGCGTCATCGCGATCCAATCAGCCCACAGGTAGTTATGAGTTTCACGCCCTCAATAGGCTGGACGCATTTCGTCGGACCCTTGGCACATCCTCCTTACTGGAAGGGCGGCAAGTTGCGCTCTGGCTCACGTCAGCAGACTGGCTCATGGTTCCCGATGTCAGCCTATGGATTGCACAACTCGCTGACGTGGGAGTGACGGCATTGATTATCGAGGCGGGGTCTCCTCCTCGTGAGACGGTACAGTCAGGTCCGATGGGGGAGTACGTTCAAACCTCAAAGGCTTCGGTCGCCGAGGATCTATTTAAGGTGATTGTGCCGGCGGCCCATGCCAAAGGGATGGCGGTATTGGCGTCGCTCAATCTGCATGAGCCTGGGTGGGCGACGGTGAGTCCTGAGTGGGGCATCGCCACGGCCAACCGGACAGACCAGCTGTTCCAACCGATCAGTCATGTCGATGTGCTCCATCCAGAGTATCAGCGTCTCGTCAGTGAAGTTGCACAGGATTTGTTGCGGACAGACATCGATGGGCTGGTGGTTGAGGCCAGGAGGGCCAAGGGATTCGTCGAGGAATGGAGCCCGATGTCGCGACGAATGTTCGAAGGGCTCTTCAAGCCTTCATTCGGCATCCAGGATCAATCTGTCTCACCAGACGCATGGCGCTGGGTCGGGTGGAAGACGAGGATGTATCTTGGGTTTGTCGCCCGATTGGCCAGGCAGTTGCGACAGACGAGACCGGGACTTCTCGCCGCCGTGGTCGTACATGAGAGTGCAGTCTTCTCGCCGGTGGATGCCTTGACGGAGTATGGAGAAGATGTGCTCGAAACGAAGCAACGTGGGCTCCACATCATTGTCCAGCCGGAGCCTGGTATGCCGGAACGATCAGATGAGCAAGGGGGGAGGCTGGAAACGATGCGACGACGATTGGCGCCGATGGTTGGGGATGAACGACAACTCTGGCTGGGCATGGCTCTGGGTGCATCGGATCAATCATCACTGATCACTGCAGTAAGAGTGGCGCTCTCAACACAAGTCGGGCATGCAGGGACACATCTACTCCTGATGAACGGGTCGGCGATTCCTTGACAAAAGAGGCGTTGACCACTACGATCCCGCGATGAAATTTGAGATCGAAATCAAAGCTGAGGCTAAGCTAGAGAGTCTGTTGTCACGTCATCTGAACATGAGTCTTCTCTACAAGGAGCGCGTATGATTCCGAGCGATCTTCGTTATCACCAAGAGCATGAATGGGTGCGCGTGAGCGGCACACAGGCCACGGTTGGCATTAGTCATTTTGCCCAGGATGCGTTGGGCGACATTGTCTTCATCGATATGCCGAAGCCTGGTGCCGTCGTCAAGGCCGGGCAGCAGATTGGTGAGGTCGAATCGACCAAGACGACCTCCACGATCTATACGCCCGTGAGCGGCACCATTGCCAAGGTCAATGCCGATTTGAAAGACCACCCGGAAGTCGTGAACTCCGATCCCTATGGTAAAGGCTGGATGGTGGTGATTGATCTGTCGAGTGCGAGCGATGTGGAGAAGCTCATGACCGCAGCACAGTATGAAGCCTTTCTCTCGACGCAAAAGCATTGATTCGTTTTCATGTCTAAGCACATCGCCATTCTCGGCGCTGGACCTGGTGGGTATGTTGCCGCAATCCGTGCGGCCCAGCTCGGCGCCCGCGTCACGGTCATTGAGTCCCATGCGCTCGGTGGCGTCTGTTTGAATTGGGGCTGCATTCCGAGCAAGGCCCTCCTGTCGGTTGTCGAACTTGGCGACAAGGTCAAAAAATCAGGGGACATGGGATTGGTCATTCAAGGGCCGGTTACGTATGACCTCGCCAAAATGGTCGCACGGAAAGATCAAGTGGTGGCAACGCTCGTGAAGGGCATTGCCACACTCTTCAAGGCATGGAGTATCGAGCATGTGCAGGGAAGCGGATCACTGCGAGACCGTCAGACGATCACGGTGACTGCAAGCGATGGCGCGTCACGGGACATTCAAGCCGATGCGATCGTGATTGCCACCGGGTCGTCCTGGCCGAACCTGCCGCAGTTTCCGATCGACGGGCAGCAGTTGCTCACGAGTCAGCACCTCCTGGACCTCGATCGCATTCCTGCCAGTCTGCTGATCGTCGGGGCGGGAGTCGAAGGATGCGAGTTCGCGGCGCTGTATAGTGGTCTAGGGACGACGGTTACCATTGTTGAATTGATGGCGCGTGTGCTTCCCCTGGAGGATGCCGACATCTCCTCGACGATGGAACGGGAGCTGAAGAAACGCGGTGTGACAGTCCTGACCGGAACCACGGTCGAGAGACTGGAGCGGTCACCGGAAACCGTTACTGCGTATCTCAAAGATGGCACGCAGGTTGTGGCTGAAAAGCTGCTGGTCTCCGTGGGGCGAGGATTGAATAGCCGAGGCATTGGATTGGAGCAGGTGGGGGTGCAGACGGGACAGCGAGGGGAGATTCTGGTCAACGAGCAGATGGAAACCACTGTGCCGGGGATTTATGCGATTGGCGACGTGGTCGGCAAGGTCATGTTGGCGCATGTTGCCTCGGCTCAGGGCAAGGTTGCGGTTGAGAATATCATGGGGCATCAGGCGACGGTTCGCTACGACGTCATCCCTGCCGGAATTTTTACTCTGCCGGAGATCGGTCGCGTGGGCATGACGGAACAGCAAGCCCGCGAAGAAGTCCAGGCTGCGGGGCAGAATCCCGATACGGCGGTGAAGGTGGGACGTTTTCGATATGCCGGGGTGGGGAAGGCGCAAGCGACGGGAGATACCACCGGATTATTTAAGGTTATTACCGAATCACCAAGCGGCAGAATATTGGGCGTACATATCGTTGGAGCCCATGCAGCAGATCTGGTGCATGAAGCAGCCATGGCAATGCAAGTCGGTGCGACGGTGACGCACATGGCGGAGATGATCCATGCCCATCCGACGCTGGCCGAAGGCCTGATGGAAGCGGCTGAAGATGTCGAAGGGAAGGCCATTCACCAGGCACGAAAGCGGACACAATAATGTGGCAATCGCTTCTCCTCAAGCTCGGGATGTTCGCGGCGACCATGGGAGTCGTCTTCTGGATCGGGTGGACCCTGCCGGACTCATTCGATCAAGCGCGCGATCTTGCAGCCATATCGTCTGAGAACTTGAAGGCTGATCGTGCTTCCAGCAGTGGAGACGCAACCGAGGTGAGTTCATCGCCTGTCGCTCTGATATCGGATCAGCCGTCCACTGCTGCCCCGAAACGATCTCATAAGGGCCTGCTCGATCTGAATCAGGCGACGGAAGAGGATTTTGACGCGCTGCCAGGGATCGGTCCCCGGTTGGCCGAACGGATTCTGGAGTATCGGCAATCGGTCGGAGTCTTTCACTCTCTTGATGAATTGCGAGAGGTCAAAGGGATCGGGAAAAAGAAGTTTGAGCGAATTCGTCCATTGGTCACAGTGACGTCAGATGCCGAGCCTTCAGGCAGAGGGAAGAAAGCGACATGAGCGAACTCTCCCGTCAGCTTGAGTTGATCTTCCGTGGAGTCGTGGAGGTTATTCAGCAGGCCGAACTTGAATCGAAGCTGACACGCGCCTTGAAAGAGAACCGGCCGCTACGCGTGAAAGCAGGCTTCGATCCGACTGCGCCGGATCTGCATCTGGGCCATACGGTCTTGATCCATAAGCTCAAGCACTTTCAGGAACTCGGGCATCAGGTGATCTTCTTGATCGGCGACTTCACCGGCATGATTGGCGATCCGACTGGCCAATCGGAGACGCGGGTTGCGCTCTCGAAACAAAAAGTATTAGAGAATGCCAAAACCTACGAGCGACAGATCTTCAAAATCCTCGATCCGGCCAAGACGCTGGTGGAGTTCAATAGCCGCTGGATGAGTACGATGACGGCGGAAGGGTTGATCCATCTGAGCGCGCATTCCAGTGTGGCTCGGATGCTCGAGCGGGACGATTTCCATAAGCGCTATCATGAACAGAAGCCGATCAGTATCCATGAGTTCATGTATCCACTCGTGCAGGGCTACGATTCCGTGGCGCTCAAGTCCGATGTCGAACTGGGCGGCACCGATCAGAAGTTCAATCTGTTGATGGGGCGTGAGCTGCAACGGGACTATGGCCAGGAGCCGCAGGTGGTCATCACAATGCCATTGCTTGAAGGAACGGATGGCGTCAAGAAGATGAGTAAGAGCCAGGGGAACTATATTGCCCTGGAAGATGCACCGAACGAAATGTTCGGGAAACTCATGTCGATCAGTGACGTGTTGATGCTTCGGTACTATGAGCTGCTCACGACGGAGGATTTGGCTGGAGTCAAGGCGGCTCACCCGATGGAGGCGAAACAAGCGCTTGCCGCGTTGATCGTCGCTCGGTATCACGGGGCGGAAGCCGGCAGGCTGGCGAGAACGGCATTTCAACAGAAATTTCAGGAGCGGGAATTTCCAAGCGAGCCAGATGTACGCTTAGTTTTGACGGAGGCCGATCTGCGGGCGGGGCAAACGATCAGCCTTGTCGATCTGGTGACCAAGACGAAGCTTGTGCCGAGTAAGAGCGAGGCTCGACGGCTGATCATTCAGGGTGGCGTAGAGGTTGATGACCAGAAGCAGGACGATGCGAATGCCATGTTATCCATTGTGACCGGACGTTTCTACCGTCTGAAGGTTGGGCGTCGAAAGTTTGCGTTGGTGGAGCTGCGGGCTTTGCTGCCAGGAGTTTCTTGACTTGATGTAGAAGCCAGCGTAGGATTCAATGCAGTGAGCGGGCGTAGCTCAGTGGTAGAGTCCTTGCTTCCCAAGCAAGTTGTCGTGGGTTCAAATCCCATCGCCCGCTCCAAAGTAAGTGATGAAACGTGAGGCGGAAAGCGTCACACGTATGAGATGGAGGACTTGAGAAGCATGCGCTTCCAAGTCCTTTTTTGTATGCCATGAAGGTGGGTAAGAAATAGATAGCAGGAGCCTATGGTTCTTCGTGCGGACTTGTGAGACGTGCGGGAAACGCGCGATGCTCGAGACGAGCAAGGGCCTCGAACCGGCCCGAGTCGCGCATGGGCTAGCTTGTCTCGCTCACAAGCATGGGCGATAGGTCTTGTGCGGTACAGAAAGGAGGCGGTGTGAGCCGATGGCATTTTGGGTTCTTGATCATCGTGACGTTTGTCGGAAGCATCACAGGCGGGGTATTCAGTGGGTGGTGGTTGGCTCCTTCACCCGTCAAAGCGCAGAAGAGCAATGGGGTGAATGCTGAAGAGTTTCTCCTGCTGGATACGAGTGGCAAGGCGCGAGCTGGGTTAGGGCTGGACAAAAACGGCGAGGTGGGTCTGGTACTAATGAGCCGCGATGGGAACCGAAAGCTGGCCCTCTCCCCAGACGATCGATTTGCTATAACGCTATCTGATCAGCACGGCCGTGTCCTCTGGTCGGCCCCATAGAAAAGTACGCAGGTTTTCACAAGGTGCTAAGTGGGCTGGAGCCTTGAGTGTCCGACAAACTAGACGGCTTTTATGACCTTGCCACTACGCAAGCAGCGCGTGCAAACTCGAATGCGTTTAGGCTGACCGTCGATCAGTGCTCGAACTGGTTGGAGGTTAGGTTTGAAGATCCGCTTTGTCTTGTTATTGGCGTGACTGACGTTATGACCGGACTGGCGACGTTTGCTGCAGAGATCGCATGTAAATGCCACAGTACACTCCTTCATCTAGTCGAATCGATACATGAGCATGACCGCTAAAATCTATCACAGGGCTATTCGTCTTGACAAGCAGGTTTTGGTGTAGGCCAGCGGCGAATGGGAACGTGAGGCTTGCGAAAGGGGTGACGTGCGATGACAGGAATCGATCTACTAGGGTTTGCGGCGGGGGCGTTCACCACCTGTGCCTTCTGGCCCCAGTTGCAGAAGACGTGGGTCACGAAGTCTGCGGGTGATGTATCGCTGGGCATGCTAGCCATATTCTCAGCAGGCGTCTGCCTCTGGTTTCTGTATGGGCTGGTTCTCCATGCCTGGCCGATCATTCTGACCAATGCCGTGACGTTAATGTTGACAGGCGCGATACTCGTGCTCAAGCTGCGCTATCGGGCTAGCGGTGTTTAGTAGGGCGGGTTTGAGCGGATGCCTGCGAGTCTTGGGGCATAGGTGTGCGAGAGACGATAGCAGGTACGCTGATATCAAAACTTACATCGCCCCCATCGTCGTATCGGTCTTTCCCCACGCTATAAATCTTCTGTTGTGTCGGGCTCCACAACATTGGTAATCCACTAAAAGGATCGTAGTAGGACGAACCAACTTGAGCGAGTCGATTCGGTACGGTGGTCTGTGCGCTCGGGCGCCGCAACGCGACCTGTAGCGAGGCGAGTCGCAGTCTGGCATCGGTTTCCCTCAGTTGATACTGAAAGGGATCCCACTCTGGTTCGAATGGGTTTGGGCTGAGGAGGCTCTCCAGGATGCCTTGACCTGCAGTACCCGCAAGTTCATGAAGTTTTGGCAGGGTGCTCTGCCCTGTTTCTGTCGTATGGATCATCGCGTCGTAGTAGGTGGCGTACATTTCCCAGGTCTCTCGTGTCTGTAGCGGGATTCCAAGGAATGAGTGTCTCTGAGGATGTGAGATTTGGCGAAAGGCCTGTGTGGGAAGGTGCGCAGTGCTCACCAACCACTGTTCCTGCGGATCAAGGGATTCCGTCTGCCTCTCTGTGGAGGGTTCACCTGCCCGGTCACCATGGACACCGAGTATAAATTGATGTTGCAGCGGCCAGTGGAGCGATGATTCTGCTGTCGTCAGTGGAGGGGCAATGTTGGAGATCATCGCCAAGACGGCTTTGTTGACGACAGGCTGCGATAACAAATTCGAGAGCAGGCTGAGATTGTCGGTGATGACGATTTGCGCGATGACTTTTGTGTCAATGGTCATCGCATCTCGAAGTACACTTCGCCACGTCTTGATATCCTGCTTCAGTCGCTGCATCCCCAGGGCAGGCTGACGAGAAAATCCATCAGCGATATAGAGGCGGTGTGCAGAGAATATTTCCATATAACGTGGCGTGCCGTGGTGTCCAAACCCCATGTCCTCGAAGGGCATCGCGAGCCAGCGCTCGTATCGCGTCAACAAGGTATGGTCGCGACCGGACACAGTCTGAAACCTTGCGAGTATACTCCGGAACTCACTCACTGGATTCTCAGAATTCCAGGAAAGAAGGATCTGTTCCATGGGGAGGTCAATCTGTAGTTCCGAGCGACCGGGTTTATCATAATCGAATCCGCGCGCGCCTGGAGCGACGGTGGTTTCTAACCACATTTCATGCCCCACCTTGGCCGGATCGAGAGCAGCCGCTGCAGCGAAGCCGAGAAGGTAGAAGTAGCCATTCTCATAGGGGCTGGTGAGACGCTGCTGCGGTGGCGCTAGAAGCCGAGTGAAGGTGGGGCTGGGAGGTTGCCCCTTTGAGGACCAGATGAAGCTCGATATCTGGAAGAAGGCCCAGAGGGCGACAATACTAATGATCAGGTGCTTCATAGAGATGTACGTAGATGTTGCATGTTGGGTTGGCCATTCATGTAAGTGTGTATCGTACCCGCGAGAGTTATCCAGCAAAGAGGTGAGCAAAGCCTATGCCGTGAGGTGATCTGAGAAGCCTCAGTCTTTCGCTCTGTTTGCCGGTGGGTATGGGGAGGTACCGGTTAGAATTTGAGCAGGGCAAGGGTTGACGGACATTAATGAACTTGACAATATTCTTCCTTGTCTCCTACAGTGCCCTCCACATTGTGACTCCTGGGTAAGGGAAGAGGGTGCAAGTCCCTCGCGGTCCCGCCGCTGTAAATGGGGACGAAACCCGTGAATGCCACTGTCCGCCTCGGTGGATGGGAAGGCGCGGGGAGTAGGGTGAACCATGAGCCAGAAGACCTGCCAGGAGAGTTGACCGACGTTCCCTCGTGGGCTGGGGAATTGGCGAGGATGAGTTGCGGGTGCAATCCTCAGGGTCTATCAGGCCTTGGGGATTTTCTATTTGAGCACTCGACGCCGTCATTGTATCCGTTGGGCCGTGGTTGCCACGCTCTTCGTGGTTTGTATTGTCGGGGCGTGGAGTGATGGGTCTGTTGTACAAGCCGATGAGGCGGAGATGACACGTCGACAGCAGGGCATCCTCACCGGTATGCCCTTTATGGCTAATGTGACTCCGCGCACTTTCGTGGACGATCTCGGCCGCAAAATATTTCTCGCGAAGGCACCTAGGCGAGTGGTCTCTCTTGCGCCCAGCATTACCGAGATTCTTTATGCGATTGGGCTAAATGACGAGATTGTCGGCGTCACTGAGTTTTGTGATTACCCGCCGGAGGCCAAGCAGAAAGCGAAAATCGGATATGCCCAGCCGAACATCGAAGCCATCGTCACGTTGGAACCTGACCTGGTGTTGGCCCCACGCGCCTTTCTCCGGGCCGACCTATTGGCCAAACTCGAGCAATTGAAGGTAACGATCTTTGTGGTCGACCCGGAGTCATTCGAGGAAATTCCCAGTCGGATTCAAACCGTCGGTCGCATCCTCAACCGATCCACTGCTGCCGATGGGGTTGCCATGGCGATGCGGCAACGCATCGCCGCGATCCGGAACAAAATGGAAGCGGTGGCGCAGGTTCGTGTGCTCTATGTGTTGAATAGCCAGCCCCTGATTACCGTCGGACCTGGCAGTTATATTCATCAGGTAATCAACGTGGCCGGCGGCTCCAACATCGCCTCGCAGACAACCGTGCCCTACCCCCATCTCAATATGGAAGCCGTCCTGAAGGAAGACCCCGAGATCATCATCTTTCCCATCGGTAATGCCGAAGGGATTTCACTCACCGAGCAACGAGAATGGCTGCGATGGACCTCATTGTCGGCGGTCAAACAGGGACGTCTGCACCAAATTTCTGCCGATATCCTGAATCGTCCAGGGCCGCGGATCGTCGAGGGGTTAGAAACATTGGCTCGGATCATACACCCTGAAGCGTTCACTGCGACTGTCGCACCGTGAGCCGTATGAATCTCACTACCGATCCGCCCCGCGCATCCGTCCAAACCGGGCAGGCAAATATGGCGACAGTTTCTGGCGCATCTCCAACTTTAGGCAGAGCCCCGATGGCCGGCGGGTCTGTGCTTACTGCCAGGCGATGGAGCGCCATGATGGCACTGCTTGTGGTGATGTCCGTCGCGCTGTTCTTGATCTGTTTACAGTTCGGGACACAATGGATCGGGCTTAGTCAGATCATCGACATTATGGGGCAAGCTTTACGTGAATGGTCGATTGACAGTGACCGCATCGGGACAATCGGCGTGATCCTCATGCAAGTGAGACTTCCACGTGTGTTGTTGGGGTTTCTCGCGGGCGCCTGCTTGGCCTCCGTCGGTGTCGTGCTACAGGCCTTGTTGCGGAATCCCTTAGCCGATCCCTATGTACTCGGGGTGTCGAGCGGTGCAGCATTGGGCGTCACCCTCGCGATTCTTCTGGGGGTAGGGGCAACGGTCGTGACCTTTTCCGTGTTACCGCTCTGCGGATTTGCCGGCGGGTTGTTGTCGTTGGTGGTGGTGTATCGCATGGCGGTGTCGTACGGCCGCTTGCCTATTCACGCACTCCTGTTAGCAGGCGTGATTCTCAATGCGATCTTTTCGGCGATGATCATGTTCGTTACCTCCATTATGGAACCGAATCGTTCCGTCGGAACGATGACCTGGCTGATGGGAACATTGACGGCACCATCGTATCCGACGTTGGCCATATTGGCGTGCTATCTGCTGGGCGGTCTTTTCCTGTTGCTCAAGCAGGCGCGCCGATTGAATGTGCTGACGTTGGGCGAAGAATCTGCGCGTTCACTGGGAATCGACACTGAGCATGTCAAGCGAGTGATCTATGTGCTCTCGGCCCTGATCACAGGCGCCGTCGTGTCGGTGAGTGGAATGATCGGATTTATTGGGATGGTCATCCCGCATGCCGTCCGGTTTCTCCTCGGGGCGGATCACCGTCTGCTCTTGCCGGCATCGGCATGCGTGGGAGGCATGTATCTGGTCATCGCCGATACCTTGGCCCGTACGTTGCTCACACCGGCAGAAATTCCTGTGGGGATCGTCACAGCATTGGCAGGTGGACCGTTCTTCATCTACCTCCTGGTGTGGAGGAAGGATCGGTTCACATGAGTCTGTCTCCAGAGCACGCACATTCGATGATCGACAAGACCCCGGGGCGCGGTGCCGTTGCCTCCCAGGGGGCCTACCAGGTTCGCGCTCTAAGATTTCATTACCATCCTTTCAGCCGAGGAGCCGCCAATTGGGTTCTCGACGGACTGACGTTCAATATAGAAGCTGGAGAGATTCTGGGCATCGTGGGCCCGAACGGGTCTGGGAAGACCTCGTTACTCAAACTGTTGGCGAAGGTGTTACGACCAAACGCAGGTGACATAGCCCTGTTTGGACGTGATCTTGGGACGATGCCGCAAGTGGAAGTGGCCAGGACTGTGGCCTTTGTCCCTCAGGAGAGCCCGCAGGTATTTGCCTTTACCGTGATGGAAACAGTCTTAATGGGTCGGTATCCGCATTATCATGGCGCGAAGTGGAGCGCAGGATTCGGCTGGGAAAGTGCTGAGGATGTGTCGATTGCCGAACAGGCGATGCAGTCTACGGATCTCACCCACCTAGCCAGCCGTTCGGTGATGGATCTTTCGGGCGGTGAACGCCAGCGCTGCATGATTGCCCGGGCCTTGGCGCAAGCACCCCAAGTCCTCTTGCTGGATGAACCCACCGCGTTTCTCGATCTTCAGCACCAGATTGAAATCTGCGCGATTGTGCGTCGCCTGAAAGAGGAGCGTGGCTTGACCGTGGTGCTCGTCTCCCACGACCTGAATCTTGCGAGCCAATATTGCGATCGCATTCTGATGCTGAAGGCCGGAGCGCTCTTCCGCCTCGGTCGTCCAGATGAAGTGATCGGTGTCGATGTCTTGCGCGCGGTGTATGGATGTGAGGTCTTGGTCGATCGTCATCCAGAGTCAGGTGTGCCCAGGGTGACCATGCCCAGTTATGGTTCAACGAGGAATGTCAGAGATCACGTGTGACGGGAAGGGTTCGTGCCCGATCCTCTCGTCTCTTGTCAGGGCACGGTATTTTAATCAGGAGGAGCGCTTAGAGAGAAATCGTCAGCGACGGGGAAGATGGTGCAAATCCATCACGGTGCCGCCACTGTAAGCGGGGAGTGATCCTGCACAAGAGCCACTGTGTGCCACGGCACATGGGAAGGCGCAGGGAACGACGATCCGCGAGTCAGGAGACCCAGCTGACGGATGTTTCTACACAGCCCTTCGAGTCAAAGGGAGGTTGAGTATGCAGTCTGGTAGCCGGTATCGATTCGTCTTGTTCTCCGTATGCGCGTTCCTCAGTTTTCCCGTCATATGGTCTGTGACAGCCTTCGGTGCAGAGCCCGCCGAAACTGAACCCATCCTTGAAACCAGGGAAGTGATTGTCAGCGCGACCAAGACGCCTCTTCCGATCAGTCAAGTCACGAGCGCGGTCCAGGTTATTACTGGAGAAGAACTGGAGAGAAAGAAAATCAAAATGGTTATCGATGCGTTGCGCCTTGCAGAGGGCGTGTTTGCCACGTCAAGCGGTGGTCCGGGTACGGAGGCTTCTGTGAAAATGCGCGGAGCCGCTGCGAAGCATACCATGGTGTTGATCGATGGTGTGATCGTGAACAGTCCGACGACCGGTACCTATGACTTTGCGAATCTAACGACGGAAAACATCGATCGCATTGAAATTGTCCGCGGAGCCCAGAGCATGCTGTACGGGTCAGATGCTATGGGCGGAGTCATCAATATCTATACCAAGAGAGGAGCGGACAAGTTCACGTCAAATGCGTTTGTTGAATACGGTTCCTTTGCCTCGATTCGTGAAGGTGTCCAGGCGTCCGGTGCCAAAGGGCCTGTTGACTTTTCTGCCTCGCTCTCTCGCTGGGACACCAGCAGCTTTTCCGCGATCAATTATCGCCGCGGAGCATACGAACGAGACGGATTTCATAACTGGCAAGCCTCAGGAAAGCTCGGCATCACATTACCGAAGGATGGGCGCTTGGAGTTCAATCTTCGGTGGTATAACTCTGATGTCAACTTCGACGGGTTTGCAGATAGCGGTGCGCCAGCAGATGTATACGGTGCAAAGCAAACAACTCGAAATCTGATTATCAGTGGTACGTATGACCAGCCGATTACGTCGTGGTGGGACCAGAAACTCACGCTGGCACAGGCGAATGAACAATCAATCAGCCAAAGCGGAACCGCCGGATACAATCTCAACACTGGGCAGAACATCACCGCTAGCCCTACGTCCTGTTTCCCCAATTTTGACACGTGCTTTACGCCATTTTCGACAAATCTAAATACCCTCAACCAGCGGCTGGAGTGGCAGCATAATTTTCAAGTAAGGAAGGAGCTTCTTCTCACTGCCGGCTATCAATTTCGTCAAGAGCAAGGCGATGCATCGGGGTTTTATGGGTCTTCGTCGCCCAATAAGCTGATCTCGTCGAATGCCGGGTTTGCTCAGGCTCAAGTCAATCTGTTCGACCGCCTGTTGTTTACTGGTGGGGTTCGCCAGGACAGTTATAATGTCTTTGGAGATGCGACCACCTATCGGCTGACTGGCGGTTACTTGCACAAAGAAACCGGCACGAAGATTCGTGCGAGCTACGGAACTGGGTTCAAGGCCCCAACGCTGAACGATCTATTTTTTCAAGGGTTTGGAAACCCGAACCTTCAGCCAGAAAAGAGCAAGAGTGCGGATGTGGGAGTCGATCAGAGCCTGTTTCAAGATAAGCTGAAACTGAGTGTCGGGTATTTCTGGAATCACTTTGATAACCTGATCACGTTTTTGTCGGTCCCCAGTCCCGATTGCCCAGTCTCCTCTTTCGGATTTTGCCCCACCAATATTGCATCGGCAAAGACGGAAGGATGGGAAATGAGTTTCAAATATGAACTTATGAAAGGGCTTGATTTCCGGGGGCAATACACCATGACGGTGACACGAGCGTATGGGTTGCCAGGTCGTCCAGAAAACACCAGGCTCCCCCGATGGCCTTACGATCAGGCGACTCTTGGCGTCAGCTATCAGCCGATCGATTCTGCTCGAATCAACGTGGATTATCGATTCGTGGGGGCGCGCAACAACAATGCGGATAACACGCCGAGCCAACGGCAAGGCGCTTTTGGCGTCGTCAATGCTTCAGCGACCTATGATGTCACGAATAATTGGCAGGTCTTTGGCCGAGTAGATAATCTTTTGAATCAAAAATATGAGGAAATCCTCTACTTTGGCACGCCGATTCGATCGGTTTATGGCGGCGTAAAGTTCACATACTAATGCATGCACGAGGAAGATGAGATTCCCCCGATTGGTCATCGCCGGCACCCATAGCGGTGTCGGTAAGACAACTGTCACCCTGGCACTCCTGGCGGCCCTGAAAGCTCGGGGCCGCCTGGTTCAGCCGTTCAAAGCTGGGCCTGACTTTATTGATCCTGGTCACCATACTATGGTGACCGGACGGCCTTCACGAAACCTCGACGGATGGATATTGGGCAAGGCCGTCAATCGCGACATCTTTACGCGAGCCGCAACCGATGCGGACCTTTCTATTATCGAAGGGATGATGGGCCTGTTCGACGGCAGTTCGCCGGTAAATGAGATCGGTAGTACGGCTGAATTGGCGAAACAATTGGATGCGCCGGTGCTGCTCGTCATTGATGGAAGTGCTATGGCCCGTTCCGCTGCGGCTATGGTGTCAGGGTATGCGAAGTTCGATCCGGATCTCCGGGTGAAAGGCGTGCTGTTCAATCGTGTCAGTAGCGAAGGACACTACCAGCTACTCAAGGACGCAGTGGAGCAAGAGACCGATGTGGTGGCCGTGGGATATTTGCGACCGGATCAGGCGGTGACGATTTCCGATCGCCATCTCGGGCTCGTCACTGCGATGGAACAAGGGGCAGGCATACTCTACGGTTTACTTGCGAAGGCAGCGACAGAGACGGTCGATCTGGATCGAGTCGAGGCACTGGCCCGCTCGTGCAGAGAGTTACCGACGGCGATACCTCAGTCCGTGACGAGGAGCCATAGTCGCAAGATTCGAATTGGCGTGGCGCAGGATCAGGCATTCTGCTTTTACTATCAAGACAATCTTGAGCTGCTGGAAGCAGAGGGGGCTGAGTTGGTGAAGTTTTCGCCGTTGAACGACCAGGTGTTGCCCGATGTGGATATGCTGTATCTTGGCGGGGGCTATCCGGAGCTGCATGGCGAAGTGCTGGCTCGAAATGTCACAATGCGAACAGCAGTCCTGAAATTTGCTGAGCGGGGCGGGACGATCTATGCAGAATGCGGCGGGATGATGTATCTCACACAGGCGATCCGTGATTTCGAAGGCAGGACGCATGAGATGGTCGGACTGTTTCCCTCTGAAACTGTTATGCAGAAGCCAGGTCTGACCTTGGGGTACAGGACGGTGGAACTCGCGCAAGGCTGCATACTCGGTGTTACTGGTTCAATCGCACGAGGGCACGAGTTTCATTACTCGACGCTGGTTCCAAAGGGAAGGCTGGCCTATGCCTGTGTACTCCGTGATGCGCGGGGGGAGTCGAAGGGTTCAGATGGGCTCGTCGCGGGCAACGTGCTGGCTCTCTATACGCACGTGCATTTTGCGAGTCAGCCTCAGATGGCCGGCGCACTGGTCGCCGCCGCGCGCCGAGCTGGTACGTCTCCCTCCGTGAGTTCCGGAGGTGTGAGATGACGGAACAGGATGAACACAAGGCCAAGATGGAACGGTTAAAGGCCTCGGTGGATCGGCGCATTGAGGCAGCACAGGAGGAAAAAGGCCTGTTGATTGTCTATACGGGCGCCGGCAAGGGGAAGACGACGGCAGCTCTGGGGATGGCCTTACGATGTCTCGGCCATGGCATGAAGGTCGCGGTGGTGCAATTCATCAAGGGCGCGATCGATACTGCAGAGGAACGGGCGCTGAAATCATTTGGCGATCGCGTCACCTTTCTTCGCATGGGCGAAGGCTACACCTGGGAAACCCAAGATCGTGAGCGGGATACGAAGTTTGCCGAAGAAGCCTGGGCCGCGGTTTGCGGGTTCTTGCGGGACCCCTCATATGGGATGGTTGTTCTCGATGAATTCAATATCGCCCTCCAGCATGATTATGTCCGACTTGCTGACGTGGTGCCGGTTCTCCGCGGCCGGCCTCCGATGCAGCATGTGGTGATCACCGGCCGTGGCGCCAAAGAAGTGTTGATCGAGGAGGCCGATCTCGTCACAGAGATGAAACAGGTAAAACATCCCTTTCGAAAAGGCATCAAGGCACAAGCCGGGGTGGAGTTTTAGCGAGTACGTATGAGAGGTCCAGTCACCAAGACGTGTGAAGCTTGTGGTGTGGTCTTCGAGTGTGGTGGATACCAGTGCTGGTGTGGGAAGATCGGTGTGACTGAGCCACAGATGGATTGGATTGCCGCTCGTTTTCAGGATTGCCTCTGCTCTAACTGCTTGAATAAGATCAGTGCAGGCGACAGGGGGCTTGTTCCTCACAAACCGGCCAGTCCAACCCTCGCCGAGTAATGCGCAGCGCATGAACGTCTGATGCGTCTGTATTCAAGGAGTGTGGTATGAGTCGGCGTTCCGATGTTCCAATTGTCGGTCACGGCATGTTTTCCGACCCTGAGCGGGCGGCCGTCTACCGCGTGATTTTCGAGCGGCGGGATGTCCGCCGCAATTTTTTGCGGACGCCGATTGCAGACGATGTGCTTGCGAGGATTTTGACCGCGGCCCATCACGCCGGGTCTGTCGGGTTCATGCAGCCATGGGATTTTGTGGTTGTTCGTCAACGCGCGACAAAGCGCGCCGTAAAACAGCTGTTCAACAAGACGAATGCCGCCGCGGCCCTGCGATATGAAGGATCTCAAGCGACCCTCTATCGAAGCTTGAAGCTCGAAGGAATCGAGGAGGCGCCGGTCAATATTGGTGTCACCTGTAGTCGTCAGCGCGGTGGCAAGCATGTGCTGGGCCGTTCCACGGTGCGTGATACGGATTTGTATAGCACCTGTTGCGCTATCCAAAACCTTTGGCTGGCCGCACGAGCGGAGGGCATCGGGGTTGGATGGGTCAGCATTTTGGACCATGGGGCATTGAAACGGGTGCTCGGTATTCCCAGACCGGTCAAAGTTCTGGCCTATCTCTGTCTCGGCTACGTCTCCGACTTTGCGACTCAACCAGACTTGGAAGCGGTAGGGTGGCGAGCCAGAATCCCGGTTGAAGCGCTCATTCACTACGAGTCATGGGGAAACGCAATACAGGGAGATAGGAGGAACGGGAATGCGCATCACGAAGGTCTACACGAGAACGGGAGACGCGGGAAAAACAAGGCTGGCCGGAGGGCAACAGGTGTGGAAGGACAGTCTCCGAGTTGAAGCCTACGGCACCCTTGATGAGTTGAATGCGGTGGTCGGAGTCGTGCGGGTAATAAATGCTGAGATGGCTGGGAGTCATGTGCAGGCTGAACAACTCGAAGAGGATCTCCGATGGATCCAGAACAAATTGTTTGATATCGGAGGGATCCTGGCAACAGCCCCAGGCCAAGAGTTCAAGAACATGCCACAGGTTTCTGAGAAGGATGTGACAACGCTTGAGAAAATCATCGATCGTTGTCAGAAAGATTTAGCTCCGCTCAAAGAGTTCATTCTGCCTGGTGGGGGAAAGGTGTCTGGGTTTTTACATCAGGCGAGAACGGTCTGTCGTAGAGCAGAGCGCATCTGCGTGCATCTCTCGCGGGAAGAGGCGGTCGACGCGGTGCATATCAAGTTTGTGAATCGTTTGAGCGATGCCCTCTTTGTCCTGGCGCGCTGGGCAGCCAAGACCCAAGGGGAACCGGAATTCCTTTGGCAGCGCGATGTGAAGAAGGTGGCGGGCTGATCGTATGAAGAGGCCGCGCAAGGGACGCTCGAAGCTAATTCTCGTGCTAGGCGGTGCAGCGTCCGGCAAGAGCCAGGCGGCGCTTGATCTGGCCAGGGGACTGGCTCCGCCACAGGCGGCGCCTGTCCCCGTTCGAAGGGGACAGACACCACGCGCAGACGCAGGGAAGGGTGTCAGTCCCCGTTGCGCCTTCGTGGCGACAGGTCAAGCACTGGATCAGGAGATGAAAGTGCGGATTGAACGGCATCAGGCCACGCGCTCATCCGACTGGGAGACGGCGGAAGTCCCCACGGATCTGGCAGATTGGTTTAGATACAATAGCAATAACTATCATGTAGTTGTGCTTGACTGTCTCACGTTATGGTTGAGTAATTTACAAGGGCAACGTCTGCGAGACGTCGCTGTGTTCAAAGCCACAACGGACCTACTTCAAGCCATTCGAACAACACACGCTCGCGTCGTGATTGTGAGCAATGAATTGGGGCTAGGACTCGTGCCGGCGACGAAGGCAGTTCGGGCTTTTCGTGATCTGGCCGGAAAGATCAATCAGCAGGTAGCGGCAGAAGCGGATGAGGTCTATTTGACGATCAGCGGTCTTCCATTGCGATTAAAGTAGGAGCAGGAGTGCAGACGTTGTTGCATCAAACGATCAACCGGATTCAGCCGACCGACCCTCGTCTCCTGGCACAAGCACAGGCACGCCTCGATCGATTGACGAAACCGATCGGCAGCCTGGGTCGACTAGAAGAATTGGCTGCGCGCTACGTCATGATCACGGGTGAGATGAAGCCGACGGTCCCGCGTGGAGCGGTCTTTACCTTCGCCGCGGATCACGGGGTGACGGTGGAAGGGGTGAGTGCCTATCCCTCCGCAG
This sequence comes from Nitrospira sp., assembly GCA_043745235.1. Taxonomy (GTDB): domain Bacteria; phylum Nitrospirota; class Nitrospiria; order Nitrospirales; family Nitrospiraceae; genus Palsa-1315. The sequence goes on along the minus strand of JAYTTD010000176.1, from coordinate 21,804 downwards.
TGACCCCCCAGATGGTCCTGAACTTTCTGCGCGGAGGCGCGGGTGTCAATGTGCTGGCGCGCCATGTCGGCATCGAAGTTCGCGTCGTGGACATCGGGGTGGCCTTTGACTTTGAACTGGCTCCAGGACTGATTCACAAGAAGGTCATGCCCGGAACGAAGAATCTATTAGTGGAACCAGCGATGAGTCCTGCCCAGGCTGAGCAAGCGCTACAAGTAGGAATCGAACTGGCTACTGAGGCTGCTCAGCAGGGCATCGGCTTGATCGGGACCGGTGAGATGGGGATCGGCAACACGACTGCCAGTTCGGCGATTACCGCCGTGATAACGCACCGATCGGTCTCCGAGGTGACAGGACGAGGAACGGGGATTGACGACGTCAGTCATGCCAGAAAGATCGACGTGATTCAGCGTGCACTCGACCTCCATCGGCTCGATTCGACTGATGCGATGGAGGTGCTCGCCACAGTCGGCGGGCTGGAAATCGGCGGCTTGGCCGGACTGATGCTCGGCGCAGCAGCAGCGCGTATTCCAGTGGTGTTGGACGGATTCATCGCCGGCGCAGCTGCATTGATTGCCGTGGGTCTGCAACCGCGCTGCGCAGACTATCTCATTGCGTCCCATCGGTCTGTCGAACGAGGCCATCAGGCGATACTGGATCATCTTGGATTGAAACCGCTGTTTGACCTCGATCTTCGTCTGGGAGAAGGCACCGGCGCCTGTCTCGGCATGAGTCTGGTCTTTGCCGCGATCAAGATCCTTACAGAGATGGCCACATTCGATGAGGCGGGTGTGTCGGAGCGCCGCATATGACGGCGGTGCTGCGAACGTTTCTGTTTGCCTGGCAGTTCCTCACGGCGGTTCCACTCAGTCGTTCGACGCACGATGCCAAACCGGAGGAGTTGGCTGCCTCCATGAGTTGGTATCCCTTCGTGGGCTGTCTCCTTGGCGCATTGCTGGTCACGGCCGATCTGCTCCTGACGCATGTCTTTTCTACTCAAGTTACGAGTGTGCTCTTGATGCTCCTGCTGATCGGCATCACGCGAGGGCTTCACCAGGACGGTCTGGCCGATATGGTGGACGGGCTGGCGGGCGGGCGAACCGCTCAGGCTCGTCTCGCTATTATGCGGGATGGGCGTGTCGGTGCGATCGGAGCAACGGGACTGTTTCTCGCACTCGGCCTACGATTCGCCGGGCTCAATGCGTTGCCGGCAGGCGAGCATCTCGCAGTGCTGTTCGGTATGCCGGTGGTCGGCCGCTGGGCCATGGTCGTGGGGGCCTTTCATGTCACCTCTGCACGTTCAGAAGGAGGACTGGCCCAACCCTTTCTTGCATATCTGTCTTGGTGGCATCTGTGTGTGGCAACCGTTACGGCAGGACTTGTGTTGACGCTGTTGTTGGGACCATGGCCAGCCTTGTGCTGTCTCCTCATCGGTACGGCGCTCGTCCGTCTTTCTACGGTCTGGTTCCATCGGATGTTCGGTGGCGTCACGGGTGACTTGCTCGGGGCGACGAATGAAGTCGCAGAGATTCTCTTTATCGTGATTGCCCCCGTGGTGCTCTTCCGATGACTGGAGGCGAATTGGCAGTGGCCTGCGTCTTAGACGCAGCGGTTGGTGACCCACGCTGGTTCCCACACCCGGTGCGGTGGATGGGATTTCTCGTCCACTGGTGCGACCAGTACGTCCATCAATTTCTCCTGTCTCCCGCCAAGCAACAGATGGCCGGCGTGCTGCTGGCTGTCGTCTTGCCGACCGGAGCCTATCTGGCCGGGGCGCTGCTCATCTGGTTTGGCAGCTCGATCGATCCCTTATGGGGGAGTCTAGCCACTGTACTATTGGCCTGGACCACACTTGCGGCCCGCGATCTCTTCGACCATGTCGTATCCGTGCAACGGGCTCTCCAATCTGTTTCTTTAACGGAAGCCCGAGCGGCAGTTGCCAAGATTGTCGGACGCGATACAGAGGAGATGACCGAATCCGACATCGTTCGGGCTACGGTAGAAACGATTGCGGAAAGCACGGCTGACGGCATCATTGCGCCGTTGTTCTATCTGACCCTTGGGGGAGCGCCGTTGGCACTGGCCTATAAGGCGGTCAGCACATTGGACTCGATGATTGGCCATTTGGACGACCGATACCTGTGGTTTGGCTGGGCGTCGGCGCGATTGGATGACCTGGCAAATTTCCTTCCGGCTCGTATCACCGCAGTCTTGCTGGTTCTGTCCACGGGAATCGTCTCTCGATCATGGCCCGCGACCCAGCGCGCCTGGCAGATCTTGTTTCGTGACGGTGGACAACATCCAAGCCCGAACAGTGGACACCCGGAAGCTGCGATGGCCGGCGCGCTCGGGGTGCAACTGGGTGGGCTCAATCGCTATGACGGCCTTCCCATTGAGCGCCCATGTCTTGGCGATCCGGATCAGCCCCTGACAAGGGCTCACATCGGTATGGCGCTCACGCTCATGCTCTGGACAAGTCTCACGTGTGCCCTGTTGAGCATTGGATGTCTTTTGATGGTGGCGGAATGACGCAACCCACTCACGGAGGGAATGTCTACAAGGTTGCTCGGGAACGCCAAATTCCCGTCGATCGGATCGTGGATTTTAGTGCCAGCATCAATCCATTAGGCCCTCCCGCAACGGGACTCCGCGCGATTCGCTCGACGCTCAAGCAGATCGTGCACTATCCAGATCCCGATTGTTGGCAACTCCGACAAGCGCTGGCGTATCAGTGCGGCGTTGATCCCGATATGATCCTCGTCGGCAACGGTTCGACTGAATTGATTCATTTGCTGCCCCGCGCGCTCACGATCAAGTCTGCGCTCATTATCGGTCCCACATTTGAGGAGTATGCGCGTGCACTACTGGATGCAGGGAGCTCGGTTCAGTACGTTCACGCCGGACGTGAGGAACGTTTTCGCCCTCCATTGAAAGAGGTCCTACGGGAGTTTTTTGCCAAGCGCTCGAGATTCGATGCTGTGTTTCTGTGTAATCCCAATAATCCCACCGGCCAGGTGATGAACCGCCTGGCTATAGGCCAGCTTGCTGAGGCCGTTGAACAACAACAGGGCTGGTTGATTGTGGATGAGGCCTTCATCGACTATTGTCAGGCACAGTCTGTCGTCTCGATGGTGCGTGCGCATCCGCGCATGCTGCTGGTGCGCAGTCTGACAAAGTTCTATGCCATGCCAGGGTTGCGATTAGGCTATCTGGTCGGCACAAGCAAGGCCGTGGATCGCTTGAAAGATCGTCAGCCGCCCTGGTCAGTCAACTCACTGGCCCAAGAGTTTTCCCTCGCGGTAGTTCAGGATCATGCCTATGCAACAAAAAGCCGCATCTTCATGAAGAACGAACGCTCACGACTTATGCGCGGGCTTCGCTCTTTGTCCGGCGTACGAGTCTACTCATCCGCTGCGAACTTTGTGCTGATCGAACTTCCTGCTTCGACCTGCGCCGGCGAAGTGACCGATCGACTAGCTTCCGAGAGGCTGCTCATTCGTGACTGTTCGGCGTTACCGGGACTGACGACGCAGATAATTCGTGTTGCGGTCAGGACCGCGAAAGAGAATCGACAGTTGGTTGCAGCTCTTGGCGCTTGTGTGAGGAAGAGACGGCCATGAAAATGCGAAAGAGGCGAGCCATGCAGACCGCCTTTACGGTCAGACGAAACACCCTCATCGTCGACTTAGGAAGCCTCCGGTCAGTTCTTTCCTCCGCTCCCAGAGCTGGCGGGATCACGCGGGCCCGGTATATCTTGAACCACCAAGTCGCGGCCAAGCCGATTGACAGTATGAGCATGGGTGCGCGATGCTCCGATCCCGCCAGGACACTGAGTAAGCTGGCCAGCTCGCTCGGCATCCGTGAGAGATTTGTCGGCCTTATGACGGCGGTGTCGCTCAGGGATTTAGTCACGGTGCGAGCGGTCTATGACGAGATCTGGGTCGAAGGGTTTGTCACGGTCGGTACGTCGAATGCTGTGCGGGCGGGGGAACCGGTTCTGCCAAGACAGCGTATCGACGGCAGTGCTCATCCTGGCACGATCAACCTGATTCTCGTCACCAATGCGCGTCTGTCGGCTTCGGCAATGGTTGGGATGGTGCAGGTAGCGACCGAAGCGAAGACGGCTGTCCTACTGCGTGCAAAGGTGAAGAGCTGGACCGGTCGCCCTGGGGCGACGGGAACGGGAACCGATGCGGTCGTGGTAGTGAGTGGAGAAGGACCTTCGCTGCGCTACAGTGGAACCCACACGATCCTCGGCGAACTGGTCGGGCGTGTGATTGAAATGGCTGTCACAGAAGGGCTTGCCCGCTATGTGCGGTGACATGCTCGCCGTACACCACGCAGCCGCGTGAAGCACCCATGACAATGTCCTGTACGCCAGTTAAAGCCCTTGCCATTCTCGGAACCGGTTCCGATGTCGGGAAGAGCCTCGTCGTTACGGGGATCTGCAGACTCTTGTCTCGGAAAGGTGTGCGGGTTGCGCCATTCAAAGCGCAGAACATGGCGCTGAATTCTTTCGTCACGCTCGATGGTGGGGAGATCGGACGAGCGCAGGCGCTGCAAGCTCAGGCCTGCGGCATTGAGCCGACGGTGGAGATGAATCCGATTCTGCTGAAACCAGAATCTGATTTGCGATCTCAGGTGGTTGTGAGAGGCAAAGTCTATGAGGCATTGGACGCGCTTGCGTACTTTGACCGAAAAGAGACGCTCTTCAAGATTGTTCGAGACTGCTATGCACGGCTGGCCAGCGAATATGAGTGTGTCGTCATCGAAGGGGCGGGGAGTGCTGCGGAGATCAATCTTCGCGATCGGGATATGGTGAACTGGCCTGTTGTCGAGTTGGCTGATGCCTCCGTCATCTTGGTGGCGGATATTGATCGGGGTGGGGTCTTCGCGCAGATTATCGGAACGCTTGGCTTGTTAGCGCCTCATGAACGACGGCGTGTGCTTGGTGTGATCGTGAATAAGTTCCGTGGAGATCGTCGTCTGTTTGAGGATGGTGTCCGCATACTTGAGGTGCGCACGGGTCTTCCGGTCCTGGGGGTTATCCCCTTTCTTCGTGATCTTCGGTTAGATCAAGAAGATAGTCTCGACCTCGCTCGTTCCCGGTCGGTTCAGTTCAAGCCGGATCTCACAAATGTGGCCGTGGTCCTGCTTCCTCGCATGAGCAACTTTACCGACTTTAACGCGCTGGCAGCTGAGAAGGATGTGGCGCTTCGGTTTGCCACTTCGTCGGAGGATCTTCGAGGAGCTGACGTGGTGATTCTCCCTGGGAGCAAGAACACGCTGGAAGACCTCGACTATCTTGTGACCTCAGGATTTCCGGTTGCCGTGGAGTCGCATGTGCAGATGGGCGGCGAGCTTGTTGGAATCTGCGGGGGGTATCAGATGCTTGGGCAAGAGATCGCCGATCCCAAGGGATTGGAGCGGGGAGGGACGTCAAGAGGTTTAGGATTTCTCAATGTAACGACGGAGCTTGATGCGCCAAAAATTTGCAGGCAAGTCCGTGCCACGTCGCGACTGTATGGTGTGGAACAGGACACGCCGGTCAGTGGCTATGAAATTCACATGGGGCGCACCAGTCGTGGAACCGCTAAGCCATGTTTTCACATTGAAGCATCGGTAATCTGGGAAGGCAACGCGGGGGGTCATGAAGGGGCTGTAAGTGAGAATGATCGTGTCTGGGGCACCAGTATTCATGGTTTGTTCGATCAGGCTGGGTTCCGTCGAGGTTGGTTGAATCGCGCACGGGGCCGGAAGGGGCTCGCGCCTATTTTGCTGAGTGAGTCTGAACTCGTCGCGACACAACTGCGCGCTGAACTGGATCGCTGGGCTGATCATGTCGCGCAGTATGTGAATATGGACAGGGTCTATTCTGTACTGAATGGTCGATGAAGATGGGAGTCGGTAGACACAGTACGCTCCAGTGGGCGGGAAAATTTTCAGCTGATTACATCAGGCCAGAACGATCTGTGGACGGCTGAACGTCTCTGTGTGCGAATGGGGAGAAAGGAGAATTGTCCAAGGATGGATTGTTTGTTTTGACCTGTTGGAGGGCTAACAGCAGCGGGAGTCGGAGTTCTTGTGGCAACGGGATTCGAAGAGCAGAGATCATGTGCCCTTCGAATCCCGTCTTCCTTCCAACTAGGCGTCACACCGTAAACCGCCTATTCGTGAATCAGTGGAGTGCTCCTCGTTGATTGCATTGCGTTCACAGCACTGACTCCCCATCTGCCCTACAGTGTCTTTCACCTTCTCGCCCGAACCGAAGGTTCGGTCTCTACGCAGCAGCCTTCATTTTACCGCCGGCTTGCAGCGTTTTCTGCAGTCGGTTGATCGCGCCAGCCAGCTGACCGATTTCATCACGCCGATCCATATCGGGAGACGTGCTCAAATCTCCCTTATTGATGCGTTCCATCACTTCTTTGAGTTCTGCCATCGGTTTGCTGATGCTGCGTCCAATTGAGGTAACGAACAGCGCGGCGAACACAATGCTGATACCAACGATGCCCAGTGACACTGCCCGGCGTTGATTGAAGTTGCCTATGCGGGTTGCAATCAGGTCATCAAGGACGCCTATCGTAATGTCGTACATCGTGTAATTGGACTCAAGAGTTTTCAATCCTTCCGCGCTGAGGGTTTTCAGATCGAGTTTCGCGAAGTCACTTGGTCCCGCGTCCAAGACTTGGCGGCGGACCATATCGACGTAGGCCTTCACCGATTCGATGTGCGCACGGAGAGGAAGGGAGAGTTTACCGCGCAAAGAAGGATTCTGAGTAATGGAGGTTTGCAATCCGGTATCTACCTTCTCCATTGTCGGCTCTATTCTCGCCAAGAGGAAGGATATCAGCTGTTTCTTGGATTCCATGTTCTCACGAGTGAGAATCAGGTCGGCGACGTGCCCGTTGACCTGCGCGATCAATTGCCCAAGCGTGGGCAAATTCAGGATGACGTTGTCCATCGCGTAATAACTATCGAGGTCGGGGTCCAAGATGAGGTTTGAGGTATCTCCAGCCTGGACAATGAGCGGAAGGATCGACTTACCGACGATATCGTCATACGCCGAGTTGATACTTTCAGGTTTGGCATTGCTGGTACTGCGAAGAATCAAAGATTTTGTCGTAGACCATTTCTCCACCAGTCCGGAAAGGCCGTGGGTTGTTTTTAACTCTTTTCCGTACCGACCATCCTGTTCTTGAGCCGATCGAATATCTACGTCGATCTGCTTCTCCAAGGTGGCGGTTTCAGCCGATCCGTTAAGAAATGCAACCTGATGCTTTTGTATGTCATGGAGCAGGTGTCGAACCGGATTGATGTATTCGACACCGATGCGTTCTTTTGAGCCGAATTCGATCGCGATGTTTTGTTCCTTGATGAGCATGTATAGCAGTGCGGCGACCGGTAGGCTGAACATGACTCCGAGTAATATGAGCTTGCGTGCAACTGTCAGGTTTCGAAACATGGGTACCTCCTAGTGAATACCGATCACGGGCATGTGTTCTCTGTCGATCAATATGTGGTTATCACTGCCGGGATGGCCGAGGGTGGCACTTCGATAGCGCAGGTTGCCAGACCCTCATAATAATGGTCACGACATAAACGCTCATTCAGGTTTAGCAGAGGTTTGGGGTTTGTCAAGAACTGAAGCGGACTGAGCAGGATTAAGAAATCCCCCGTCGCTGTGCGGGAAACGTGAATCCACTCATGTACGTGATCGTGTGCTGGACGGATTTGTCATCGACAGATGAATCGGTCGAAGCAATCCAAATTTCGGCTACGATGCACAACTGTGTACAAACGCGTAGATGATGACCAGATTTATGACAATCGATAGCGGTTACGTCAATGGTTGTTGACTTCACAGCATTTGTGCACATGAACTGGCTTGATTGAAAATCAGTGTTCTTTCAAGTTCTTGTGTCGGCACGTATGTTGCTGAAGCCAGTGAGGCTATGCGTGTCGCAGTCGATGATTATTTTTCGGTGAAGACTCCAAAGGCCAATGACGGTATGAGATTCGAGAGATGTCGAAATTGGTGATTCGCTTGCTAATGGCTGATGACCGGCTACACTCAAGATCGAGTGACGATATTTCAATCCGAAAGAAACAACTAGCGGCTACATATTGACCCGACGTAGGGAGGAATGGTTATGCACAGGCAGGTTTTGATGATGGTGGCGGTCGGGCTGACGATGACCCCGTTGGCGTGGAATACGCCGGCGAGAGCTGCAAATGAGGTCGAGGTCGCAGAGCACTTGATCGAATTGGTAAAAATCGGCCGCGTAGTGGTATCGGAGCATCAAGCCACCATTAATGACGCAGCGAAAGCGGAGAAAGGTTTTACGGCCGATTTTGTAACCGACCAAGTCATGGAGCGCTTCAAGAAAAAGACAAAGATCGACCTCCGTATTCCCAACGTGGTTCCCCAAGCCAACATCTATCTTGCTTTGTTGGACGCTGAGAGAGAAGTGGTCGATGAGGCACAGCCGGTCATCAATCGACAAGGAGTCGGCTTCAAGGGCTTCCTTCATGCCGTGTTCGCCCGCCGCGTCGGAGAACATTTCTATCAGAAAACCGGTGTTCGTATGAAGCTGACCGGGATCGACTATCGAAACCCAAACAACAAGCCTGACGATTTCGAGCTGGAAGTGCTTCGGATGTTCAGTGACCCGCGCCATCCGAAAGACCAAGTCTATGTTCGCAACACGATGGTCGATGGAAGACCGGTGCTGCGTGTAATGGATCCCGAATATGCAGGCGTTTCCTGTTTGAGTTGCCATGGTGTGCCGAAGGGCGAGCGAGACATCATGGGGAAGAAGAAAGAAGGATGGAAGGAAGGGGGGTTCGCGGGAGCGATCAGCCTAGTTCTTCCGTTGAGGTAAATAAGAAGCGCGGTTTCGAAGGCCATCTGTGCGTTAACACATCGAACGATAAGGAGATGCTCAATGAGCAAGATTGCAGTCGTGGATGATTCTTATGCAGAGCTTCAGTTGATCGAAGGCTGTTTGAAAGGGGCGAACCATACGGTTGTCTCCTATCCGAGCAGTGACAAGTTGGAAGACAAGGTGGCTATCGAGAAGCCGGATTTGATCGTATTGGATGTGGTCATGCCTGGTCGTAACGGCTTTCAGGCCTGTCGCGATCTCAAGAACGATGACCGCTGTAAGGACATTCCAATCATCCTCTGTACCTCCAAAGGCAATGAGAGCGATAAGTTTTGGGGGCAGCAGCAAGGGGCGAACGGCTATATCGTCAAGCCATTTAAGGCTGAAGACCTGTTGGCCGCTGTCAAGAAGGTACTGGGCTAACACGAATGGACGTCGCACAGCCTTCAACGGTTTCAGATCGTGCGCTGACTGCAGAAGGGACCTCTTCGCCAGGATCCGCTCAGATCCAGGCGCCCGGGTCTTCGACCATGCGGGCGGCGATTATCTCTCTGGGTGGAGAGATCTTTACGATCGACTTGAAAAGCGTGCGAGAAGTCTTTGTCATCGAATCTATCACTCCAGTTCCCGGTATGCCATCCGGCTTGGTGGGAGTGACGAATCTCCGTGGTACCGTGATTCCGCTGCTCGATCTGCGCTCGATGTTTGCCCTGAACCAGGACGCGACGTTGCGGTATGCCATAGTAGTAAAGCACGAGAATTGGCAGGTTGGCGTGATGGTCGATACGGTGCCGGAAATTCGCACCCTTTCCAAGGACCAATTTCTTCCGGCTCCAGTCGGTTCGGGTGAGGGGGCGTTTCCCTTCGTGTCAACTGTCGTCAAGTTGGAAGATAGGCTCAGAGGCGTGTTGGAAGCGTCGGTGATGCTGTCACATTTCGAGAGGATGAGCTAGCACGGGCACGCCAAGCAGACAATCCACGAAAATTAAGGCACGATCAGAGAGAAGGAGGACGAGATGGCTAAGACAGATCGCAGCAGTGCAATACACAATCTCACGACACGGACAAAGCTGCTCGCGAGCTTCGGTCTCGTCAGTCTCATCATCTTTGCGATGGCGACTTTCGGTGTGCTGACGCTTCGACAGATGAGCGCCGCATCGCAGGCGGTGTATGTTGACTATACGGTGCCGCTGGCCGACTTCGCTGAAATGGGATCGGCATTAACGTCGTACCATCAGATCTTAACCAACATGACGAATGTCACGAAACACTCGGACTTCGTCTCCGAGTTCAAGAGGTTGGCACCGTATCGTGAGAAGGTGAATCGATTGATCACCGACTATGCAGCGACCGTGCTCCGTGTATCTCGATCGGGGCGCGACGAGACAAAGGATTTAGCGATCTTACAACCGGCCATTGAACGCTACTTCAAAGAGGCCGAAGGCGCGCTGAGTGCGCTGGCCGATAGTTTCGGAAAGTCCCTGACTCCGGCACAGGCCGAGAATATGCGAGACCTGGGAATTTTGGCATTGAGAGTGAATCTGCAGCAGCCATTCGATCAGGTCATCGCACGTCACCAAGAACAGGTATTGGACCTGGAGGACGTGGCGAAGGATCTCAACGAAGATGCCCAGGCCACGGCGTTCACTGGCACGATCAGCTTGACCATCGGCGGACTCATTGCGGTGGCGATCGGACTGGGAATCGGGTATTGGATTGCCCAATTCTTTTCGAAGAACCTGAGCCATATTGCACAGGCCGCGCAGTTGGCCGCCAGCGGGGACTATCAATCCCGTGCCAAAATTACGACGAAAGAAGAGATTGGTCAGATGGCGACTGCATTCAACACTATGTTGGATCGCATTTTAACAACCCTCAAGACAACGGAAACTGAGCGCGACGAGATGCAAAAGCGATTGATGGTCTTCCTCGTCTTGGTGTCGGACGTCGGTAAGGGTGACCTGACGAAGCGAGGTGAGGTGACAGCCGACGTGTTCGGAAATTTGGCCGACGGGTTCAACCTCATGACTCAGCGGTTCGGGCAGTTGATGAAACAAGTCCGTGAAGCAGCCGAACGTGTGAACAAGTCGGCTGGAACCCTCCGAGACAATGCCAATCAGATGGCCGGCACCGCGAAGCAGCAAGCAGATGAATCGGTCAAGACTTTGAGCGCAGTCGATCAGTTGGCCTCTTCCATGCGCCAGGTTTCGGCAACCGCAGGCGCCTCATCGGAATCTGCCAAACAGGTGTTGCACGCGACGGAACAAGGACGCGTGGCCGTGCAAGAAACCGTGCAGGACATGCAGAACATTCGCTCATCGGTGCAACGTATGTCGAAGCAGGTCAAGGCGTTGGGTGATCGGTCGTTAGAAATTTCGAACATCGTGACGACGATTCGTGATATTGCCAATCAGACCAACCTGCTCGCGCTGAACGCAGCCATCGAGGCGGCCGGCGCAGGGGAGGCGGGAGTTCGATTTGCCGTCGTCGCCGACCAAGTCAGAAAACTGGCCGAAAGCTCGACGCAAGCCACCAGGGAAATCGCCGACCTCGTGAAGATGATTCAATCGGAAACGCAGGAGACGGTCGTTGCCATGGAGCAGGAAAGTCAGGCTGTGGAAGCCGGATCGGCCTCGGCGCTGCGTACAGGTGAAGTGTTCAACGAAATTTCAGGGATTGCCCAACGTTCATCTGAGCTGGCACAAACGATCGCCAGCGCCGCGGTGAACCAGACTGCCTCAACGGATCAAGTGGGTCGCTCGCTTAAGGATTTCGCCGGCGGTGCCGCAGCGACACAAAAAGCAACAGACTCAGCCCGCGCGACCGTCGAAGATATGGCAAAACTGGCCGAAGGGCTGACGTCCTCCGTCGCCCAGTTCAAATTGGCCTAGGCCGGTTTCCCGGCGCATCCTCTGGATGCGCCGGGAAAGAAAAGGATAGTGATGAGTTCCGAACTTGACCGACAAGGCCTCGTCGAGATTTTCGTGATCGAGGCATTGGAAGCGGTAAACCTGCTGGCGAAAGCGTTTCATCCATCTGATGGAGTCACGCCAAGTCCCGTACAGCTACAAGAGCAATATGTGTGGGCGCATAAGATACGGGGGGCATCGGCACTCTACGGATACAAGGGGTTGGCCTTGATGGGGGCGTTGCTTGAATCGACCTTAGAAGAGGCCCCGTCTATTGAGATCGCATTCTGGCCGAAGGCGTTGGAGACCTTACGTGGGATGGTGACTTCCTTCGAGTCTCAGTTGAAGGTCATTGCGCAGGGGGGTGCTGAAGATCTGTCGGTGAGTGAACGATGGAAAAGCGAAGTGGCAGGATTGTTCCCCTCTCTGCCTGACGCGGTCCCATCTGAACCGTCAGTGCCCGCTCCGGACTATCTTGTGCCGACTCTCGATGCCGAGGTGCTATCGTACTTCACACCGGAAGTGGATGAGTATCTGCAAGCCATGGCGTTGTTTCTTCATCGTCTGCGCCAGGATTCCAAAAACGGGGAGAGCATTCAGGCGCTCTACCGTGCGACCCACACGCTCAAAGGGTCTGCGTGCACGATCGGATTCACAGTGATCGGCGACGTGCTCCATCCAGTCGAAGATTGTATGGTTGCGATCCGCGAGGGACGGGTTGCTGTTTCATCGGATGTACTTGGGGCCATCGATCGGGCCGTTGCGATCATTCGGTTGCTGATGCGCCGCAATGACGACATGGTTGCTCAGCTGCAGCATGATGTGCCAGAAGTGATTCAGTCTCTAACGCAGATTTGCAACGGGGAACAGTTGACAGTGTCGACTCAGGCGACAGTTCCGACTTCTCCAGTGGTTCAAGTTGCGACGGTCGTGATTGATCGTCCGAAGGAATCGGACGGCCGTGAGGTGGAATCGGCTCATATGCCGAGTATTTTGCCAGATGAGTATCTGCTGCCGCCTCTCGATGCCGAAATACTTTCCTATTTTGCCCCGGAAGCCCAGGAGTATTTAGAGTCGCTTGAAGCCCAGTTGCTTCGCCTAGAAAAGGACCAGGACAATCCTGAGGTGATCAATCAACTCTTTCGGACAGCGCATACACTGAAAGGATCGGCCTATACCGTTGGATTCCAGTCGATCGGCGACCTCACCCACTATATCGAAGATTTCATGGGGGCGGTGCGCGAGGGCCGCGTCAAGATCCTCCCTGGGCATACAGACGTGCTGTTGCGATCAGTCGATGTGGTGCGCCTGTTGATGCGGCGAGACCCCACGTCTCTCGATATGCTGCGCCAGCGGTATGCCGTCGCATTGCAAGGGCTCACACGGTTGAATCAGCCGGTGGTCGCTCAAACAGTGGGATCTATTTCAGCCGTCGACCCTGCCGAAGCGTCGGGGAAACATGAATTACGCGATCAACAAGATAGTGAGCCTGCCAAAGCGGCGGACGGTAAAGTCGTAGAAGATCGCGAAGTCATCCGCGTTAGTCGCGATCGGTTGGAACGATTGCTGAATTTGGTCGGTGAGCTCGTCATTGGTCGTGGACGGCTCGAACAGCGGCTGAGTATGCTGGAACAGCTCTCTCAACAAGTATTGGCCTGCAAGGGCCGACTGGTCGAATCGGTCCATTCGTTTGAAGAAAAACACACCTTTACACTTCCGAACGCCTCCACTGATCAAGCAAACGCTCCGGCTCAAGGTTATACCGGTGTCAGTGACTTCGGTAGTCTTGAATTCGACAAGTACGACGATTTCAACATTTTGGCTCGCCGCATCGGTGAGGTCACAGCGGATATTTCAGAATCGATGACAGAGTTGAGCGGATCGATTCGGCGATCACATGAAGACATGAGTCATTTGGCACAGTTGACCCTCGGTATGCGGGACGAAATCGCACGGGCCCGTATGGTGCCAATCGGCACACCGTTTACACGATTCCGTCGGGCGACGCGCGAGATGGCGCGTGCGACAGGAAAAGAAGTGACGCTGGTCACATCCGGTGAACATACTGAAGTCGATACGGGCGTCGTGGAGCGATTGGTCGATCCGTTGATTCACCTCGTTCGCAATGCTGTCTATCATGGGATCGAGCCTGCAGGTGTTCGCGTGTCGAGGGGGAAACCGGCGGCCGGCACGATATATCTCCACGCGGCGCACCGCGGGAGTGCGGTGTTGATCGAAGTGGAAGACGATGGGGCCGGGCTCGATATCGAAAAGATCAGGGCCAAGGCAGTGGAGCGAGGACTGATCCGTCAGGAGGTGGCTCGTTCGTTGCCGGAATCAGAAGTCATTAAGTTTATCTTCTTCCCTGGGTTCTCGACGGCCGACGAGATTGGTAGTCAGGCAGGGCGAGGTGTCGGCATGGATGTGGTCAAGCGTGTCATCGAAAGCATGAACGGCCACATCGACGTTGAATCCATTCTCGGCGTAGGGACGAAGTTTACGTTAAGCCTCCCGCTCACGTTATTGATTGCAACGGCTCTCATGGTGCGGGCAGGAAGTGAGCGCTACGCGATTCCTCTTCCGGCGGTGCGTGAAGTCACCATGCTGACACCTGGTTCGCATCAATGGATGGGCGAACGATCGATCTTGCATATCGGCGAGGAGGCGATCGAGGTGCAGCCACTGCAGCAGCTCCTCTATCGGAGTAGCGTGCCGGTGGAAACTGGGAAGCCGGTTGTCATCGTGCGAACGGCTGCTGGAATGATCGGCATGTTGGTCGATGAATTGCTCGGTCGTCAAGAAATTGTCATTAAGCCGTTGGGGTCATTGAAGTCGTTGGATCGTTCCAGTTTCGGTGGCGCGACCATCGATCCAGAAGGCCGCGTGGTCCTCGTGTTGGATCCGGCCCGATTGCTGGCGCGAGAAGCACCCGCCACTGCGGTACCGGAGTTGTGGCCAGACGCGGTAGGCTCAGCAGACTCGATGGGATCATATCCGGAGATGCCGGAGTTGAAATCGTCGGAGCAATGGCTACTCTTAATCGACGACTCCTTGAGCGTTCGAAAGTTTGTGGGCCGGATGTTGGAGTCGGCTGGGTATAAAGTTCATACCGCAGTGGACGGAGAAGAAGGCCTTCGCATGGCGTCAGCGAAACATTATGGGCTGATCCTCACCGATCTTGAGATGCCGAAGCTCAATGGCTATGAAGTGATTCAGGGATTGCGTAGCCGACCGCAAACACAGGAGACACCGATCATTGTCATGACGACGCGAGCTGGTGACAAGCACCGACAAATGGCACTCAATATCGGAGCAAGCTCCTATATTGCCAAGCCGGTAGAAGAGCGGGTCTTGATCCAGGAAGTTCAACGTTTGATTAGTAAAGAAGCCGCTGCGCGTCAATAAGTTCCATAGCGACCCATCCTTGGAGTAGTCACTGGCATCCGACAGCCGAACACGATGTATCGATTATGAGTTTACGAGGTCAGCACATTTCGACGAAAATACTTCTAGAGACAGCCAGTTTCTTGGTCGTCCATCTGGGGGGTAACTATCTGGCGCTCCCCGCAGCTGGAGTTCGTGGCGTGCTCACGAATGAAGAGGCCGGTCACGAGCAGGCGGTGACGGCAATGGGAATCGTCTACCAACCGATCGATCTTACTCAACGGCTTTCGTTGGTCGCCGGCCTGTCCGGTCTCGATATGAGGACGGTGTTGTATTCGAACGGCCACTGCCATGGTGCGATTCGCGTTGAGCAGGTTGTAGGCTTGACGGACGTGGAACGGAAAGACTGTTTTCCGCTGCCGCCACAGTTTCAACGCGATGAACGAATCTGGTTTGCGGGGATGATGCTCTATCAGAATCATCTGGTGTTGATCTTGAATCCTTCATGGGCGCTGGGAGAGTCGCCTGACGTGCTACCTCCGTCCATAGGGAAGATGGAACAGATGACTGGTGCAACTTCAGCAGCGGTCGGTGGATCATGCTAAGGGCAGCGCGTGGACAGCAGCAAGCGCAAGCCACAAAACAATCGTGGAATATGATGGTGTTTTCCATTGGTGGAGTGAAGCTGGCTGTAAGGACCGAAGATGTGGAGGGGGTATCGCCCTGGACTGAGAGCATTTCGGTGCCAAGTCGAACGCCCTTCGTGCAGGCTGTGCTGAAGCGTGACAATTATGTAATGCCGGTCTACGATTTGGCGACCAGACTGAGACGCACACTTCAGGGAGCGCCGTTGCTGTGTCTGATGGTCCGCCACCTCGATGGGCCGATGGCCATCTGCATCGATGCCGCTGTGCCGTCTCTTGAAACCGTGGATGTGAAGATGATTCGACAGATTGCTAGAGGGGATATTGAAACGTTGGGCTCAGTCATGATCGGCGGAGACGATGTGGCCATTGTGGCCTTGCAGCGACTTGGCCGGTCAAGACAGGATGACGTCAGAAATTAAGGATACCGGGGGAAGGAACCTGTTATGCCGAATGTATTGATTGCCGACGATAGTATTGCGGTTCGGAAAGTTGCCGAACGGTTGCTGATCGAAGCTGGAATGGCCGTCACACTTGCTGCGAACGGCGAGGAGGCCTTGGCCTATTTGGCCAAGGAGACGCCTGACTTAGTCGTGTCCGACGTGATTATGCCGGATAAAAGCGGTTACGAAGTCTGCGCCTTTGTGCGCGCGCGGAGGGCGCTTGCGAACACACCGGTGCTTTTGATCTCCGGTATTGTGAACGATGAGGTGACGAGGCAGGCTGAATCTTGTCATGCCGATGGGGTGTTGAAAAAACCGTTCCAGGGCACCTCTCTCAAGGATCGCGTGCTCGAGCTATTGGCACAGCGGAAAGGTACGTCCGTGCCTGCCGCGAAGAGTACCGAGAAGGTGACTGAGTCGATCGAGCCAATTCAAAGCTTGCGCGCGAGCGATGATCAAGTAGAAGCCTATCGGCAGGCCGTGGCACGATTGAAGCCGCTAGAGGAAGAACTGTTGGTCGAACGTAATCGTGCGGCAAGCAGTGCGCAGCGAGTGACGCAGCTTGAAGGACAGTTAGTGCGTGTGAAGGAACTTGAATCGATGTTGGCTGGGGAGCGAGAGGAGACTGCCCAGCTAAAGAACAAACTCGCAGAGGCCGACAGTGCTACCGCGCGGCTGCAAGAACTTGAATCCCTCCTCACGGTCGAACGAGAGCGAACGGCTGCGGCCATGAATCAGGCATCCGTGGCGGAAACCCTGGCCGGACGTCTATCTGAACTAGAGGAAGCACTCCAGAACGAACGCGAAGGTAGCGCGCAACAGGCTGCGCGTCTGGCCGAGCTGCAGACGAACGTGAGTCGGGTTCAAGAGCTGGAGGCAGCGTTGAATGCCGAGCGCCAGGCGGCCACGCAACTGGTTGAACAGATGGCCGAGTTGGAAAACATGGTGACTCGGGGTCAGGACTTGGCGCAACAACTTGCGAAAGAACAGGAGCATACGAGTGACTTGACTCGTCGTGTGGCCGAGAGTGAGGAGGTTGCCTCACGAGTGAGCGCGTTAGAACAAGCGTTCGTTGCTGAACAGAAAAAAACCAAGGATCTTACTGCGAGTCTCCTCGAAGCCGAGCGCGCTTCGCAGAAAGCCCAGGGGTTTGAAGCTTTGCTACAGACTGAGCGAGAACGAAACAGTCTTCTGGCGCGGCGCGTAACTGAAACTGAGCAGGCGTCCGAGGAAGCCACCAAGCGGTTTGAAGAGATGGCGACAAAGCTTGGCGAGATCGCGGGGTTGGCCTCGCAGCTGGGGAGCGGAAAGCGACGGGCCTAATCCCCTCCGATCTCTTTTCGTAGACCGTCACGGTTTTGAAGGACTGATGTCATGGCTTCCGATACTACAGACGATTTTCAGAAAGCTCTGGTCGATCTTTTCGTTGAGGAAGCGCATGAATGGCTCCAGAATATTCATGTCGCCCTCGATGAGCTACAACAGGGCCCGGCGCCGGAGCAGCATGCCAAGCTGATCGGGATGATGTTGGCCGGAGTAACGAATCTCGGCGGATCTGCTGCCACGATCAATCTTCCAGCTGTCAAGCATGCCAGCTTCGCGGCGGTTCCCTTTATCGAAGCCCTCGAGGACCCGCTGAAGGCGTTCTCTGCTCAGGACTTTCTCGCGCTCTGTAAACAGCTGGGACAGATTCATGCGGCGTTGACCCGAGCGACGGGCCATTCCTTTGAAGATGATGGGAGTCGTGCGACAGCTGAGGCGGCTCATGCGAGCCTCTCTCCCGGAACGTTTCTGCAGGCGCTTCAGGAACTTCAAAAAAACCAGTCTCCCGGAATCGCGTCTGGACGCAGCATTATTGGCAGCCTGATCGAGCAGATGGAAGGACAGGTTCAGGCCGGAGTCGAGCGTATTGATGTCACGGTCGTTCAAGGCTATCTGGCGCGGGTGTCTGAAGCGGAAGAATTGTTTCTGAAGGCGATTGATGAGCGGGTGCCAGAGATTTTCAAGAAGATGAGTGTCCTCAAGATGGACAGGGCTGAGGCCTCCTCACAAATGGCGGCGCTTGAAGCCTCTCTTCAAGACGTCGCGCATTTGCGCGCAGAAGCGCAGCAGGTGAATGCGGGGTCGGCCATGCTGTTTTTCACAGGTCTGCAGAGTCTGCTGACTGTGGTGGCGCAGCATCGAGCGCTTTTGGCTGCTACGCGGGTAGAATTGGTGCGTACGCGGCTGCATGCGATGGGCGGTGCCATCCGGCAGTGGGTTGAGCATGGGCGGGCTCAGCGTGCTGCGATCGATCAGTTGCTCCCTACCAGCCACTCATAATCGATGTGTCGAAATTCCGCACAGGGGTTGATCGAGGCGTGTGGTGGTGTCATACCCTCAGAGTGTTGGTGATGGAGCCATGAAGGCAACAATCGACTATCCGTCATATTGGGGACTCACGGCTCTTCCGTTCGACAATGTGCCGGACCCGCGATTCTATGTCCCGTCCTCTCAACATGATGCGGCGCACCGGTGGTTGAGTTATGGGATTCAGACCCGCAAAGGCATACTGTTGCTCACGGGTGACATCGGGTGTGGGAAAACGTTGTTGAGCCGTCGGCTGATCATCGGCCTGGTGCCGGACCAGTACGATGTCGCGCTCGTTGCCAATCCTGGGTTGTCTCCCTCTGAACTGCTGGATGAGGTGTTATCGCAGTTCGGGCTAGGCCTGGTGCGATCAAAAGCCGGACGATTGCGGGCACTCAATGAGCGCCTCGAATTGAATGCGCAGCGAGGAATCAGCTCGGTGCTGGTCGTGGATGAAGCGCAAGCGATTGAAAGTGTCAAAGGGTTTGAGGAACTCCGATTGCTGACAAATTTCCAACTCAATGACCGATTTCTCTTGACCGTCGTCTTGATCGGTCAACCGGAATTGCGGCAGCGCGTTAAGGGAATTCCACAGTTGGATCAACGGATTGCGGTGAGGGCGCATCTGGGCCCTTTCACGGCAGAGGAGACGACATCGTATATTACGGTTCGCATGGGAACCGCGACTCATCGGACAGACGTGTTTACAAAAGAGGCGATTGCAGTCATTTATGCGCAGAGTAAGGGGATTGGGCGGCTTATTAATGCGCTGTGCGATCAATGCCTCTTTGCGGGAGCGATTGAGAAGGTCTCGGAAATCGATGCCCGGCTTGTTCAGCGAGTAGGGCTGTTCGCATGATGGATGTTCGAGTGTTTCGTGAGGGCGGACGCAGGCTATGAACGAGCACAACATAACAGATTGGTATCGCCTAGCGCAGGAACAATTGACCGGCGTGGCTCTTGCCGTGCAGCGGCAAGATGAACTCAACTTAGAGGCCGTGGCTACCCTGGCGACGGGAATTGCGGAAGCGCTTAAGAGAAGCGACCAATTGCTCGTCCAGGCCATGAGTGGACCTGCAGGCCCTCCGCTTATTACGAATCTCGTGAATGTCGCGATTCTGGCGACGAAGGTCGGTGCCGGACTGGGATATCACGGGAAAGAGTTGGAACGGCTGAGCTTCGCGGGGCTCCTGCACGATATCGGTCTCTTTGCCGTCCCACAGTCACTGATCACGAAGTCTGGTCGGTTAACCCAGGATGAACGCACACTTATTGAACAACATCCCGAACTCGGTTATCAGGCGATTCGAAAGGCTGGTCAAAAATACGACTGGCTGGCACAAGTGGTGAGCCAGGCGCATGAGCGGTGGAACGGACAGGGGTATCCAAACAAGCTGAAGGGGCGGCAGATCAGCGAGTTTGCCCAAATCATCGGCGTGGTGGATATCTTCGATGCCCTCGTGAGCCCGCGCGGGTACCGCCGTCGATTTTTTCCGCATGAAGCGGTGAGAGAATTATTGGTGGCGGAACGGACCGCGTTTCCTCGCGAGGTCATAAAAGCCTTGGTTGAACAGTTATCGGCTTATCCACTGGGTACCTCGGTGCGATTGACCACAGGAGAGGTGGGATCTGTCATGCGCATCAATACGATTTACCCGCTCCGGCCGGTTGTGCGGCTCGAAGGAGATGCGGCCTATGGTCAAGGGGGGCGGCAGATCGATCTCAGCCTCACCCCGCTCGTATCAATTATCGAAACACTGGAGCCTCCTGACGTTGCACGTATCTCGTTTCCAGCAGACGAGACGTGGGCGAAGACCTCTGAAGTCGTCCCCTCGGCATCCGATCAGTTCACGAAACTCTTAGAAGGTTTGGACGCTCTCGCGAGCGCGATTCAAGGTGCCGTCGAGTCCAGGACTTCTGTGCCGGAAGGTGGGACTGCGTCGCTGTCTGGCGAGCATCAATGGATAGCGCGGCCCTCTAAGGAGGGTCTTGCGGATGCCAGTTTTGAGAAAGAAGTGATTGGGTTATTCGCCCTCGAAGCGCACGAATGGTTGGCGCAAGTCCAGGCGGCGGTAAGACAGCTAGCGCAAGGGGCGAACGGAACGGTGCGTCAGAAGCTCTACGGGATTCTCTTGCAGGGTATTACCAATCTTGCCAAATCTGCATCGACGGTGCAGCTGCAGACGATCGAACAGATGGCCTCGAATCTGCTTCCAATTCTCCACGATGTGGGGTGCCAAGAACCGGGTGCGATGACGGCAGCGCTCCAATCGCTCCAGGAGGGCTTGGATCGGATTAGTCTGTCCGTGCGTCGTTTAGCAGGTGACCATGAGGACGAATATGCTGCAACTGATGGCAGTCCTATGGAAGAAACGGCGAGCGAATCCGTGGAGACTCTTCCTGCCATCGTGACTGAGCAACCTCAGACTCTCCAAGCGCAGGTTCCGCTCACCGTAAGCTCCAGTGTTCCGCTCATTCATGCACTTCGCGAGCTGCAGCAAGCTCGTGCCCGGTCAATGCAGCCGGCCCGCGATGTGTTGGAGGCGGTGATCCAGCGGGCAGAACGGGAAGCCGAGCATCTTGATGCCGCCGGGGTCAGCCGCATCTTAACCGAACTTGACCGACTCGACGAAGAGTTTCTTGAGGAAGTACGCCGACGGGTCCCGATCATCAGTTTCACTCTTGCAAAGTTACGAGCGCAAGGGGCAACGGATTTCGTCACGGCGTCTCAGCTTGATCCGGTTCTGGAACAGGTCGAGGCCCTTCACGATCTGGCCAAGCAGGTGCAGGCGACAATGATCACGATGTTCTTGCTAGGGCTAAGATCCTTTCTCATGGTCGCGGCCTACCGGAAAACGTCGACGTTGGCGCAGCGACTAGGAACGGTCGAGACGAGGGTGCATGCATTGATCCCAATGGCGGAACAGTGGGGCAATATCGGGCGCGTTGAACGATCGATCATCAGTGGCATCCTACCGCTGTAGCTCATAATATTCAGGAGTGTCTCTGGTGTAAGCGCGATATTCCGGCGAGCGGCACGGGGCCAGAAGCGATGGGTGATCAGAAGGAATGTCTTTCCTCTCGCCTCGTGCCGTAAGCTCCCCCCAAATGTAGACAGGTGAGAAGGAGAATCTTCTGGCACAATAGCCACCCTTAGCCAGGAGGTTCCCATGCGCCAATCGCCGTTCAC
>JAYTTD010000175.1:0-13189 GCA_043745235.1 Nitrospira sp. | reverse complement strand
ATCGCGGTTGCACCATGACCATAATCTCCAGTAGCAGTCCTGGAGACATCATGCACGAGTCGATCAGCGGTTGTCATGATTTATGTAAAGATCAATAGTCTCAGTCGAGCAACTTGAAACTGACCTACACGACTCCCTATACCAGTTTATTCTGGCATACAACATGGGGAATCCGCCGAAGAAGCGCCAGTGAGAGAGAAGAAAATAGGAACAGAAAAGATCTTGCCATCACACATCCAGCCGAAACAACCACGGGTCGATCAAAGGGGTCGGGAGTCTTTTCTACATTGACTCTCAGATGAACGATGCCGCTGCTGCACCTGTGCGGGCGGAGGGCTCAAAACGCCGCTGCTTGTCACAGGGGACATCATTGTGTACACTTGACCCATGGCATTGGAGCTATCACGATGACGAAGACCCTCTCGCTGAAAGAGGCTCGTGCGCGGTTTTCTTCGCTGGTCGAGAAGGCCAATCGGTTGTCCGAGCGCTATGTGGTGACGAAGAACGGTACGCCGACAGCCGTGGTCATGGGCGCTGAAGAGTTCGAGGGATGGGTTGAAACGCTGGAAGTGTTGTCAAATCCGAAAGCCCTCAAATCGCTCCGGCAAGGATTGAAAGAGGCCAAAGCCGGAAAGCTCAAGTCGTTTAAGCAGGTCTTCAACGAAGAACAGTGAGACAGGTTCGCCTTACGCCCCAGGCTATCAAGGACCTGAAGGCATTCGATCCGCCGATTTGTGATCGTATCAAAGATGCCCTCCGTCATCTCGGCCAACACCCCCAAGAAGGCAAGCCCCTCAAAGGCCGATTCGCACAGGAACATGTGTGGTCGTACCGTGTCTGGCTGTATCGCATTCTCTACCGGCGCGTGGGGACGAAGTGGCTAGACGTGCTAACCATCGAGCATCGCCGAGATGTCTATCGATAAGGGAATCAGTTCGTCCTTCTTCGGTTTCTGTATTCACTCCCCCTCTCGTCTCGCAATGACATTGATCCACCGCCCTTTGCGCTCCCGGTTGGTCATTAGTTTTAGTTCAAGAGTTTCCCATCCGGCTCGACGAACCGCGCGGGCAAGTTCGTCCTTTTCCAGCGAGCGAAATAGCACCCAGGAAGCCATCCATCCGTCATGAGGCGGCTCTTCACGCCATGGGTCACCGTCTCGGCAAACAGGCCGCCTGGGCGGACAAACTTGCACAGATCGGTCGGGATACAACCTGTATCCGGTTTGCAACAATGTCGCCAGATCTTGCAGTCACACATCCAGCTTGATCAACCATGTGATGCAGTTCAGCATGCCAGGTCCGCTGCCTCTCCATGCAGATTCTCGATATGGTGTCTGGTTGATTCCCTCAGAAAAATCTATAGGGGCTGTCATCAAGTTGACACGCGGTATCCACTGAAGGGAGCGGCTGTGCGACTGCTACAGAGCAGACACCTGCTTGGCCAGCGACCGCTCTGGGGAAGAGCGGTCCGTGGCCTTGAAATCTTCGTCAGCATATTTCATGTGTGTTGTGATCGCCAGAAACAGACTTCCGCAAGACTCTTCTCTTAGGCAGCATCCGAAACCATCGTGCAATAAGCTTTGCCTGCTTCTCCTTTCGTTCTCGATTCATGTCCATATCCACTCGCAACGTGCGTGACTCTCCTCTGAGATCGATGTACGATATTGCGTTGTCCACCGGGATATAGAGAGGCGCCTGCTATACTTCAAGCAACATACGGTTGAGACCTTTCATATGAACCGAGTTCGGCAAAATAGACAGGCACAACTCCACGGTTCTCACGTGCCAACAGACGCTGACAGTTCGATCTACGCTCAGTCGTTCCTGATCCCTGCCAGCTACCCGGTCTACTTTACGAACGACGCCTTCAATCCATCCAATCCTTGCCTCCTCCAGGCTGTCACCCATGCCGAGCCGAATCGTCGTCACCGCCTCTTTGTCATCATCGACAACGGCGTGCTCAAAGCCAGGCCCCACCTTGCCAGGAATCTCACCGCCTATATCAACCGCCATGAACGACACATGGAACTGACAGCACGGCCCTATATCGTACCCGGAGGGGAACGGTCGAAGAATGACCAGAGCCTTCCAGCAAGGCTGCAGAAACGACTCTATCAACTCAACATGGATCGACAGTCGATCGTGGTCATTGTGGGTGGTGGAGCCGTGTTGGATATGGTGGGATACGCTGCCGCCACGACTCATCGGGGTGTACGAGTGATCCGCCTCCCTACCACGGTTCTTTCTCAGGGAGATGGAGGGCTTGGCGTCAAGAACGGGATCAACGCCTTTGGGGTTAAGAATTTCCTGGGCACCTTTGCTGCACCCTTTGCCATCCTGAACGACGCGCAATTCATCGATACGCTCCCGGCGCGACACCGAATATCCGGCATGGCCGAGGCCGTGAAGGTCGCCCTAATCCGCGATGCCGGTTTCTTCGACTGGTTGGAAGCCAATACATCAGCCCTTTCGAACTTTGAACCCTCGGCACTGGCTCACCTGATCCGCCACTCGGCTGAGATCCATCTTGGACACATCGCGTCGTCGGGCGACCCGTTCGAATCCGGCAGCGCCCGGCCGCTTGATTTCGGGCATTGGGCCGCTCATAAACTCGAAACGCTCAGTGGATACCGGCTGCACCATGGCGAAGCCGTCGCGATCGGTATGGCAATCGATTCCCGCTACTCCACCGAGATCGGCTTGTTGAGCGAACAGGCTTGCGGACAGATTCTCAGTCTGCTCGATCGCCTGAAGCTCCCCTCCTGGCATCGCACACTCGACCTCAAGGGCCCGGATGGCCGCCTGAAAATCCTCCGCGGTCTCGACGAATTCAAAGAGCACATCGGTGGAGAACTCACCATCACATTGCTCAAACAGATCGGACAAGGCACGGAGGTAGGCCAGATCGACCACTCCGTCATTCATCGAGCGCTGTCCTGGCTCAGGAAAAGGCATGCTGGCTGATGCGTATCGAGATAGCGGGCCGTCCCCACCTGACGTATTGCACCAACATCCACTCCGGAGAAACCTGGCCTGAGATTCTCAAAAATATTGAGCAGTATGTGCTCCAAGTCAAAATGAAAGTCGCACGGGACTGTGCCTATGGGATCGGGCTCCGGCTTTCCGGTCAAGCCGCTCAGACCCTTGCAGTCCCGAAAGAGCTGGACTCCTTCCGACAATTTCTCCACAACCACAACCTCTATGTGTTCACCATCAACGGATTCCCGCATGGCACCTTCCACGGCGCGCAGATCAAAGAGAACGTCTATCTGCCAGACTGGCTGGAGGAGGAACGGCTCGTATATGCCGATCGATGTGCAGGCATTTTGGCGGTGCTGCTTGACCACCACCCAGACATCGACGGCAGCATCAGCACCGTCCCCGGCGCGTTCAAGCCACGCGTCCGATCAGACCGTGACACTTCCCGTATCGCCAGCCAGCTTCTGCGACACGCAGCCACATTGCACAAACTACGGGAAACGACGGGGCGCGTCATTACCTGCGCGCTGGAGCCGGAACCCTGCTGCCTGCTCGAAACGACGGCAGAAGCCGTGTCCTTCTTTAAGACCCACCTGTTCAGTGCCGCGGCGATCGAGGATTTCTCCCGGCTGACGGGTCTCACAGCCTCCCACGCGGAGGATGCGTTGCGACGACATCTCGGCGTCTGCCTGGATGCCTGCCATGCTGCGGTCGAATTCGAGGACCCGGACGACGTGCTGTCCACCCTCCACAACGCCGGCATCCGCATCCTGAAAATCCAATTGAGCGCAGGACTCCGCATCTCTTGTCTGGATCGAGATACGCTCACGGCGCTGCAACCGTTTGCAGAATCGACCTACCTCCATCAAGTGGTTGAACGCGCCGGGCGCGAATTGACTCGCTATGTAGATCTCCCCCCCGCCCTTCAGGCCGCCAACGAAAGAGGCCAGACTGGCACCCACAACCGAGAATGGCGCATCCATTTCCATGTCCCGCTTTTTCTCAAACAACTCGGTCCATTCGAGAGCACACAGCCCTTCCTGACCCGCCTCCTCCAACTCCAAGTGGAACGAATGCCCACCACCCATCTGGAGATCGAAACCTACACCTGGGATGTGCTCCCCGATGAATACCGCGGGATACCTGTGACCGATGCTATCGCACGGGAAATCCATTGGGTGATCGAGGCTCTCACCCGATGAACTGGGCGACGGCACTTCGGCTTGGCCGCGTTTCCAACCTTCCCACGGTCTGGACGAACGTCCTGGCAGGAGCGGTCTTGTCCGGCGCCACAATCACACCTCTGTCGCTCGCCCTTCTTCTGCTCGCCCTTTCCCTCTTCTACGTCGCAGGTATGTATTTGAACGATGCCTTTGATCGAGAGTTCGATACGGTGGCCTACCCCGGGCGGCCGATTCCTTCCGGCGCCGTCTTGGCACGCACGGTCTTTTCAATCGGATTCCTCGGACTCGCGACGGGTGAGCTGCTCCTCATCGCTCTCGGATACGGAGTGGAAGGCGGTCACGGCTGGCCACCGGCCCTCGCCGGTTTATGCCTGGCGGCAACCATCGTCTATTACAATGTCCACCATAAGAACAACCCGTATGGGCCGCTGTTCATGGGGCTCTGCCGCGTGCAGATCTATCTGACGACTGCACTGGCAGTGGCCCCGGCTCTACCTGAGAATGTGTGGTGGGGAGCAGGTCTGCTTTTCGCCTATATCATCGGACTGAGCTACATTGCACGACAGGAAACCTTGACACAGCTGACCAGCCTCTGGCCACTGGCTTTCCTGGCTGCCCCTTTTGCCTATGGGATACAGGGCGCGTTACATAGCATCGTCCCAGCGCTGATCTATGGGGGGTTCCTTGCGTGGGTCTTGTACGCAGTGAGGCGACTGATGCGGCGCTCTCAACTCGATATTCGCGAAGGGGTCTCAACACTCATCGCGGGCATTGCCCTTCTTGATGCACTACTCATAGTGCTGGCAGGCGAGCCATGGCTGGCAACAGTCGCCGTTGGAGGCGCCATCCTTACCCGCCAGGCTCATCGTGCCATTCCTGGAACCTGATCGCCAAACACATGGCGTAAAATCAGCCCCTTCACATCTACGGCAGATACGGTCCCCGACGGGAGATCTCCAGGCTCCGATGTGATGAACAGCGGTCCCTGTTCCGGTGTATCTGTAACCCGACCGTGCGAACCATTCGGCAACGTGGCATCCAGGCTGATCACGTCCATCAGCATCCGGAATCCCAGTTTCTTCTGAGCAAGTCGCCAGGCAACCCGCAACTTCGGCAGGCGCAACGCCGGGTCGATGAACAACTCCACCGGGTCATAGCCCGGCTTGCGGTGGATGTCCACCGTCCGCGCGAAGTCCGGCGCCCGTTCATCATCCCGCCAGTAATAATAGCTAAACCAGCGGTCCGGACGAGACACCGCAATCAGTTCGCCTGACCGGGCATGGTCCAGTCCGTAGCGCCGCTTTCCCTCTTCGTCGAGCACCAGCTCGATCCCCGGCACCTGTTCAAGCAGCCGCTTGGCCTCCAGAACCCGATCGGACGACTTCACGTAAACGTGGGCAATCTGATGGTCGGCTACGGCAAATGCCTCGGAGGCTCCGGCATTCAGCAATTCGCGGCCGAGTTCCTCCCGCACCGCGAGCAGATTTGCTTCGCGCAAGACCCGATTGATATGGACCGGTCCACTCACGTCGGTGATGCCGTACTCAGACAGGACGATCACACGAGTCCCGTCCTTCTCCACATGCTCGATCAACTCGCCACACACCGCATCGATTTGGCGGAGGTCTCGACGGATGATCGGATGCTTAGGACCGAAGCGTTGCAGGTTATAGTCGAGATGCGGCAGATATACTAATGTGAGCGTCGGCTTATGTTGGTCATAGACATGTCGCGCGCAATCTGCGATCCACTGACTTGAAAGGATGTCCGCCGCAGGACCCCAGAATCGAAACAGGGGAAATTGGCCCAGCTTCTGATTCAATTCCTCTCTGAGTCCAGACGGTTGTGTATAGATGTCCGGGAGCTTCCCTCCATCCGCCAGGTAAATGGGACGGGGCGTGACCGTGTAGTCCGCCATTGAATGCATGTTGTACCACCAGAATAGTTTCGCGCACGTGAATGAAGGATCAATCTGACGAGCAGCCTCCCAAATCTTCTCGCCTTCCACCAAGTTATTGGATTGTCGCCATAGAAAGACCTCGGCCAGATCGCGAAAATACCAGCCATTGCCGACGATCCCGTGATCGTGGGGCAAGAGTCCTGTCAGGAACGTTGACTGGACTGAACAGGTCACGGCGGGAGTGATCGTCGAAAGCGAGCGAGCCCCGCCCCGCTGGGCCAGGGCAACAAGATGCGGAGTGTCCGGGCCGAGCAGGTCGAGCGTGAGCCCGACAACGTTAAGAACGAGTGTGCGGTGCATGAGAATCGCGAGGGGCTTCGATTACCGGATTCTGTCCGCGGAGGACGGAGTTGCCCTCCCACAACTGCCGCTGGTCGACCGCTGGATGAGCATCCGCGAGACTGAGATCGAGGCGTCCGGATTGACTGAAAAATGCAATCGGGTTGTCCCACACGATTCGGGCGATCGTGTCGCGCGCAATACCCGCCTCCACCATCGCCTGCACCGTCTTGGGAACTTTCAAGGGATCGCTGACCCCCCAATCGGCGGCACTGTTAATGAGGATCCGTTCGCCACCATACTGTTTCACAAGCTGCACCATCCGTTGTTCATCCATCTTGGTCTTCGGATAGATCGAATGTCCGGCCCAACAGCCACTGGCGAGCACAGCCTCGAGCGTCTCTTCGTTGTTATGGTCGATCAACACCCGCTCAGGCTTGATGCCCGATTCACGCACGAGTGCCAACGTCCGTTCCGTTCCACGTTTTTTATCGCGATGCGGCGTATGGACCAGCACAGGCAGACCAAATTCCTTTGCCAGATCGATCTGTGCCGAGAAATACTTCGCTTCGGCTTCAGTCTGATCGTCGAAACCCACCTCGCCGACCGCAACGACCCCATCTTTATCGAGATACCGCGGCAACAGATCGATGACGCCCTGCGCCACCTTCGGATTGTTGGCCTCCTTCGGATTCAAGGCAAGCGTGCAAAAATGGCGAATCCTGAATTGACTTGCGCGGAAACGTTCCCAGCCCAGCAGAGACAGAAAGTAGTCTTCAAAGGTCTCCACGTGCGTACGAGGCTGGCCGACCCAGAAGGCCGGCTCCACGATCGCCGCGATCCCGGCCGCCGCCATCGCGGCATAGTCGTCGGTCGTACGGGACGTCATATGAATGTGCGGATCGAAGAGCATCATCGCGCGCTATCCTCCACTGGTAATGAGTTGAATGTCGTCGGGCACGGGACGACCGGCAGCCATCCGCTCCTGCGCATAGTCCTTTGCCATCCTCACGAGAGCGGGCGCCACTCGCGTAAGCAGCCCTACAATGCGGGGCAGAGGCACGCCGATAAATATCGCCTTCATCACCATCTGATTGAAACTCAACTCTGGGAAATGACGAACAGGATAGGGGTTCTCGCAGGCGATCGCCTCAAAGACAGTCTGCACGTTCGACCGGCAGGCTTCCACCGCAGTCGAGAGAAAACGATCCGGCTCTGGCAAAAGCGACAGGGTATGCAACAGCGCCTCACGTTCGGCATTATCGCCTCGCGCATAGAGATCATCGATAAATTCGGCCTGTTCACCCGGAGCCAGGCATTCAACTGCGCATAACAAGAGAACCGTTCGCCCCAGTTCGTGAAGCGCACATCCTTGAAAGAGCGGGAGCCCGGACGAAGAGAGTGCGTGGACTTCGTCGGAATCGAGTTGCAGCGACGTGCCCCCAAGCATTCGAGCTGCCCTTGCATAACTGTGGGTAAACTCTTCCCGCAGAAATGGCACCGTACACTTCGCAACCACGGCATCCCACCACTGCCTCGATACGGGAGTGCAGTGACGAGAGACTAGGTCGTGATAGAGGCGAACCGATGCGTTCACAGTACTGCGCACTTCATGGAAGGGTAGCCGCGTCACTCAAGAGCGTGTAGATCTCAGGTTGCGAGATCTCCCGAGGATCGCTGTAGGCAATCCCTACGATCGCGCGAATCTTATGGAGACGATCTCGAACCGGCAACGCAACCCCTGAACCTGCATTCACCGCCTTGGCGCCTGGGCGAACATTGCCGGAATTATCTTCCTTGAGGTTGCAGGTTGCGACCGGCTCATCACGTTCCCAGGCTAAGCCGGCCATACCCTTCCCCCGAGGAATCTGCGAGACCAACTCACGGACATGCGGAGGAATGTTGAGCGCCGCCGACAGCGTGAGCAGCTCTCCTTCAAGCAGATGGACTGTTCCCGATACCCCGCCGTGGTGCTCGACAAATTTCGATAGCCATCCGGCATGATCTGCAGCAGGCGACACGTTATCCATTGGAACACCTCTTTTAATCGATGATACTGAAAAACTCAGCTATTGGAAAGGCAAATTCGCGTCTGTCACTCGTTCTGCCGCACCCTACCAGCTACACAAAAGGACGTCGCGCCAGCAAATTCAACCACCGGCCTTTGCGTTCCCGGTTGGTTGCTACCCTCAACTCAAGTATTGTCCATCCGGCGCGACGAGCCGCACGAGCGAACTCTTCCTTTCTCCAGCGAGCAATATAGCGGCCGGGGAGCCACCCGTCCGTCACGATGCGGCTCTTCACGCCATGGGTCACTGTCGCGGCGAACAGACCGCCTGGACGGACAAGCCTGCATAGATCGCTCAGGAGACGACGTGCGTCCGGTTTCGGAAGATGCATCAGCGAGGCAGCAGCCCAGAGGCCATCGAACGATACCGCCTGAAAGGGAAGATCGCGGAGGTCGGCGCGGACTAGCGGCAATGCACGATAGCGACGTCGTCCCGCTGAGAGCAACGCACGTGTTCGATCTAGGCCGACCACGCGATACCCGCGCTGAGCGAGATCGCCTGCATCCTGGCCTCCTCCACAGCCGAGATCCAACAACTTCGCATCGGCAGGGAGACATTGTAGCCATTCGACTAACAATGGTGGTCGGCGATGCCGCCGCCGATTCCAGCGGGTGAGGCATTCCTTGGCCGACCGTTCGTACACGTCGATCGTCTGCAAGACACATTGAGTTGTGTTATCGTGAGCCATGCTGAGAGGGCCCATTCATGCCGCGAGTAGAGGGACCATGACCGCACTGACACTGGCATTCATCCTACTGGGAGCGAGCTGGGGCACCGCATGGGCCGCCGATCCACCCTGTGACAAGTACCCCGTTGCCAAACAAGCTACCTGTGTAGCAATCTGGAAATCGTTGAACCAGGAGGGCGGCCCCTCGATCGCGCAATTCGGGCTAGACCAGTTGAAGCGGCGTGAGGAAGGCAAAATCACCGCTGAGCAGCACCTGGGTGAAAACATGGCCTTCATCAAACAGTCCACCGACAAGCGCCTTGAACGGCTCAAAGACCGCATGACAAAAGAATAGCCAGCCTCACGCCACGCGAAAGAACTGATTCGATTCCTTTTCCACACCAATCTCCGTCTCAGGCCCATGCCCGGTGACGACAGCCGTCGCATCATCGAGTGTGTAGAGCCGCTCGCGAATAGACTGCTCGATTGCATCGAAGTCTCCGCCCCAAAGATCGGTACGCCCGATACTGCCACGAAAGAGCGTGTCGCCGGCCAAGACCACATTGTCGCCAGGAAAATGAAAACTCAGGGACCCGGGGGTGTGGCCGGGTGTATGGAGTGCGACAACGGAGACCTGGCCGACCAGCAGCTTTTCTTCATCCTTAAGCCAGTAGTCGGGCATCGGAACAGGCACATAGACAACGCCGAACATCCGGCACTGCAATTCAAGATTCTTCCACAGCTCCAGATCATCCTGATGCAGACAGATCGTCGCTCCCGTCGCCTTCTTTAATTCGCCGGAGGCGAGAAAATGGTCGAGGTGGGCATGGGTGTGGAGGATGTGCGTGACCGTCAATCCCAGTTTCTGCACCTCGTGGAGAATTCGCTCGTGCGCTCCACCGGGATCGACGACGATGGCCTGCCTCGTCACGGGATCTCCAATGATCGAACAATTGCAACCAAGGGGCGGGACGGAAAATGTTTTTCGAATCATCGTAGACATGATAAACGCATGCTACCGTTCACACCTATCGGGGCGCAAGCAACGGCCCTTCTTTTGGTTCTGTCTGAACCTGGATGATCCAGGCGACTTCCGTATCGAACAATATCCAGCTTCGTCTTTGACGGCGACACCACACGAGGAATCCCGTTCCGGTGCCGTCGGGGCGTAGGGCTTCGACATAGATCAGCGCGTGATCGTTACGAAGGTTTCGTGCCACGCGAGAGAAGGCCAGCCGATCTAGGACTGTCGGCGCTTGAACCGGTCTCGCACGGGCTACTATAAGTGGACGAGCCAGGGACACCTCCGGCTCTTCGATCGCATCTCCCGTGGCAAACCGGTAGCCGACACCAAAATGGAATCGTCCTTCGAGCCGGCTTGATTGCCGGTTGACCAAGATGAATTCCCGGATCAGGTCCGTCGGCAGTTCGCCATCGAAATACTCCTGGTCCTGGAAGGCTTCGATCGTCATCGGCCCCTCTTGATCTGGAGAGAGACGGAGCCGGGTCATACGTTCGATCACAACCAACTGAGTCGCTGACGTGAGAAACTTGCTCGTCACCACCTCGTCATACAAGGCATAGTCTTCAGCAGTAATGGCATCGGCCTTCTGATCAGACTCCGCCACCGCTCCCGGCAGACCGAGAAGAACATCCGTGAGCAGCACAGCTACAATCAAAACCATCAGACGAGTCATCATAGATCGAGCATAGCTTCCGGCACAAAGAACGGTCAATTCATCGAATCCGACGTGGACAAGCTTGAGCGAAGCGTGGATAATCCGGAAACTCAAATGGAGGGACGTGACGTGCACGACAAGACTCTATCGAACCAATGGCCCTTGTGGATCGGAGCCATCGCGCTCTGTGTCCTGGCCAGCGGGTGCAAACCTGACGACTCACCGTTCAAAGCGGAGAATGAGTCGCTCCGCAAGCAACTGGCCAAGGAGGCGTCGGTGGTCACGTCGTTGCAGGACGGGAACAAGGTCATGCAGCAACAGATCAATCTGCTGAACCAGGAGCTGCGCGACGCAAAGAAGTCGGCCGAGAGCGCCAAGGCCGATGCGAAAGCTGCCACCGACAATCTGGTAGTACAAGCCGCCCAGACAAAAAGGCTGACTGCCGACGTCCAGAAAACCGCAGCGGCTCACGCGGCGCAGAGTATCCACGTCGAGGAGACAGGGGCCCAGACTGAAGACCTCCCTCGCCCCTTGAGCAGCGTCGCCAAGAGTGCGGAGGACGCCCTCAGCCGCAATGGGTACCACATCAAAGTGAGTATCAAGACCGATCAGAAAGCGGTCTACGTGACGGAACGGAAAGTCTCCCCCCCTTCCTCGCTTGAAGTCGCAGGCTCACGGAATCAGTTCATGCTGTCGCTTCATGCGCTCCCCTCGAATGTCACCCGGCTCAGTGTCAAGGCTGACTTCGAAAAACTAGCCCAGGGTGGACGCATTCTCAGCGTGAGCGCGGAGGAGGTCTCGGAAATTGAACGGAGCCTCATCCGGGAAATCAACAAGGCCTTGGCCTCCCCCAGCAAGACCTAATGCTGCATTGTTGCGTCTGGCTCGCAACCGCTCTTTCCTTCCTCATCATCGTGGGAGACTCACACGGTGCAGGGGCCGGGTCGAAGCCCTCGCTGGAACTGAATCGCCATTTGACCGGAATCGCAAAGCTGGCGCAGCCGTCACCGATGATCACCATCCCGGCCGGTCCATTCATGCTCGGTAGCAAACGAGTGGATGACAATTCCTATGGAAACTGGACGCCGTTCGATGATACGGAGCTCCCTCAACATCGAGTCTGGCTAGATACCTACGAGATGGACCGCGATGAAGTGAGCCTGGGAGAATACCTGGCCTTCTTACGACAGCAAAAACTCCATCCTTCGGACGAACTGCAGAAACTTATCTGGCACGTCATCACCGTCCATTCCATCCCGGACCAGACACTAGCCCGGTGGCCCGCGCTCTATGTCACATGGGCCGAAGCGAACGATCTCTGTCTGGCAAAGCATGCACGGCTTCCGACGGAGGCTGAATGGGAAAAAGCGGCGCGAGGATCAGAGGGCAGCTTATTCCCATGGGGTGAAACCGCTCCCGACCCCACACTTGCCATGTTCGGACAACACCACGTCCATGAAATCCCGATTCTCTCGGCTGTCGATTCGCATGAGGCCGGCAAGAGCCCCTATGGCCTTCATCATATGGCGGGAAACGTCGCCGAATGGGTGCAGGACTGGTTCGGAATCGATTACTACGCCTCCATGCCAGAACGCAATCCACCAGGGCCGACAAGCGGGCGCTACAAGAGCGTCCGCGGCGGTTCGTGGAAGAGTCATCAGGTTATGCTTCGAACAGCGACTCGAGGCGGCGCATCTCCGGATCAACGCTCCGCCACAATCGGCTTTCGTTGCGCGAAGTCCTCGACCTCCACTACCCAGTAGGAGGCTACGAAAAATCTCTGTGGGCACACATGAACTTCACCGAGCGATTCGTCTTTGAATAACAGCCAGGTAGGATGCTCAAAAAGGCCGTCCAGCAAGGCCGCAGGCGAGTCGAAACCGGAGGCGTACCCTCTGGGGTACGTTGAGGATTTCGATGAGTCGAGAACGCCGCTGGCAGACTTTTTCAGCATCCTGCTAACCCGTCGCAATAAAGCTCCCTTTTCTTGGTGAAGCGCGCGCCTCGTGCTAGCATTTCCCTCCTATGGCTCTGTCAACCAGCGTGCACGATCTCCGCACTCTTATTCGCTCTTGCCATCCACTCATTGTCATCGAAACGGTGGAAGAGGAACGGGTACTGGCATTGCTGCAATCGGTTGCCGCCCAGGAACGCATGCCGCTGTTCGAATGGTCTGTCACCAGAGGACTCACCCGCGCCGACGAGGCGCCCACACTCAGCAGAATGACGGCCACACCGCTGGCTGTCCTCCAACATCTACAAGGCCTGACAGTCGAGGCGGTCTTCTGGCTCAAGGACCTCGCGCCCCATCTACAAGATCATGCAGTCGCCGGTAGTGGGTCAGTTTGAATGGAGCAGCCCAATCATTTCTTC
>JAYTTD010000174.1:0-13250 GCA_043745235.1 Nitrospira sp. | reverse complement strand
GGAGGGCTGATACTCGTCGAGCTTGCGCTCCATCAAAATCGCATTGGTACAGAGATAGATATATCGCTGCTGCGCAACCAGTCCGCGAACAATTGCGGGCATCTCGGGATGAATCATCGGCTCGCCACCTGGAATACTGACGATCGGGGCGCCACATTCCTCCGCCGCGGACAAGCACTGCTCAGGCGTGAGCCGCTTATCCAGCACATGATCGGGGTATTGAATCTTTCCGCAGCCGGCGCAGGCCAAATTGCAGCGGAATAAGGGTTCCAGCATCAACACAAGCGGATACCGCTTCACCCGGTTCAGCTTCTGGGTGAGCACATACTTCGTGACAGTAGCCATCTGGGAAAGTGGAACGGCCATTCCTCTCTCTCCTCCTTTTCAATCTATATTGGTAACGGCGGCGACTAGCCACCGCGCTAGCAGGTTGTAAACGTTCGCGATTCTAACACTCCCGGTCGCCGCCCGTCAATTTTCTTCCCGTTGTCATATCTCAGCCAGCATTATTCATAAACACTTTTACCGCAATCGCAGATCCACGGCCCCGCACTTCGTCGCTCATCGTTCGTAACGCGCAGGAGGGAATGAGTATGCTGCGTCGTCGTATGCGACATATCGAGATACGCTTCACGATGAACGAGAGACCACAAGACGGAGTCGTTGTTTAACAGTGCACCGCCCTTGTCGGCCATTGGCGACCTTGTCGAAGGAGCGGTCGCTCCGAGAGGCAGAGAGCCGATAACCTGCAAGACCTTACTCGCTACACTTTCTGGTTGAATACTTACAGTCGACAGGCACGAAATGCGGTTTGGAGGCGCCGAGCGGGGTCGAACCGCTGCATCGCAGTTTTGCAGACTGCTCCCTTAACCACTTGGGTACGGCGCCCTGCGCGCATTATAGCGGGCCTTCTTCTTTTATCTCAACCTACACATTGACGGGGATGATGAAGAAACTGGGGCAGGTGGGTGATTATCGGTTGGGCAGCACGGGAATTTCTTTTCCGAGAGTCGCAGGCTGATCCGACTGCGGAACCATCGATTCCCATCCCTCGCTCGAATGGACCGCGACTTCCCCATTCCCTTCAGCTTCCTTTTCCTTGGCCATCAGCTCGACTTCATAAATCAGCGTGTCCATCAACTCTTCGATCGGCACCTTTCGGACGAGCTTGCCCTTCTTGAACAGAATGCCTTTGCCTTCGCCGCCGGCGATCCCGATATCCGCTTCCTTGCCTTCACCGATACCGTTCACGACACAGCCGAGGACCGACACGTTGAGCGGGGTCTTGATATGACCGAGTTTCTTTTCCAGTTCATTGGCCAACTTCACCACGTCGATCTCGACGCGACCGCAAGTGGGACAGGCGATGACATTGATCCCTCGATGGCGAAGTTCAAGGGACTTTAAGATTTCGAACCCCACCTTCACTTCCTCGACTGGATCAGCAGCGAGTGACACCCGCAAGGTGTCGCCGATCCCCTGCGAAAGCAAGTACCCGAGACCCATGGTGGACTTGACGGCCCCAGTCATCGCCGTTCCTGCCTCTGTAATACCGATGTGCAGCGGATAATCGGACTGGTGCGCAAACAACCAATAGGCATCGATCGCATGGTGCACATCCGAGGCCTTCAGCGACACCTTCATGTTCGTGAATCCCACGTCTTCTAACGCGTGGACGGCATTGAGCGCCGATTCGGCCAGCGCTTCCGGCGAAGGCCATCCGTACTTATCCAACAGATCTCGTTCCAGCGAACCGCCATTGACACCTATACGGATCGGAATGCCGTGATCATTCACGGCCTTGATGACTTCTTCGACTTTCCACCAGGCCCCGATGTTGCCCGGATTGATCCTGACACAGTCCACGATCGTAGCGGCTTTCAATGCCAGCCGATGATCGAAATGAATATCCGCGATTAGCGGCACGGTCATCGCCGCCTTGATCTTGGGCAGAGCAGCCGCTGCTTCGTCGTCCGGCACAGCCACGCGGATCACTTCGCACCCTGCGGCCTCCAACTGGCGAATTTGCTCGGTCGTTGCTGCGACGTCGCGTGTGTCAGTCGAACACATCGACTGCACGGACACGGGCGCGTCTCCGCCGATCTTGAGCTTGCCGATTTGAATCTGCCGCGTTTTCCGTCTTGTGATGTGCATTGGGTCTAGATCCGCTTGACGCCTGAGGTTTCACGCCTCACGTCTTCAATCAGCTCCCCTGTTCATCTCCGTGCGGAAGACGATCGACCGATGAAGCAAAGGTGAGCTTCTCTCGTGACGTAGCCGGTGCCTTGTCCATTAACTCTTTCACGCTCTGATAGATGCCTTCCGCCGTCAACCCATATTGTTCACGTAGAAAATCCTGCGGTCCTTGCTCGATATACCAATCCGGCAACCCAAGGACCTTCGTCGTCACATCCGTCACCCCACCATCGGACAGAGCTTCAAGAACGGCTGAGCCGAACCCACCCATCTTGCAGCCTTCTTCAACCGTCACCAGGTATCGAACGCGCTTTGCCACCTCGACGATCAAGTCCTGATCTAACGGCTTCACGAAACGCGCATTGACCACCGCCGTGGAAATACCTTCCTCCTGAAGCCGTTTTGCCACCGTCACCGCATGCGAGACCGACACACCGATGGCCACAATCGCCACCTCCGTACCATCGCACAACAACTCGCCCTTCCCGATCGGCAACGCCTTCGGCTCCTGATCCATCCTGACACCCAGGCTCAGCCCGCGCGGGTACCGCACCGAAGCAGGCCCATCATGCTGGACGCAGGTTTTCATCATATGCTGCAACTCATTTTCATCCTTCGGCGCCATGACAATCATATTCGGCACGTGGCGCAGAAACGCATAGTCGAATGCCCCATGGTGCGTCGTCCCATCTTCCGCCACCAGTCCGCCTCGATCGATGCAGAAGGTCACCGGAAGGTTTTGCGTGGCGACATCGTGCACCACCTGGTCGTAGGCGCGCTGCAAGAAGGTAGCATACAACGCCACCACCGGACGGAGACCTTGCGTCGCAAGACCCGCCGCAAATGTCACCGCATGTTGTTCGGCAATCCCCACGTCATAGAGCCGGTCCGGAAACTCTTTCTCGAAAATATTGAGGCCGGTCCCTTCGCACATCGCTGCCGTAATCGCGACGATCCGCTTGTCCTTGCGGGCCAGCTTGACCAACGATTCAATAGCAATCTGTGTGTAAGACGGCCGTGCCGCTTTCTTTGCCGGCGCCCCGGTCTCCCGAACGAAGGGCGGACAGGCGTGGAACCACACCGGATTCTTCACCGCAGGTTCATAGCCCAATCCTTTTTTCGTAATGACATGGAGCAGCACCGGCCCCTTCATCTTCAGCACATTTTCCAAAGTAGGCAGCAGATGCTCGAAATTATGTCCGTCAATCGGCCCTGCATACCTGAACCCAAGCTCTTCAAAGAGCAGCCCAGGGAGGATCGCTCCCTTAGCCAGCTCTTCAGCTCGGCGAGCCCACTTCTGCACGTCCTGCCCGATATGGGGGATCTTCCCCAGCAGTTGCCCTGTTTCCTCGCGCATCTTGGCGTAAAACTCTCCGGTGAAGGTCCGGTTCAAATAGGAGGAAATCGCGCCGACGTTCTTCGAGATAGACATTTGATTGTCGTTCAGAATGACCAGGAAGTCTTTTCCCAGTCCTCCAGCATGGTGCAGACCTTCCAGCGTCATCCCAGCTGTCATGGCGCCATCGCCGACGATACAGACAACCTTGTGTCGCTGTTTCAGCTGCTCACGCGCCTCGACCATGCCGTAGGCCGCAGAGACGCCGGTTCCCGCATGGCCTGCATTGAACGTATCGTACTCACTTTCCTCACGTTTGGTGAACCCGCTCAACCCTCCATACTGTCGAAGCGTGTGAAACTGTTCTCGACGTCCAGTGAGTAGTTTATGTGCATAGGCTTGATTGCTCGTGTCCCATACGATTTTATCCTTGGGGGTATTGAGCAGATA
Organism: Nitrospira sp.; assembly: GCA_043745235.1. Taxonomy (GTDB): domain Bacteria; phylum Nitrospirota; class Nitrospiria; order Nitrospirales; family Nitrospiraceae; genus Palsa-1315. The sequence goes on along the minus strand of JAYTTD010000174.1, from coordinate 9,268 downwards.
GTGCAACGCCACTGTGAGTTCAATCACTCCGAGGTTCGATGCCAGGTGACCTCCGACGTTGGATACCACGCCGATAATCTGTTCCCGCAGCTCCTGGCATAAGGCAGGAAACTGCACTGGTGATAACCGTTTAAGATCAGCCGGGTTTTGAATGGTTTTCAGAATCGACATAGCAGATGCTCCTTTGCGTCAATGCGTGCGCCTGTAACAACGAGCTAGGCTCAGATACATACAGGCGAAGCAGTATGGCCGCTCGCAGGGATGAGTTTCACATGTGAATCTCATGTTGTCAAGGGGTTAGCCGACTCTCATCACCGAACCTCCTAAATCGCTCATGGCCCAATTCGATAGGTCAACAATGTCGAAAGCGTGAAGTCTGCTGCGCTCCCGGTAATGAAATCGAGATTTTCGATCCCATAACCTTGCCACAAGAGGTGTTGCGTGAGGCGGTAGCTGAACCCCGCCACCGATTCCGTCACACCCTTATCCAGCACTCGCGTACCCACACCGTGAAATGGTGTGGAGTAATAATCGAACTGCGTCGTGAAGGAAAGATTCTCTGACCACAGATATTCCAAGGCGACAAGCCCGGATATCGTCGGCTGGAGCGGCATCCCTGCGATACGGCCGGTCGGGATCACTCCGTTGAGATTGCCATAGACCACCCAGCGACCGCCGAATCCTTTTTCAGCCGCCAACCCGAACCCGACATCCAGGCTCCCACTCCCAAAGAACTGTTCTTTGTCCCCCGTGGGAAGCTTAAGCGCCATACGGACCGACAGGGTCGGCATTGATGCAGTCTCCGACAGTAATTGGTACTTGCCCATCACCGTACTATCACCCAATCCAACGGCTCCCTCCCGTCCGCTGGCGGTGGTTCGTCCCCCACGTGAAATGTTGAAGGCATAGTCCGTATTGCTCAATGCGTCTCGAGCCGGGGCTACGCCACTTGTTGCCCGTTCCACTGCCTTGATGGGGCCATCCATGAACCCGCGATAGCGATAGAGCAGGGGAACTTCCACGGAAAACTCCCACCGCTCTGTTGCCCCATACCGGAGAAACAGTCCGGACCGCAGGGTTTCGTACTTCATCGTCACGCTGGCCTGGGTGCCCTGATCGCGAAATATGCTGGCGGTCTCCGCGAGTTCCAAGCGAACATCCAGCACGCCCTGCTTCAACACGGCCGCACGATCTCCTGGCATGCTCAAAACCAGCTGCTGGATCGGCTGGAAATTTCTGACAGGGAACGGACCGAACCCCTCCGCCCCAACCGGTGCAGGCGGGAAAGAAAAGAAAACGAGGAGTGCGACAAGAATTATTCGAGAACACAACATTACAGGCCGTTGCAAACCTTTCGCGGCTACCCATCAGTACGGAAAGTCGAGCCCGGCAAAGACTGCACCACCCTCCCGACTGTAGCCGTAGTCGATCCGTCCAACGACATTGGGCTTGACCATCCCGCGAAACCCTATACCGGGAGTCATACGGTAATCCTTGAAGTTGACGTCTTTAAAATTACTGAAGACCTGCCCGGTGTCCAAAAACGGCGCCATCTCAAAATCTGCCGTCACCCCCGCAATCTTCGTTCTCACCAGGTGAATTCGCTCTTCGATACTCAGCGCGACAAGATGCTTGTCGATGAAACGATCGACGCCGAATCCGCGAAGGTTGTTTTGCCCGCCCAAGGAGCTTTGCTCGAAAAACGGCACCTGCGTCCCAATCGTCGCCTGAAGGTCCGCCCGGACGATGAGAATCGCGCGCTTCGATTCACTCGGGAACAGCTTCTTCGCCTCTATCGCATACCGCGAATAGACAGGATGATCGCCGTTGTTGAGATTCTGGTTCGCTTCCGCGTAGGCCGTCACGGCCATTCCGTCGGTCGGCGAGACGAGGTTATTGCGCGTGTCGTAATAGAACGTCGCCCGGTGTCCGAGGATGAGGGATACGCCTTGAACACCGTCGATGGTGGGGAACTGCTCACCCGTAAACGGAAGATCCGTTGCGCCCCTCTGCAGACTCACTTGACGAATGCGCTGACCAACGGAGATCTGCGTCACCTCATTCACATGGACCCCGAATCGCCAGTTTGCCCGCGCTTCACGCGCCGTATAATTCGTTTCTTGTGACACGGATGTCTCTTGCCCTACGCCGAAAAATCGAGACGTGGCGTTTTTAAAAAATGACGCGCCAAAGTTCACCGAGTAACGCCCCTGACTGAAGGCCGGATCGGCGTAACTGAACCCCACTTTGCGCTCGATCTCCTCCGTGTAGGATCCGATAAATCGAATTTCCCGCCCCCCCGGCTCGTATCGAAACACATTGAGCGTGCCGCGCACCCCGACAATGGAGTTTTTAATGATCATCGGGGCGATGACGTATTTGAGCTCTCCGTCAGGCTCAGTGATCAGAATCGGAACGATCAACCCTGTATCATTCCCGTCATTCTTGCTGCTGGACACGGCTGGGATCGGAAAGTATTGAACGTCCGCGCGCGCGCAGTCCGGCGCTGTGGCGGCGTTCGCCGTAAGGAACAGGATGACAACGGCGAGGAGGCCGCGCAGGCTTGTCATGAATTTCCTAGAGAGGGTTACTGGGCTTTGATCTTATCGGACTTCTTGCGAAGCTGGTCCACCAGGTCGGCGTGGGTTGAAGATCGGAGGATCTTTGAGAACTGCCCCCGGTAATTATTCACGAGGCTAACACCGTCCACCACCACGTCATACACCCGCCAATCATCACCCTTGTTGAGCAAGCGGTAGTCGAGCGGAATTTCGACCTTGCCGGTCAACACCTTTGTCCTGACTTCGGCATAGTCGTTCTCAGTCCGTTCGTTGATATACTTCACACCTTCTCCGGAATAGGCCTCGATCTTGTCGGCATAGGAATTGGTCAAGAGCGTCTTGAACAATGCAACAAATTCTTGTTTGTCTTTGTCGGACAACGTATTCCAAGGAGCCCCCATCGCCCGCCTCGACATTTCCTGATAGTCGAACCGATCCCCGACAACCTGTTCCAGTCGCTGCCGGCGCTCTTCAACTCTCCCCGGCTGTTTGAGCTCCTTGTCTCTGATGATCGTTAGCACCTCGTCGATGGTGCTTTTCATGGCCTCAGTCGCGCCACCCGCCACTGCCGGTTGAACGGCAACCCCACTAAGAAGCAACAGCAGACCAGCCATCCCGCTCGCGACCCTAACCCAACTCCATCGCTGCGCTTGTGTAGCGGCAGATCCCTTGATCTCCATGTATCCTCCCCTTGTAGACATTCTCGGACCCTCCGTCATCGGATCGTCAATTCACTTTGCCATGCACATACTGACTCACTAACTCCTCAAGATCGAGGCCCGACTCGGTATCGCGTATCGTATCCCCCGGCTTGAGCGGATCGCCACCCCCTCCCGGAGCTAGAGCCAAGAATTTCTCTCCAATGATGCCCCGCGTCTTGATGGACGCAAAGGTGTCCGTATAGAGCTTGACGGTCTTGTTGACTGCGAGCTTCACCTTCGCACGATCCTCAATGAGCGTAATCCCTCGGACCCTGCCGACTTCGACGCCGGCGATTTCGACCGTCGAACCAGGTTTGAGCCCCGAGGCGCTGTTGAACTGCGCTTCGACTTCGTAGACATCACCGCCGATCATCTCGAGTTTCCCGAGCTTGATCGACAGATACGCGAGGCACAACAGGCCGACGAGCACGAACACGCCGACGACCATCTCCAGCTTGGTTTTTTCCATCCTCGGTACTCCTCTCTCACCCAACGAGCGATGCAGGCAACGCCACAGTCCCACCGACTGAGATGAATTCATGGATCTCCGGATCGGTGGTCCGCTGGAACTCAGCAGCCGTGGCCATCAACGTAATCTTGCCTTTCCGAAGCATCGCCACCCAATCGGAAATCCCGAAGATCTCTGGAATTTCATGGCTGACCATGATCGCCGTAAAGCCGAACCGCCGCTGCATCGTGACAATCAAATCGTGAATCGATTTCGCCATCAACGGATCCAACCCTGTCGTCGGCTCATCGAAGAGGATAATCTCCGGTTCCATGACCAATGCGCGTGCCAATCCAGCCCGCTTTCGCATGCCACCGCTCAACTCGGCGGGAAGCTTGTGCCCCATCCCCGCCAACCCGACTTCCGCCAGCTTCTCCTCAACCCGTCGCGCCACCCCTGGGCCCTTCATGCGCAACTTCTCCCGCAACGGAAACGCCACATTCTCGAAGACCGAGAGCGAGTCGAACAGCGCGGCACCCTGAAAAAGCATCGCGAACTGTTTCCGCACATCGTTTAAGCGTGTGCCCGACAGGCGAGAGATTTCCACATCGCCGACCCACACCTCGCCGCGATCCGGCTGCATAAGCCCGATCATGTGCTTGAGGAGCACGCTCTTCCCTGACCCACTGCCACCGATGATGGTCGTCAGTTTGCCGATTGGGATAGAAAGATCAATACCTTGCAGCACCGGCTGCCCACCAAGACTTTTTTCGACGCCAACCAGCCTGATCATGGGCGTTACAACAAGACCGAGGTCAGAAAATAGTCACAGATGAGGATGAGCACGGACGATAAGACCACCGCCTCCGTCGTCGCGCGTCCGAGTCCCTCGGCGCTCTGTCTCGTGTAGAACCCTTTATAGCAACAAACCCAACTGACGATCAGCCCGAAACTGATCGACTTGAGAATACCGCCGTAGACATCTTTCCATTCCACGGCCGATGCGATCGAGTTCCAATAGGCCCCTTCACTCACACCCAGCAAATCCACTCCGACAAGGGAGCCGCCATAGATGCCGACCACGTCAAATATGGCCACGAGCAACGGCACCCCGATCACGCCGGCCACCAGTTTCGGTGCGATCAAATATTGCAGCGGATTGATCGCCATGGTATCAAGCGCATCAATCTGTTCCGTAATCCGCATGATGCCGATCTCGGCGGTCATGGCTGATCCAGCCCGCGCGGTCACCATCAATGCCGCCAACACCGGCCCCAACTCCCGAATCATACTCAACGCTACCGCGGAGCCCAGTAACCCCTCGGAACCAAACTTCCGCAGGCTGTAATAACCTTGAAGCGCCAACACCATCCCCGTAAACCCCGCAGTGAGCACGACGACAAATGTGGATTTGTACCCGATAAAGTGGAGCTGTTTCATGGTTTGATGGAATCGAAACGGAGGCCGCACCAGCCAGGCAACAGCCGACAGCATAAACAACAGCATGCGGCCCATTTCCTGTACGCGAATAACGGCCCACACCCCCAGATGTTCAATCACGCTCGTCATCAGTTACCTGGATAGTCCAAGAGATTCACTCTCTGTCTCCGCATAGCGCTGAAACCATTCTGTCAATCGACCCGCTGCCACCCGAGTCTGCTTTCGCAGCCGATTGAGTCCCTCAAGGCTAGAAGGGTGGCAGATCAGCGACTGCATGCCTTTTATCCAGCCAGTGGGCCTGAGAAAGAGATTGAAGTCAAGAGGAAGATCTTCATCTAGCAGATCGGAAACCGTCCGCACGATCGCCATCGGGAATCCTCGTTCCTGAGCCGCCGCCGCCACCGCTGCGCTCTCCATATCGAGCCCGGTCGCATCGGTCAGACTCCGCAGCCGGCGTTTCTCCTCTGCCTGCCACACCACCGTCTCCGATGACACGACTATTCCGACCCGCGCGACCAACCCCACATCCTGCGCGACACTGAGAACGCCTGCGCGGACGGCCCCATCGCAGAGCACACGGTCATTCCTCGTTGTCCAGGTTCCTTCAGCATATACAGAAGAGACCTCTGTGCCGACGATAAGGTCTCCAACCTGAGCCGGCACAAGCGCACAGGCAAAACCCGTGGACATGACTAGCGACATGGCCTGTACCTGTAACACTTTTCCCGCAACAGTGCTGGCCGCCACCGGACCGACCCCGGTTTGGATGAGCCAGTACGTCCGATTCCCTCGCTGCCCAATATGGCAACTGATCCCTGAAATTGTCGCAACACGATCCGTCACGAGCGCGCGGCGAACGGCCTGGAATTCCCAGCGTGTCGCGACAAAGATGGCAATGGGATTCACCGTAGATCCTGAGGGGAGGTGCTTCGCGCCAACGGATGACGTCGGCGGAGTGGTCAATGATCGGCTCGATGACACCCGGACGCGAGTACGTGCTGCCGTACTTCGTCGGCCCGCATCGTTCCGCGCGTCCGCAGATTCCGGTACATCGCCAAAGCCCATAATGGAAAGTACCGGCAGTACCAATGATAACGGAGATAAAACACCCGCGGGAATCCGGTGCCTGTATGGCGGACCTCTTCCCACGAACCATCCTTCATTTGGTGACGGAGCAAATATTGGACGCCGCGAGCGACGCTGAATGCATCAATCATCCCAGCCGACATGAGCCCCATGATAGCCCAGGCCGTTTGAGAAGGCGTACTGTCCCCCTTCCCACTCCACGCAGGATCGCCATAAGACAGACAAGACTCGCCCCACCCGCCATCGGGATTCTGCTTCGACTCAAGCCACGCGACCGCACGGCGAACATAGGGTTTGGAAAGATCCTCTCCAATCGCACGGAGGCCAGCGAGGACGGACCAGGTGCCATAGATATAATTGACACCCCACCGACCGAACCAACTGCCGTCGGTCTCCTGCTCTCGCTTGAGGAATCGCAGGGCCGGCGCCACAGCGGGGTGCGTCTGATCATAGCCCGACGCCGCAAGCATCTCGAGGCAGCGTCCGGTCAAGTCGGACGTGCTCGGATCAAGCAAGGCATGGTGGTCGGCAAACGGGATATAGTTGAAGACGACACGATTGTTGTCCTTATCGTATGCGCCCCACCCGCCATCGGACCCTTGCATGGCGAGTACCCAGTTCATCCCCCGCTGGATAGATTCCTGCAAGTTGGTAGTCTGAGCCACCTGGACCTTCGATAGCGCCATCAATACCACTGCCGAGTCATCCACATCGGGATAGAGCTCGTTCTCAAACTGGAAATACCAGCCTCCCGGTTCCGCATCAGGAGACGAGAACTTCCAATCTCCAACCGCCTTCGTCTGGCGCGAAACCAAGTATGCAGCGGCTTTCTGGAGGGAGGGGTGGTCCTGCGGCATCCCGGTTTCGATCAAGGCGTTCATAAGCAATGCCGTATCCCAGATTGGAGAGTGGCAGGGCTGAAGATGCAGCGCCTCGACGCGCTGATCGCCAATCGACACTGTATCATAGACTTCCAACGATTCGATTTCGTGGAGCGCCTTCCGCACCAAGGGATCGTCGACCTGATAGCCGAGGCAACGAAGGGCCACGATCGAATTTGCCATGGCCGGATAAATCCCCCCCAGCCCACCACTGCCCTTGATGTGTTCCAACATCCAGGTCGCGGCTCGATGCACCGCTTTTTCGCGCAACCACATGAGAGGCATTCGGTCGTAGAGTTTCAGCATCGCATCCAATGCGACAAACAAATTGTGCGGGGTAAACCACTTTTGATCTTTGTTGAACGGCGGAAACTTCCAATAGCGGATCTCCTTGCGCGGAATGAGGTACAACTCCTCAATCCCCTGCTCCCGCGGGATCTGGCACACCGGCCGGTGCGCGAAGATGATCAGCAATGGAATTAAGACGGTGCGGGACCAATACGAAATGGCATAGATATTAAAGTAGAATCCCTTCGGGAGCAGCATCAGCTCAACCGGCATGTGAGGAATGCCTTCCCAGTCGTATTGATCGAACAGCGCCAGCGTGATCTTGGTAAACACATTTGTTTGGACAACGCCACCCTTCGCGAGGATACAGTCCTTGGCTCGCACCATGAAGGGCTCATCGACAGACACCCCACTCAGCTTCAATGCGAAATAGGCTTTCACGGAAGCGCTGATCTCCGAAGGCCCTCCGTAGAAAATCGGCCATCCGCCATCGGGCAATTGCATGGCACGGAGATAGCGAACCGCTCGGCGCTCTCGCTCGGGATCGACCCGATCGAGAAACCGCCGCAGCAAGAGGTATTCAGCGGTCAGCGTGGTATCGGCCTCGAGCTCCGCAACCCAGTATCCCTCTGATGCATGTTGTCTAGACAAAAACCAGGCTTGACTGCGTCGGACCGCGTCGTCAAGCGCATCCACTGAACTGATCGAATGGCTGGTGGAGCGGCGTATCGTCGCGTCAACGGATGCCGAGAGCACGGACTTGTCCGACACCAGACGCAGCGGAGGAACGTTGGATAGCTCGGTCGCCAGTCCAAGCGTCTCCGGAACGGAGACGAAGAGGCTATCGGATAGACGATCCAGAAGCGTTCGAATCAGCTTCATTGTATTAGACTGTAGAACACTGCAGATGGATGGGGCATGTGGATGATCGCTTCATCCCCATGAAGCTCACACTACAAGCGGCACGCTCGTGGATCCGCCTACTTTTGGGGTATATAGCAGACCCCCTACGCTGACGTCAAGAATCAGAACAGCAGAAGTCCTCTGAAGTACGAATGTTTTAGCCAATCCGGTCTGCGAAGACCGGCTGCACATTGCCCAGTCTCACCGAGACAATTTTTGAGATGCCCGGCTCTTCCATGGTCACCCCAAACAACGAGTCTGCAATGGCCATCGTCTGCTTACTGTGGGTGATGACCAAGAATTGCGCACCTTCGGAGAGTTCACGCAATACACCCGTGAAACGCCCGATGTTCTCCTCGTCCAGCGGCGCATCGATTTCGTCGAGAATACAGAACGGCGTGGGTCTGATCAAGAAGCTTGCGAAGAGCAGGGCCATCGCCGTCAAGGTCTTCTCACCACCCGAGAGCATGGTGAGACTCTTCAGGCGTTTGCCCGGTGGTTGCACCACGATGTCAACTCCCGGTTCCTGTGGTCCATGCCCTTCTGCCGTCTCCTCAGCCAGCGCCTCGACCAGCTGTAGTTCGGCTCGGCCACCGGGGAAGAACTTCACAAACACTTCGCTGAATTTCTGTTGGAGTTCGGCAAAGGTACTGGCAAACATATCTTTCGTGGTGCGATTGATGCGCTGAATGATTTCTTTGAGCGAGCTGATGGACGTGGAGAGATCTTGTTCCTGCGTCGTCAGAAACTGATACCGTTCATCCAACTCTTGATGTTCCTGAATGGCCGCCAAATTGATCGGTCCCAGGCGATCGAGCTTCTCGCGAATCTTCTGCAGTTGTTCCCGCAGCGCGACATCATTGACTGCCGGTTGGCCTTCCAAGGTCGGCTCTTCCCCGATGGACAGCTGTTCGGATGTCATGACTACGGGTGAATCGAGCAACGTCGCGAGATCGACCT
>JAYTTD010000173.1:0-13295 GCA_043745235.1 Nitrospira sp. | reverse complement strand
CCTGGCCCAACGTCAGTTCCTTGAGCTTCTTTAAGGTCATGATAATCGGCATCGGGCAAAAGTACCCGAGCGTATCGAGCTTCACATCGGCTTGAATCATTTCTTTACTCCACAAAAGAGGCGTGGAACTCGGGCGACTTGGTCACTACACGTCTCGCCTTTCACGCCCTTCGCGCTTGTCTCGCTCATTCAAATGAACAAGTTCACACTACCCTGTTTGGCTTCCGCGAGATAGGTGGTCACCCCCGCGAACTGATCGATGCCCTCAATGAGTGTATCTTTCGTGATCCCCATCAGTCCCATGGTCGTCGTGCAGGCAATAAAGTGAACACCGAGGTCCAGCGCCGTCTCCATGAGTTCCGGCACACCCGGCATCCGATTTTGCTTCATGACCTGTTGCATCATCTTCGTGCCCAACCCCCAGAAATGGAACCGCGAGAGGGGAAGGCAGTCTGCGCCCCCTTTATTCAGCAGGCCGAACATCTGATGAAGCCAGTCCTTGGCAGAACTAGTCGCACCTTATCGACGAATGGCATTAAGACCCCAGAAGGTGAAAAAAACGGTGACCTGCATCCCCATGGCGGCGGCCCCCGTGGCGATGATGAACGCCGCCATCGCTCGGTCCATGTCGCCGCTCAGCAGTACGATCGTCACCTTGTCAGGCTTGGATACTTGTAGGTCTGCCAACGCCACCGCTGGATCCATCTGCGCGATTGTCATGACGCTCTCTTTCCTGTCAGGTCCGTATGAATTTGGCGATTTCAACGGGGTTTTGACTATAGTCTCCGCTTCTTTTTCTTGTCAAGGCAACAACCTTGACCTCACTCAGCACGCCGGATATAGTCCCAGATGAACCGATGTACCATCCCATCCCATTTTTTTCATGAACAGCGACCTCATCACCGAGATCAAGCCATCCAAGAGCGCGCCACTGTTCGGCTTTTGGTATCCCGCTGGCCTCAGCAGTGAACTCGCTCCCGGCAGCCTGAAAGGGACCGTCCTGTTGGGCCTCCCGATCCTCGTCTGCAAAACATCACAGGGTGCAGTCGCGGCCATGCGCGACATTTGCCCCCATCGCGGGATGCCGCTGTCCTTCGGCAAAATGAACGGCGACTGTGTCGAATGTGCCTACCATGGTTGGCAGTTCGATCAGGCAGGCCGTTGCCGGGGGATTCCTGCTCTGGCCGAAGACTCCCCCATTCAAGTCGATAAAATTGGCATCACCACCTATGCCTGCCGCGAACGGGACGGCTACGTGTGGGTGTTCATTCCCGACCCTCAACAACCGAACCAGGTCATCCCGGACGTGCCACCGCTGCCGCTCCCCTCGTCCCCTTATCGGATGATTCACATCTCGACGCTGCTGGATTGCACCATCGACGACGGCATCGTCGGCTTAATGGACCCGGCACACGGCCCCTTTGTGCACCAAAGCTCCTGGTGGCGCACCCAGGCAAGCATGCACGAAAAAGCCAAGACCTTTGAACCGATTCCCAACGGCTTCCGCATGGTGCCGCACGCTCCCTCAACGAACAGCGGACCGTACAAGCTCTTGAACCTATTTTACGGCGGGCCGCTGACGACGACCATCGACTTTGTGCTGCCCAACCAGCGATTTGAACTCGTCCAGTGCGGATCGCTCTTCGTGTCGAGCCGCGCCACCGTCACACCGATCAGCGAGCAGCAATGCCGGATCAACTTTACCGCAGCGTGGAACTGCCTCAGCTGGGTTCCATTCTCTAAGACGGTCTTTCGTTATTTCGCGAACATTTTCATGACGCAGGATCGAGAGGCGATGGAACGCCAGGCGGTGGGATTACGCTACAAACCGGCCTTGATGCTCATCGACGATGCCGATACGCCAGCTAAATGGTACTACAAGTTGAAAGCCGCACATCTTGCGTCGGTGCAAACCGGACAGCCTCTTGACCATCCGCTCAAAGAACGAGTCACGCTTCGATGGAAGAGCTAAGCGCACTGAGCCCCCCATGAGTCATGAGCGCTAGAACCATGCTGGACAGCGGCGCGACCCGGAAAACACCTCACCTTGTTCAGCTCTTCTTGTTGGCGATCATGATTTGCATGCATGCCTCCCCCCTCTGGTCAGCAGACAGCCGTCGTGTTGCGACGGTGCCGGCACTGGGTGTGCTGGCCAGTGGGCAGACTGGAACCATCCACTACATCGTCCTCCAAATCGACAAAGACCCTCGACGGGAGGGACCGACCGTCCAATTCAATCAAATAGAGCTGGGCGGAGGTTCGATCGTCAGCGAGGATTGGAAAGAAGGCGTCAAGCAAGCCGTCACGGCTGCCACAAAAGCAGTGGGAGAGGACGGACGAGAGTGGGTGGTCACGATCAAGAACCGGTCATACAATGCGTTGACCGAGGGAATGAGCGCCAGCAGTGCCATTGCGGTCGGCCTCGTCGCAGCCTGGAGAGGCGATGACCTCAGATCAGACGTCGTCCTGACCGGGAAGATCATGCCAGACGGTCAGATTGAATCGGTGGGCGCACTGCTCATCAAAACCGAAACGGCAGCCCGCGCACAGTTTAAAACCATACTGGTACCTCGCGGGCAACTAGCCACGGCTGACTGGGATCTCTCCCAGATGGCACCCCGATGGAACATTCAAGTCATTGAAGTGGCCACGCTGGAGGAGGCCTACTAGCTCCTGACAACGGCAGGACGGTAGGAATCTGTCCATGTCATCCTTCGTTGCGAGGCCAAGGAGCGGCTGTCGATGCAAGGCCGCAGGCTCGAAAAATCCGCAGGCATATTCACTGGAATACGTTGAGGATTTTTGCCAGAAAGCGACGCAGATGCCAGCAGGTCGTTAGCTGTAGTAGACCTGGACTAACAGCTCCATCGCCTGCTGAATCTGGGCTCGCGAACCGAGTAGCACCACAATATCGCCCGCCATCAACCGAGTATGCTCAGACGGATTTGCTTGCGTCACTCCAGCACGCGTCCAAGCAATCACTGAAGCGCCTGTACGTGGGCGGATCGCAATCTCAGCCAACGTCTTTCCCTGCGCAGGGGAATCGTCGTCGATGCGGCAGGTTTCGACTTCCGCATCGGTCAAGGTCCCGCCATGAAGATGATGTGGGAGTTCCGGCGATTCGCTGCGCCGAAGCAACGCGTAACCTTCACGGCGAACTTGTGCCACCTTTTGCAGCACAAAGTCCTGCGGCATTTTGTAGGTGCGAAGCACCAAGGCAAAGATCTCGATAGAGGTTTCAAATTCCTCCGGCACCACATCATCCGCGCCGAGCTGGTGCAGCTCCTCCAATTCGCGCAAATAGCGGGTCCTCACGACAATATGGATTTTGGGATTGAGTCCCTTGGCGACCTGTACGACCCGCCGGGTAATAAACGGATCCGATATGGCGATCACCAGCACCTTCGCGTCCTCGATCTTCATGTGCCGCAACACATTTGAATTCGTGGCATCGCCGTAGTAGACAGGCACCCCGTGTTTCGTTTCGCGGCTGACAGTATCGCCGTCGAGATCCAAGCCAAGGTACGGGATCTCCGTCTCGCCAAGCACGCGGGCGAGATTCCTTCCGTTTAACCCATACCCTGCGATAATGACGTGGCCCTTCATCCGAATCTGCTTCCCTTCGGTCTGCTCGACGTGGGCGATGGTGCGACTAGGCAGCCAACGATGAAGTCGCTGCCACGCCTCAACGTGACGGGCCAGGTACGGAGACCACTGTATGAGAAAGGGCGTCACGATCATGGAGAGCACCGAAACCGCAAGAAAGACCTGGTACGGATCACCACGGAAATAACCACTCTCCTCCCCCTGCTGCGCCAGCAAGAAACTAAACTCTCCGACCTGAGCCAGGGCGACGCCCACCATCACCGCCGAACGCGGAGGGATCCCCGACAACAAGACCGCTAGGGCCCCGGAAAAAAACTTTACCAACAGAATCGCTACGAGAAGTCCAAACACCAGTAGCGGATACGCGAGCAATATCCGCCAGTCCATGAGGATGCCGATCGACACAAAGAAGAGACTGGTGAAACTGTCGCGGAATGGCAGCACTTCGGCGATGGCCTGATGGCTGTACTCCGATTCGGAAATGACCAACCCAGCGATGAACGCGCCTAATGCCAATGAGAGACCACCAAGCGAAGTAAGCCACGCGATACCGAGACAGGAAACGATAATCGTCAGCAAGAACAGCTCGCGGCTGCGGCTGCGGACGATATATCCCAACAGCTTGGGAATCAGATACCAGGAGGCGGCAATGACGAGCAAGACAACGAGAACCGATTTTCCCAAGGTGAGCAGAATCGATACCCCCCCTGCATCCGATTGGCCGGCAAGAATCGGCAGCAGCAGCATCATGGGTACAACCGCCAAATCCTGACAGATGAGAATGCCAATTGTGGCTCGGCCATGAATCGAGTCGCTATCCCCCCGTTCGGTCAAGGTCTTTAACACGATCGCCGTGCTACTCAGGGCGAAGAGAAATCCCCAGAACACTCCTTCCTTCCAGGACAGTCCGATGAACATCGCTCCGAACCACGAGATCAACAGCACGCCGCCGATCTGGACCGGTGCTGACAGAAACATGAGGCGGCGCATGGAGAGCAATTGCGGCACCGAAAATTCGATGCCGATGGTGAAGAGAAGCAGAACGATCCCGACCTCGGCCAACACTTCGACCGTGCCGACATCCGCGATGAGGTTCAATCCGTGGGGGCCGATGAGCGCGCCGGCGACCAAGAATCCTGCGATCGAGGGAAGACGCAACTGGTGAAAAATAAATACGACGGCGATTGCCGCCACGAAGATCACGAGCAGATTTGCAAGCACGCCGTAGTCAGTCATGACAGAGGTTGGTCAGGCGAGAGGAGTGAGGAGGACAAGCGAGGAGATCTTTCAAACACCTCACGTTTCACGCCTCACGTTTTACAGGTTGAGTACGGAGAATACCTCAGCAGCGAGAAGGGAACAAGGCCAAGTTGCTTATTTTATTCAACAAAACTGTTCGCTACCGTGGCTTCACAAGACGAACGAGCGAGGCTAGACCATGATCTACACCATCCTGTTCGGCTTCCACGGCGTGATCGCCAACGATGAAGCGAGGCACTTCTGGGAATAGACAACCATCCACAATCCGACCCTCCTCCCCGGCATTGTCAAGTTCGTGAGTTGCGCAGGGCGCATCAATACTGATGAGCCATTGCCACAGGAGGTCAAGGGGAACACGTCGACCATGCGCTGCATCGGGCAGCGATCGAGGAGAACTTCGTGGTGGTAGTATCGACAGACGACATCCCTGCCGGAAAATTCGATCCGGCACTGCACCATGCGACTCTCACACGGCTGACCGCAATCGATTGCACCATTGGTCTCGGCCAATCGGCCATCTAAGCCATTCCCCAAGCCACACGTCAGTAGCTAGACCCCCCTCGAAAGATGAATAGACAGCATTCTCTCCGGTGGAATAGCTTGTGAGTACCATCAGTGAGTAGAATTAACAGGGGTGGATAATAATGATGCAAACCTTGGCTGTTCCACCCTCTCAAGGAAGGTGCTCTATGCAGCTCACCCGTGTGTTCGCGATTGCCGTAACGATCCTCACCCTGTCCTCAACATCGGCCTTCTCCGATACAACGATCTCCTTCGATCCGCTACTGATGCGGGAATGCTCCCAAGCGGATGGAAGCGCCCTCTACACCAACAAGGATGTGCCGGGCTGCAAACTGATGACGCTGAAAGAACTGTCGATCGTGCCCTCGCTGGATGACATGCCAACCTATCGCCCAACCTTAGCCACCGCTCCTCACTACGATATTCCTCCGTATCCCAACCGCAATCAGACCGGTCTGACCGGCGAAGCACAGACGGCCCCCGATTGGGCCAAAGGTTGGCACGCCAGCATCGCCTCATCCGGGTCCGTTCAAGCTGAAGTCTGCTCCATGTATGGAGAGTGGATCCACCTCAATCAGAAAACCCGTGGCGGCTTCTTTTACGGGACAGATCCTTCGTATGGCGGAGATCTTTCGGGTAGAAATCAGCGCGGAGCGAGCTATTCGTTCTACGATCAAGCGCGATATATGACTCTGGCAAAAATCTTCGGGCCTGGATTTATACCAATCGGCTGTCCATAGCGAGCCGGTCTAGGACGCGAGACTGTGGGGTGCCAGGCTATCAGTAGGGCTTGGCACCCTTTATTTTTTGTAGAACTTCCGATACCACTCGACGAAACGGGGAATCCCCACCTCGATGGGCGTTGCCGGCTTGAACCCGACATCCCGCGTGAGGTCCTCAATGTCAGCATAGGTGGCAGGAACGTCGCCTGGCTGGATAGGCAACAGTTTTTTCTTCGCTTTCTTTCCTAACGCGTTCTCTAATACCTCGATAAAGCGCAGCAGCTCGACCGGCTGATGATTCCCGATATTGTAGATTCGGGCCGGCGCTGAACTGGTTCCTGGATCCGGTCTGTCACCGGACCAGGCTTCGTTCGGCGTGGCCGGATGATCGAGGGTCCGGATCACTCCTTCGACGATGTCATCGACATAGGTAAAGTCCCGGCGCATCTTTCCGTGATTATAAACCTCAATCGATTTCCCCTCCAGAATCGCCTTCGTGAAAATAAAGAGGGCCATATCGGGCCTTCCCCAGGGCCCATAGACCGTAAAAAACCGCAGACCCGTGCAGGGAATCCGATACAGATGCGCATAGCAATGGGCCATGAGCTCATTGGCCTTCTTGCTGGCCGCATAGAGAGAGACCGGATGATCGACGTTGTCATGAATCGAAAAGGGCATCTGGGTATTGCCGCCGTAGACGGAACTCGACGAGGCATAGACGAGGTGCTGGACCTTCGCATGCCGGCAGCCTTCGAGAATATTCAGAAACCCTTCGATGTTGCTATCCGTATAGGCATGCGGGTTCACCAGCGAATAGCGCACACCAGCTTGAGCCGCCAGATGAACCACCTTCGCAATCGACTGCGTGGAAAAGAGCCGGCGCATGTTCACTCGGTCGGCCAAATCGGTTTTGGTAAAGCTAAACTGCTTGAACGGTTTCAGCTTCGCCAGCCTCGCCTTCTTCAGTCGCACGTCATAGTAGTCGTTCACGTTATCGAGTCCGATCACTCGCTCACCTCGCTCCAGCAGTCTGGTCGCGGTATGAAAGCCGATGAATCCTGCGACACCGGTGACGAGGATTGGGGCGTGCTGCGCTTTGCGGGTGGTCATAGTCGTTCCTTGTCGATGTCGCGAGATGGTGTGGTGCGGCTCCTGGATTTCATAAACGGAGGATCGTCATGGTCAAGCCGGTAGAGCGACAGGGGCGTCAGGGACTCCCCGGTCGTCAGCGGTTCTACCAGCCCGTCGGTCGTGCGACGAAACAGATCCAACGCATGAGCGTCATGATACCTGCATCCCTGCGTAAGGAGAAGTTCTTTGAGAGTTTCCGGTCGTTCCCAGTGAGCCGTCAGCAACGCAGTGCGGGCGGGATTCCGTCGGCTGAACATGAACGAGAGATGGTCCGGATACCACTCTGCGCCGCCAGTGGCATATGACACGAACAGTTTAGCCTGCGCCGCCGCACAGACATCGGCAAGGTACGCATTCGTGAGATAGCCGTTTTCTCCCACATCGAGCCATTTCCCAGGATGAGACAGGGACGCGTGGGCCGCATGGCCACGGACTTCGAGCAGTTGTTGTTGTGAGGCAAACACCAGCGGGATCGGCCCATGCTGCTGCACGAGTGACTGGATCACTCTGTCCTTGAGGGCGGACTTGCCGCTATTCGTCGGCCCGCTGTCCGCATGTACGAGCACGTTATAGCCACGATCGGCGATAAGATAACAATTGCGCGGCATCTCCAGATCGCAAGGGTCTTCGCCATAGAACGGTACGGAGTACACCGCCCCTCCTTCGAACACCCAACGTTCTCCATGCGCCAATTCGATCACCTGTCCAAATCCAAGTTCTCGCAAGAGCGACAGATAATCGTAGGAGAGCGTGCGTCGATTCCTTCGGCTCGGCACGATGATCGGCGTGTCTTTGGGCAGGTGCAAGAGCGTGCGAGGATCCACATGATCGTCGTGATCATGGGTCAAGAAGACGGTAGCCGGTTTGGGCAGCAGCGATCCCCAGAGTGACGGGACGGAGGATTCCGCAAACCAGGGGAGCAGCCAGGGATCGAACAACAGCATCTGGTCCCGTTGCCGATACAGCAACGCGGCATGGCCGAGATGGACCATGTCTGTATCGTGGAGTGTCTCGAACCAGCGGGACCTGATAGAAGAGGTGCTCGAACTCACCAAGCACTCATGTTGGTGAAGAGATTCGATCAATCGCGTGAGTACGCGTTCTCCGTCTCTCCCCGAGGTCGCCACCACCGTGTTGATTTCGTCGGTCTGATGCGTACCATCCAAGAACCCCAGTACTTTTCCTACCAGCGGCCCCAATTGTCGCTGATCGAACCCGATCGGAATTGCCTGTCTTTTCACGGAATGGAAGATTCGAAGCCCGCCGTTGGTGACCGTGGCGGATTGGGTGGGATCGGTTGGAAACTCCCAGTGAAACGTCCCGTCCGGCTTCCGCCCACAACGAATATGTTGCTGCAAAGAGGGACGAGCACTGATCACCTCCGCATAAGCATCTTCCAACCGCCGCTGCCGATCAGGATCGTCGAGCGGAGCCCGTTTGGAAAACACATCGCTGATGGCCGTATCGATCGCGCTGGAGAGAAGGGCATGGGCTTCATGGAGACTCGCGACAACCTCCGGCGCCACCCCTGCAACAAAGGGGAAGGGCCCGGGAGGGTCGGCACTCTCCAATTGGACCCAAGCCCAGGGCGCGAGGCTGAGATACTGATGTTTCGGCAGACGGTCCCAGATCTTCATACTCGTGAAAGGTGAAACGTAAGACGTGAAACGTGAGTGACCATCCTACTGTTCATATTTCACGTTTCACCCATTCCAGCTTACTGATGGCGGGTTCGTACAACGCTTGAATGACGATCCCGTCGGGATCGGAAAAGTAAAAAGAATAGCTGCCGTCGCGATGCTGCTTCGGCGGTTTCACGACCTGCCCGCCCAGCTGCGGCAAACGCGGTTCGATTTCTCGATACATCCGATCGACTGCCTCCGAGCTCTCAAGGATCACACCAATATGATCCAACAGTTGCCCCGTCACAGGTTGAAACGTCGCAAGCTCGGACGGCGGAATCTGGTGTAAGGCAAAATTATCCGGTCCGGAGCTGAAATACACGTTGTCGGGGTCGGGCTCCCACACCGCCTTCATCCCCAATAGCTGTTCATAGAACGTGCGAGAACGCGCAAGATTCGTGACGCGTAGCGCCACATGGCGTAATCCTCGGTGGAGCGGAGCACTCATAGTCATCCTCAGTCGTGTCCGTATAGTAGGGAGCACCTTGGGCTCCGTCAATTGAAAATGCCTGGCAGGATGCTGAAAAAGTCCGCCAGCTTCGTTCTCACTTCGTTCAGACCCTCAACGTACCCCAGAGGGTACGCCTCGGGGCTTCACTCGTTGCGGCCTTGCTGGACGGCCTTTTTGAGCATCCTGCAGGAGGGTTCTCTCTTGTGCCACACGAGGGAATCATCGAAGTTCACGCGTGCCGAAAATGTGTTTCCGCAACCTGCTAGCGGCCCAACCTCCTTGATCAGGCCGATGACTGCGCCTCCTCTGTCGGCTATGGTACGATGCTCAAGCTTTCAGTCTTGAAGAATGAATCCACCCCGATCACTCTTCGACCATTACTTATTTCGACAGACAACTTCTTTATCGATATATTCGAGGTATGGAGATCGTGACGAACGGAAAGGGATTCTCTGGCCTTGCAGTCGCGGCATTCGAGAGCCGTATGGCGGCGGAGATGATCCGATTGATCGAACGTTATGGCGGCCAACCTTTCGTGGCTCCTGCCCTCCGGGAAATTCCCATCCGGGACAATCCTGCTGCGTTGCGCTTCGGCGCCAGACTGATCGACGGGCAGGTCGATATGCTCATCCTCATGACGGGTATCGGCACAACCACTCTCTTCGACATTCTACGTTCGCGCCATCCACTGTCGTCGATCATGGCGGGGCTCAAGCAGACAGCACTCGTCGCTCGCGGCCCGAAGCCGGTCGCGGCACTCAAGACCCTCGGCATCACACCGACGCTCACCGTGCCGGAACCGAATACATGGGTCGAGGTGGTCACAACCCTCGACGAGTACCGACCCGTCAAGGGTCTCCGCGTCGCTGTGCAAGAATATGGCACGTCCAATCCTGACCTCTTGGAGGCCCTGAAACAACGTGGCGCAGAAGTCTTTCCCGTGCCCATTTACCGTTGGGCACTCCCGGAAGACACAGGCCCCTTGAAGCAGGTGCTCGGTGAGATCATCGCGGGAAACATGCAGGTCATGCTGGTCACCAACGCCGCGCAGATCGACCATGTCATGCAGTTACTCGAACAGGAAGGCACCACCGCGCAATTCAAAGAAGCATGCAGAAAGATGGTCGTCGCATCCATCGGCCCCACCGCCAGCGAACGCCTCAGACACTACGACTTGCCAGTGGACTTCGAGCCCTCGCATCCGAAGATGGGAGTTCTCGTCAAAGAAACCAGCGAACAGGCTCATGCACTCTTGAGCCCTTAGCGCAGGATACTGAGCTTGAGAACCTTACGCGGCCCGCACGCTCGGCGTGCTGTTACCCAAGCGAAAGGGCTTCCTGCGCTCCCTTCTCCGACTTCTTCGGGTTCCGCTCCAGCCGCATGGACCAATCCTTCCACCCAGAACAATTCCGCAATGATGGCGCCTGTGATGAGCTCCCTTGCGCACAATGACGGCTCCTTGTCATTTACATCCCCTGTTTCTTCGGCTCCTTCGTCGGATTTTGCGTATCCTCTTCAAGAGCCCTGAAATACATCGGCAGCTGAAACAGAGAATCCGACAAGGACCGTATCTTGACATGCTGGTATTCCACGCTCCAACTGCTGTCCTTCTTCACCAATTTCATCGGGAAACGTATATCGGTGGCCCACCACTGGTAATAGACTTCCGTCCGCTCACCTTGCTTCGTGGTCACTTCATATAAGATCGTCGGGTGGCCTTCGCGTGTTTCGTGTCCGATCTCTTCCCGCGAAACTTCTCCCTCCAACTTCTCGGCCACCATCAGATCCTGTTCCCCGCTGTAGGGAACTGTCTGGAAGTGCCTGATACGCGACAACAAGAGCCATACAACCCGCTGATCCTTCCGCACAATGCTGACGGTGACAGGCCCCCTAGCGTGATGCTCGATCCGCCACATGTCGTCCCGATAGTAGAGGGCGTCCTTGCTGGTGCGGCCATCGATTTGTGTGATGCGGTCAGCGGTGAACTCCAGCGCCCAAACCGGTAGGGTGGCTCCAACGCCCAGTGCACAGAGCAAGATTGCAAGGATTCGTGACATCACCGCCCAATGTATCATGGCCTGGGGACCCGTTTGCCAGTGTCAGGCGGAGATTGAAAGGACTGCCGCGCCTTGAAACGATCCAGATTTGAGAGCCTGCAGTGCCTGGTTGGCCTCTTCAAGTGGAAAGCGAACCGTGTAGGGTTTGATGGGAATTGCCGCGGCCTCGCGCAGCAGATCGAAGCCGTCCTGCCTCGTATTGGCCGTGACGCTTCGAATGACTCGCTCGCCAAAGACCTCGCGATCGTAGTCGAGCGAAGGAATTGGCGTCATGTGAATCCCGGCAAGGGCGAGCGTGCCGCCACGTTCTAATGCGCGTAAGGCCGGTGGAACTAATTCTCCAGCCGGCGCAAAGATAATCGAGCCGTGGAGCTTGTCCGGCGGCCTGTCGGTTGCTCCGCCGACCCATGCGGCACCTAACTCACGCGCGAGACGTTGATGCTCCAGTTTCAATGAACTGACATAGACCTGACAACCCCAATGGCGGGCAATTTGGATGGCAATGTGAGCGGACGCCCCAAACCCATAGAGACCGAGCCGCTGGCCCGGCTGGATTCCACTCAAACGCAAGGCGCGGTAGCCAATGATCCCGGCACAGAGGAGGGGGGCCGCCTCTTCATCACTGAAGACCGGTGGAATCGGATAGGCAAAGGCTGCCGGAACGAGCGCATACTCGGCGTATCCACCATCGACCTGATAGCCGGTAAACCTGGCGCGTTCGCACAGGTTCTCGCGCCCGCCCGTGCAAAATTCACAGAGGCCGCACGTGTGCTGCAGCCAGGCAATCCCGACTCGCTCGCCGACCGTTCGCTCACTCACGCCGGCGCCAACCTGGCTCACAATCCCGACGGCTTGGTGGCCGGGAATGAGGGGAAGCATGGGGTGAGGCAACTCACCTTCGATCACGTGAAGATCCGTCCGGCAGATCCCACAGACAGTGATGCGAACCAAGACCTCCCCAGGGCCTGGCTCTGGCATCGGAAGCTCGCGAAGCTGCAGCGGGGCGGTTTCCACGTCCGCTGTGCGCGCCAGAACCATCGCCTTCATCATTAATGACTTTCAGAAAAATGAGCCGGTGACGATCCTGTCCCTCGACAGGGACAAGAGCGCCCTAGCAGACCACACGATGCAGGCTATTCAAAAAGGCCGTCCAGCAAGGCCGCAGCGAGCGAAGAGGCGAGGCGTACCCTTGGGGTACGTTGAGCCTCTGAGCGAAGCGAGAACGAAGCTGGCGGACTTTTTCAACAGCCTGTTAGGGTTTTGCCTTGATACATTCTATATCGAGCCGAACCTGAACCTCGTCGCTGACAACGAGCCCGCCGCTATCCAATGTTTTGTTCCAGACCATACCGAAGTCTTTGCGGTTGAATTTCCCCTCCGCGCTGAAGCCCCCCCTGGTATTGCCCCAGGGGTCCTTCGTCGCCCCATTATAGCGGCCTGCCAGGGTGATTTCCTTGGTCACTCCGTGCAGCGTGAGATCTCCCACCGCTGTAAAGCCCTCTGCGGTTTTCTTATAGCTCTTCATCTTGAAGGTGATCGTCGGATACTGTTGCACGTCTAGAAATTCTTGATTCCGCAAGTGGGTATCCCGCTTTATGTGATTCGTGGTCACCGATCCGGCCTTGATCGTGGTCTCAATCGCCGTCACCATGCCGTCTTCGGCATCCATGTCGATAAACCCGGCATAGTCCGTGAACCGGCCGGTGGTCTTGGAGATGACCATGTGCGTGACACGAAACTCGATGGTCGAATGTTCAGGGTCCAGGTTCCAACGAGCTGGTTCTGCGTGAACCGCTGTTGAAAGACACGCCATCGCTCCGAGCCACAAGAGCACGCGCCAACTCTGCCCTCTCCTCTTCAGCAT
>JAYTTD010000172.1:0-13498 GCA_043745235.1 Nitrospira sp. | reverse complement strand
CAGCACGGCCCCTCTTGCAACTCTACTGCTGATCCTGGCTGGCTCTATCTGCGTCGCTCCCGTCGTACCTGCCCAGGCAAGCTCGGAAGAGCCCCGAGTGCGAGCTCGTACCCTTGGCATCGTCGTCGGCTCCTATGAGCCTGGGCCACTCAACGCGATTACCGACGTGGCCGGTGTCACCGTGGGCCAGACTACCCGTATCTCGGGCGATGGACCGCTCAAGCCCGGACTCGGCCCCATACGAACCGGCGTGACGGTCGTCATCCCCCGCGACGATGTCTGGCACAAAAAAGTACCTGCCGGATCGTTCGTCCTCAATGGGACAGGCGAGATGACCGGCCTTGCCTGGATCAGCGAATCGGGCTTCCTCGAATATCCGATCGCCCTGACCAATACGTTGAACGTGCCGCGAGTGGCTAACGGGGTCATGAATTGGATGATCGCGCGCTATCCGGAGATCGGCATTACTGACGATACCCTGACCCCAGTGGTCGCCGAGTGCGACGATGGGCGACTCAACGATATTCAAGGGCGGCATGTCTCAGAGGCAGATGTGGTGCAGGCACTGGACAGCGCCTCATCCGGAGTCGTGCAGGAAGGAACTGTCGGTGCTGGAACAGGCATGGTGTCCTATGGATTCAAGGGTGGCATCGGGACCTCGTCACGGCGATTACCGGAGACCGAAGGCGGCTATACGATTGGCGTGCTTGTCAATGCGAACCATGGGCGACGGCCTGAGTTGGTTGTTGGAGGCGTGCCGGTCGGTCGGCTGTATGAGGCTGCTCCTCCTGTCGCGCAGGCTTTTTCGCCAGGCCACAGTGAGGGCTCCATCATCGTCCTCATCGCCACCGATGCTCCGCTCGATGGGCGACAGCTCACGCGGCTGGCGAAGCGTGCCGCGCTGGGATTGGCGCGGACAGGCTCCACCGCGCGCCACGGCAGCGGCGACTTCATGCTGGCCTTCTCCACCGCGAACATCATCCCCCACTATCCCAAAGAGCCGACGTTTCAGCACACGCACCTCGCCGACACACACCTGAACCCGCTGATCGTGGCGACCGTCGAAGCCACGGAAGAAGCCATCCTCAACGCCTTGACGATGGCGACGACAGTGGTGGGCCGCGACGGCCATCGAATCGAGGCCATCTCCCTCACCAGACTCCGCACCGTCCTCGATCACCGCGCCAAGTAACGGTGGAGAATCAGCACCCCGTGAGGCAGAGAATTCCCTCACTTGCATTTTCCTCTCGTGCCTCGCTATCCTCTCGCGACTCTCTTCTGGCTGGAGGATTAGTATGAACGGGTACCAACTCGGTGGTAGCTTGAGTCTCATCACCGTGCTGGGGAAAACCAATGCGTTCGCCGAGTTCTTAGAGTCCCGCATGGTGAGTGCCTTGGAGACACAAGATCCCGCAGAGCTGCACTATCTCCTGGCTCAACTCGATGACTACCATTCCTACATGTGGCGCTATTATAACAAGCTGGCGAAGGACCGCCCAGAACGGATGGACCCAGGGGTCTAATGTCTCGACGACCGACAGGCAACACGTTCATACCATGACGACTCGTTCCACAGGCACGACCACGTCGGCCACACTTCAATTTGCGACGGCCCTCTCGCGCAAGACCGATACGGAAGCTGCCACCCGCGATCTCGCGGATGCGATTCTGATGCAAATTGGCACGGCCCCCATCGATCTGGCCTTTGTCTTCTTCTCCGCCCACCATGCAACCAAAGCCGCCATGATCTCAGCCATGCTCCAGCGGGAACTGCGGGCGAAGGTCTGTCTGGGCTGTTCCGGTGAAGGTATCATCGCCGGCTCCGAAGAGATTGAAACCGCTGCAGCCCTGACTGTCTGGGTCGCGTGCCTTCCTGATGTCAAACTGATCCCACTCCAGATCTCCGTGTCTCAGCTGCAGGACCAAATCCGCATGCCCGGGTGGCCGGAGCCGGGGCTTGAGGATTCAACCTTTCTCCTCCTCGCCGATCCCTTTTCGACACCGATGCAGGAAGTCCTCTCCCTCATGAACGACCGGTACCCTCACGGAAAAGTTGGCGGGGGCCTCGCCGGCGGAGGCCGTGATTCAGGAGAGAATCGATTGCTCCTCAATGATCAGGGCTTCGATGGAGGCGTGGTGGGAGTGCAACTCACCGGACCGGTCGCCGTCCGAACCGTGACCTCACAAGGCTGTCGTCCGATCGGCGAACGGTTTGTCGTCACCAAGGCGGAACAAAACCTTATTTATGAACTCGGCGGCGTCTCGGCCTTAAAACGGCTCCAGGACGTTTTTGAGTCGCTGGGGGGAGCTCAACGCCGCGATGCCCATCGCGCGTTGCACCTGGGCATCGTGATCGATGAACACGGGAGTCATTTCGAGCGGGGCGATTTCCTCGTTCGGAACCTCATCGGAGCGGATCAACAGGCTGGGGCTGTCGCGATCGGAGACGTCGTTCAGGAAGGCCAAACCGTGCAGTTCCATCTTCGCGATGCGAAGTCTGCAAGCGAAGATTTACATATTCTCCTGGCTGCGGATCGAACGACGCATCCAAGTCCCCCACTCGGGGCTCTCCTGTTCAGCTGTTGCGGGCGTGGGGAGGGACTTTTCGGCCAACCCGATCACGATAGCGGGGTTGTGCAAGAGCGGCTCGGACCCATTCCTACGGCGGGATTCTTTGCCCAGGGCGAGATTGGCCAGGTCGGAGGGCGCAACTTCCTGCACGGCTACACAGCGAGTGTGGTCATGTTCTCCGAGCCTGACTCCCGCAAGGAACATCGGTGAGGGGAACCTGTTCATGAAACTGTTAAACAGGGTCACCGGCTCAGACCTCGACAGGAGATCCTGTATGCCAATTTTTACTCTGTTGTCGTCCATTATCGTGGTTGAGTGATTGACGACTAGAAAAGGAGCAGTCATGCCATTTCAGGAAGCAAGTGCCGAAGGAAATAACGTCACGACATCATCGGGATTGCAGTATGTCGATCTCACGATAGGAATCGGCGCGACGGCAGAGGTGGGCCAGACCGTCACGGTGCATTACACGGGCTGGTTAGAAAATGGGAACAAATTCGACAGTTCCGTAGACCGAGGCCAGCCGTTCTCTTTCCCTCTGGGAGCTGGACGAGTCATTAAGGGCTGGGACGAGGGCGTCAAAGGCATGAAAGTGGGCGGGAAGCGAAAGCTGACCATTCCTTCCAAGCTTGGTTATGGCGCACAGGGGGCGGGCGGCTCGATTCCTCCACACGCGACGTTGATCTTCGACGTCGAACTCCTTGGCCTGTGAGCCACGTCATGCAACGGACCCCGCTGGTCACGCACCATCAAGCTTGCGGCGCCAAACTCGTCGATTTCGCCGGATGGGAAATGCCCATCCAATACAGCGGTGTCGTGGACGAGTACCATACCGTCCGTTCCCATGTCGGCCTCTTCGATGTGAGCCATATGGGCCGGGTACGGATCGCCGGATCGGGTGCGGTCTCCTTCCTCCAACGAGTTACCACTAACGATGTCGGCAAGCTCGCCGTCTCTCACGCCCAGTATTCCATGGTCTGTAACGAGAGGGGCGGCATCAAAGACGATATCTTCGTCTATCGGCTCGCATCGGAGGAGTTCCTCTTGTGCGTGAATGCCTCAAACCGCGAGAAGATCCTGACGTGGCTGCAATCCCAGCTTGCCCATGGCACGACGGTTCGTCTCGAAGACCGGTCGGTCGAATTGGCCCAGGTAGCCGTTCAAGGTCCCAAATCTCGCGAGCTGCTTATGAGCCTTGGCGCGGCGGTGCTCGAAGGGCTGAAGCTCCATCACACGTGCGAGGGCACGATCGGCGGCCTGTCTTGCTTGCTGGCTCGAACCGGCTACACCGGTGAACTAGGCTATGAGATTTACATCGATGCAGACAAAGTTGGTCGCCTCTGGGACCTGCTCGTCGACAAGGGACAGGCCTGGGGAGTCAAACCGGCCGGGCTCGGCGCGAGGGATCTCCTTCGATTGGAAATGGGCTATCTGCTCTATGGCTTCGACATGGGTGAAGATACGACGCCGCTCGAAGCCAATGCGGACTGGACTGTCAGTTTCCACAAGGGAGAGTTCATCGGCAGCCAAGCACTTCTGGCACAGAAACAGGCTGGAATCGCTCGCCATTTCGTGGCCTTCGAACTCGCCGAGAAAGCCGTGCCTCGCCACGGATTCAGAATCCTCGACCCTGCGACCTCACATCCCATTGGTGAGGTCACCAGCGGCAATCTCTCGCCGCTTCTACAGAAGGGCATCGGATTGGGCTATGTGCCTATACGCTATGCAGAGCCCGGCGCCTCTATCCTGATCGAGATCCGTAGTAAGAGTGTCCCGGCACACATCGTGAAGCCACCGTTCTATAAGAAGCGCAAGGGCTAGCCTGTGCAAACCAAACAGATCTATACAGGCATCGTGGTGAACTTGAACGTTGACACCGTCACTCTGCCCAACGGTCTCACGGTCGACTTGGAAGTCGTGCGCCATCCCGGAGCGGCTGCGGTGGTGCCGTTGAAAGATGATGGCAGAGTCATCTTGATTCGGCAGTTCCGCCATGCGGCAGGAGGGTTCATCTATGAGATCCCTGCTGGGAAACTGCATCCTGGTGAAGACCCCACTGTCTGTGCGGCACGCGAGCTTGAGGAAGAAGTCGGATATCGAGCCGGCCGGCTCGATCTCCTCTCCAGCATCTTCACCGCGCCGGGTTTCACCGACGAAGTGATCCACATCTACAAAGCGACAGAGTTGACGACGGGTCGACAACAGCTGGATCGCGATGAAGTCCTTGAAGTGATTGAGATGCCTCTATCGGAAGCGATGAGCATGATTGAGGCCGGAACGATCAGAGATGCGAAGTCGATTGTGGGATTGCAAGCGGTGTATCTTCGGAATGGCAGTAGGTAGGAAAAACGCCAGAGGGGTCTCCTGCTCTAGGCAGGAAACCCCTCAAGCTAACTAGCCTCGCCCCCCAAAAGGCGATTACTTGCCCTTCTCGTCTTTCTTCTTCTCGTCCTTCATATCGCCGAACGTATCAACTGACTTGCCCTTTTCCTTCTCGTCCTTCTTCTTTTCTTCGCCGTACACGAGGACGTGGCCGCCCTTCTTCTCATCCTTCTTATCCTTTCCTTCGCCAGCGAAGGAAGGAGCGCTGAACGTCACTGCCACTGCCACTGCCATAATTGCCATCAACATGCTTTTCATAATATATAACTCCTTGTTATGGGGTTGAGGATTGCGCCATTCATTGGCACTTGTCTGGGGTACTGAGCAAGCTTGGTGCCGGGTCACTCATACATTATACTTATTATCATATCAATAAGTTACGGATACTGTCTGATACAGATCTGAAGGGACCGACCTCGGATCTGTGGCAGAATGGTTGAGTCCTTACTAAACTGCCCCAGAATAATATGGGCGACTCAAGACGACGATACCGGCAGCTCCGCGACTGCATCAAGCCCGGCGTGCTCGTGCTCTTTGTCGGCATTAATCCTGGTATCCGATCAGCACAGACCGGCCACCATTTTGCCGGGCACGCGAATCGATTTTGGAAGCTCCTGCATGAATCGAAATTGGTCAGTGAATCTCTGACGTATCGGGAGGATCGGCGCCTACCTGAATGGCGTCTCGGCCTCACCAATATCATCGGCCGCTGTACTCCCGGGATCGATGTCCTCGACCCTGTTGAGTATCAACAAGGCGTCGCGAGCCTGAAACGGAAAATCAGACGCTACCAACCTCACATCGTGGCCCTTTTAGGTGTCACGATCTTTCGAACGCTGTTCTCACCCAAGGAACAATCGAAAGGCCCACTCGATCTTGGAGTGACCGCCATAAAACTCGCCGGGGCGCAGATCTTTCTCTTGCCGAATCCGAGCGGCCGCAATGCCCATTACTCCTATCGCCAGATGCTCACCGCCTTTCAAGTCCTCCGTGACCAGATGGAGCAGTCTGGCAAGAAGCACGGCCCCTCCTCATGAAGGAAGCCACAAGGCGGCTCTAGCCGACGATTTCTCAGAATTCTTTGCGCCTTCCACCCCTCTGGGCTACAGTCAGATCCATGCGATTGCAACCCTTGTCATTAGAAAGTCGTGCGGCTCTGACCTGTCCGAAGTGTAGCTTCGAGCAAGATGATAGACCGGGGTGTCTGCGTTGCGGAGTCATATTCTTAAAGTTCAAACCGCCAGCGCCGGCTGTTGAGGAAGTGCCGGCCGCACTCGTAGATAGGAAGTCACAGCCGGCAACTCCAAGGCTCTTGTCTCGGGTGTTTCGTATGCTCTCGTGGATCTCCCTGATACTCAGTGTTGGGGTACTATTGCTGATTCTCCACCAAGCACCACCGCTGTCGATTCAGACCGACCCGCAGGCAGCCGATCGTGTGGTCGAGAAGATGGCCCAGCTACAGATGGCCGTGCAGGCAAGCCAACCTCATGCAGTCACTCTCAACGAAGTGGAACTCAATCAGTGGATGCGGGACAATCTTGCCATTGCATCCACCCATCAAGCGCAGCAAGCCGGTATCCCGACTCCCGTCGGAAGCGAGCCGAGCGCGCAAGAGGTGCAATCCGCACTGAAGGATGTCCGCATGAACCTCATGGGCAACCAACTTCGGTCCTATGCGCTCTTTGCCCTCTATGGAAAAGAAATCTCGCTGCAACTCGACGGCACGATTGAGACCCAAGGGGGCTATATTCGCCTCAAACCCACCGCGGGCAAGCTGGGTTCATTGCCCATTCCGTCGTCGACGCTCAACTCTGTCGTTCGTCAACTATTCAACTCACCCCAGAATCGAGACAAGTTTCAGCTTCCGCCCCAGATTGAATCCATCCGGATCGAGAACAGCACCCTCGTCATTGCCACACGGTAGTGGGCGCTCCTCTGCTTCTGTGGTTCAGTTCTCTTCACAAAGGCGATTGCCACTCCTGGAACAAGCCTGCGAATCGTGCTATCTTCCGTCCCCAGCAGAGGCGTCGCGCGTATCTTGTGAGGAGTACACATTCTCTTTCACGCGAGAGACATACGACGCTTCACGTTCATCCCGAACTCAATCGTTGGCCAGACCAGGAGAAGAAACATTCATGCTACTCGAAGGCAAAAAGGGACTGATCGTCGGTGTCGCCAACAAGCACAGCATCGCCTGGGCCATCGCACAATCGGCGGCAGGCCAGGGCGCCCAGCTCCTGTTCAATTATCAGAACGAGCGGCTACGAGAGAACGTCGAAGAACTGGTCGCCACCATGCCCGGCGCAAAAGCTTTTCCCTGCGACGTGGGGGACGATGCGCAAATCGAAGCATTGATGCAGAGCGTGGGGAAAGAAACCACAAAGCTCGATTTTCTTGTCCACTCAGTCGCCTTTGCCCCGCGCGAAGAACTCACGGGCCAGTTTGTCAACACCACGCGCCAAGGGTTTGCAACAGCGCTCGACGTGAGCGCCTTTTCGCTCGTCGCCGTCACCAGAGCCGCTCTGCCTTTGATGACCGACGGGGGCTCGGTCGTCACGCTCACTTACCTCGGAGCGGAACGGGTCGTGCCCCACTACAATGTGATGGGGGTCGCCAAAGCCGCACTCGAAGCCACCGTCCGTTATCTCGCCTATGACCTCGGCCCCAAGAACATCCGCGTGAATGCGATCTCAGCCGGTCCGATTAAAACCCTCGCCGCCCGGGGCGTCTCTGGCATCAGCAAGATGGTGGATCACCACAGAGAATTCGCACCGCTCCGCCGCGCCACGGAACAAGGGGAGGTCGGCGACACAGCGTTGTTCTTGGTCAGTCCGCTAGGACGTGGAATTACCGGAGAAGTGATCTATGTCGATGGTGGGTATCATATTCTGGGATCGCTAGCTTCAGTGGAATAATAATGTGAAGCGAACCTCGTGAAGCGCAGGCCTTGTTCTGCGAGAGACGAGATACGAACGACGCTTCATGCGCGATAGTTACTCCAGCGTTCGCCTGAGGGTTTTTAACTTCCCCCGCTTCGTCTTACTCTCCAACCGTCGTTGCTTTGAACCCTTCGTCGGCTTCGTGGCTCTGCGCTTCTTGCGGGGGATCGCTACGCTCCGAATGAGTTCGCTCAATCGTGTGAGCGCATCCTCTCGATTCTGCTCCTGACTCCTATACTGTTGGGCCTTGATCGTAACCACGCCCTCTTCTGAAATGCGGTGATCTTTCAGTTTCAGAAGCTCTTCCTTGTAGAACGGGGGCAATGACGAAGCGGCAATATCGAACTGCAAATGAATGGCGGACGAGACTTTGTTCACATTCTGCCCGCCGGCGCCCTGCGACCGCATCGCATGGATGTCGATCTCAGAGTCGGGAATGATGACGTGTGGTGAGAGGTGCAGCATCGAAGTTACGGATGTTGAAAAAAAATGACGGGGCGGGTGGGACGATCCCTTTGCTCGCGCATCCCCCACGATGAAGCTGTGGTCGATGGACGCGCGCAGTTGGGATCATCCCACCCGCCCCTTTGAAGACGGTTGCTCGCTGCGGCCTTGCTGAACGGCCTTTTTGAACATCCTGAAGCCTTAAGCGGTGTTCGAAGAATCGTCCACTGCTCTACTCGCGTAACGCCCGGCTTCAGCCGCGGCGGCTCATGATTCCACCAGTCGCCGTCGGCTGCAAGCCGAGGTTAGTTAGCCATGAAGCCGGCTGTTGAGATCTGATGCGCCCACAAGCGACCGACTCGCCCAATACCTCGCCGGAACAATCGTGAATGTTTCGGCTGGCTCGCAAGGAGGAACAAGACACGGGGAGTACGAAACGCCTCGACGACGGCCCCGGTTCTTTCTCGCAGTTCGCCGACCATCCTCGGAACGAATGTCTCTCGTTTCTCGCGACGGAAGTGCTGGTAGATCAGCACCGAAGCTCCACCTTCCCAGATGGCAGCAACCTCTGGCCAATATGCGTACTTTGATGACCCTTTCCTGCCCAAGGGACGCGACGGAACTTCGAGACCATTGTCGGGATCGAGGAACACGAACTCCGATTCCGATGCCGCCTTCAAGAGCCGTCCAGCCCAAACCTCACGATGCGCGGCCGCGTCCGGTACGATCTCCGAGAAATAGTTCGCCGTTCCGAGTAACGACGATTCTTCTATCAGGCCAACTCGTGGCGTCACTCCTATATCCAGCAGGTCTGTGAGACCTCGGTACAGTTCCGGGTCGAACCGCAGCCATCGATCTGGTTCGCGGAGATACGACCTCAACTTGCCGTCCCGACGTTGATCGTTCGGGGTGAGCATCCAAGCAACCAAGACCTTCAGTTGAGCCTCCACTTGAAGCGCGCGGATGAGTCCATACTTCCGGTAGTCGTTGATGTCGCCGAAGTACTGGTTCTTCAAGGCTGGTGATCTCGTCTGCCTAAATAGTCAGTCTGCTGCGGCCCACCTTTGGAGCGTAGCAAGGCAAACTCAGCAATTCGTCGAGGGCCAACCTACAGAAAAGTTAGACACTTGTCCACCGAGATGGCCAGTTCGAGTTTTTTAGAAGGACGAATGAAGGAGGGGATTATCTCGGTAGCAGGCTACTGCAGTTCCGGCAGGCGATTAATGATGCGCAGTCTCACTTCGTTGCCGACCTGCATCTGCACCATCTTGGTCGTCAGGCTCTCACGAACCCGATGGGCATCCTCCATCTTAAATTGAATCTGCCCGCCACATTGCTCAACGAGGTGAAAAAGCAACAAGTTTGTGATGTGCTGTAACTCTTCGTCACTCGTGTGCGAGCTTAGGTTCAAGATCTTGGACATCGGTGAGGCTCCAACTCGATCATCGGGCCAGCCTCACTTATCGCCGAATCCTCTGTTGTTCCACAATGACCCAAAGGGAGGGGGAGAGACCAGCTTCTGCAAAGAGGTGCTCCCTCGCCTTTCATATCGGCTCACGCGTAATTCACTAGCATTACAATGATTTATAAGTGACGGGCTGCTCGCAGGCTGCGGAAACAGTATTGCGATCGTGGATTATTCCATGGAAGGAGCCACTCGTAAAAACTCAAAGAACTTTAGTGATAAGTTGAGGAAGGGGGTTTAGCGGATCAGGACTTCGAGTCCTGATATTCTTCGTGCCAGGCCATCTGAATGGCTTCCAGGATTTTTTCGTTCGATTTTTTCGGATCGTCCGTGAAGTCGGGGAGCGCGACGATCCAGGCGTGCATGTCGGTGAATCGAACGGTGAGCGGGTCCGACTCCGGATGTTCTTCGACTAAACGGATCGCAATATCCTCGGTATCCTGCCATTTCAGATCCATGTGCAGCCTCCAGAGCTAATAGCACATGGCGTATGGCAGGATGCAACAAGAGAGATCTTTCTTCTACTAAAAGCCATAGGCCATAAGCTCCCTACTTCTCCGATGTCAACTCGGAGAGTTTCTTGTTCTCCAAGGCTTCTTTCAACGAAGTGTCCATCAAGACTTCGGCGAGATGATGGGTGGCCTTTTCGAGATCGGCGATCTTGGCTCGGATGGCCTTGTGATCGTCTCCGGATTTGGCCGCTTCGACCGCGGCGATCGCGGCCCTGATCGAGGATAGGTCTTCCTCTCCCACCAGGTGGGCGCCTTGCTTGAGCGCCTTGTCCGTGGCCATGAGGATGGCTTCAGCCTCGGTTCTAGCTTCAATGAGCTGGCGCGCTTTCACGTCGTCGGCTGCAAACTTGAACGACTCACCGATCATCCGTTCGACCTCGTCGTCGCTCAAGCCGTACGACGGTTTCACGGCGAGCGACTGGGTGTCGCCGGTGCGAACATCCCGAGCCGAGACATTCAGGATTCCATTCGCATCGATTAAGAACGTGACTTCGATGCGCGGGACGCCGGCCGGAAGCGGGGGTACTTTTAACCGAAAGCGAGCCAGACTTCGGTTGTCCTTCACCAGTTCGCGTTCGCCTTGGAGGATATGGATATCCACGCCGGTTTGGCCGTCGACATAGGTGGTGAACATTTCCTTGGCACTGGCCGGGATGGTCGTGTTGCGTCGAATCAAGCTGCTCATCACGCCGCCCATGGTTTCGATGCCAAGGGAGAGGGGGGTTACGTCGAGGAGCAACAGATCGGTCGTTCCGCCACTGAGAATGTCGGCCTGAACGGCCGCGCCGAGCGCGACGACTTCGTCAGGGTTCAGCTCGCAATGGGGCTGTTTCCCAAAGAGCGCCTGGACCTGTCGGCGGACCAGTGGCATACGAGTCACGCCGCCGACGAGGACCACTTCATCGATATTGCTCGGGGTGAGGCCTGCGTCTTTCAAGGCAAGACGGCAGGGCCCGAGCGTGCGCTCCACCAATTCCATGGTGAGGGATTCAAGTTGATCGCGCGTGAGATCTCTCGAATACCGGCCTTTACCCTCCGGCAGGTCGAGGATGGCTGTGGTCTTCAGCTCATCGGAGAGTCTGATCTTTGTCCGTTCGGCTTCCAGTCTGACCGCCTGCATATGGTCGGGGTAGGCGGTCAACTCAAGGCCATGTTGCTCGTGGATCTCCTTGACAAAGAGATCTGCGATCTGTCGATCGAAGTCATCGCCTCCGAGATGCGTGTCGCCATTGGTCGCTAGGACTTCAAAGATACCATCCTTGAGTTTCAGGATGGAAATATCGAAGGTCCCCCCGCCAAGGTCATAGACGGCAATCGTGCCCTGAGTCTTCTGCTGGAGCCCATAGGCCAGCGAGGCAGCGGTCGGTTCATTGATGATCCGTAACACGTCGAGCCCTGCAATCATGCCCGCATCTTTCGTCGCTTGCCGCTGGCTATCGTTGAAGTAGGCGGGGACGGTGATGACGGCCTTGGTAATACTCTCACCAAGATGCGCCTCGGCCCGGTGCTTCAGTTCTTTCAGGATCATGGCTGAGATCTGCGGCGGTGAATAGGTTTTCTCGCCAAGCTTGATCCGGATCACTCCGCCCTGTTCCGTCAAGTGGTAGGGAAAGTAGGCCAGCTCGCCCTGTACGTCCTCAAGGCCCTTTCCCATGAATCGTTTCACAGAATAGACGGTCCGTTCGGGGCTGCGGGTCAGGTGTTCTTTTGCCGGATCGCCGACGATGAGGCCATTGTCGGTCATCGCCACAACTGAGGGAACCATCGTACGCTCGTTCCGGCCTGGGATGACACGTGGACGTCCGTCGGCCATATAGGCCACGAGCGAATTCGTTGTGCCGAGATCGATGCCGACAATACGTGCCATGGCGGTGATTATCCGATAGTTGAGGCGAGGTCGTTCACGATATTTTTGACATAGGTACGGTTGGAGAGATGTTCGCGCATTTGCTTCAGAATACGATCGCGCTCGACCCTCGCCTGGTCGGTCGCCTCCCCGCGATCTTGGAGGCTGTCCCACTGAATAAAGAGCTGCTGCAGGGTGGCTTCCATGTCCCGTTGCCGTTGTTCGAGTGTATTCCGCTCCGATTGCAGTTTCGCGCGGAGTGTCGACTCAGTTTCTGACATGCGGTCGGCGGCTCGGTACTCATTCAAGGTATCTTGTAGTTCAAGAATTTCTTCAAAGAGGTCGGCAGGAGGTGAATTCCGAATCTCCTTCACCGCCCCGGCTTCCAGACCGAGGAGATACTCGGCCCGCTCGATCGGATCACGGAGCGTCCGGTATGCGGTATTCAACAGAGCGGAGTTGCCGAGGCTGATGGTCTGTTCGTCCGCGCTTTTGTTCTGATAGAAATCAGGATGGAATGCCCGGCTCAGTTCGTAGAATTTTCCTTCTAGTTGGCGTTGGTCGATCGTGAGGCGGCGAGGGAGGCCCAGGCAGGTGAAGTAATCGAGTTCTTTCGAAACCGGCTGGACTTTGACGCATCGGTCACAGAAGTATTCACCGGACACTTCAGACTGGCAGTGCCAGCACATGCTGCGAGCCATCTGCAGTTCACGAGGGTTTGATCTGTGGGTGTGCTGATGGTCCATCCCGCTCTCTCGTCTGACAAGACGGGCATGGCAGCCTGCCATGCCCGTGGACGGTCGCTCTGCTCTGCTGACGCTCTTAGGCCGAGAAGGATTCTCCGCAGCCACAGGTCTTGTCGGCGTTCGGATTGACGAATTTGAAGTTTCCGCCCATCAGGTCCTTTTGGAAATCCAACTGCGTGCCTTGAAGATAAATAGCGCTCTTGGCGTCGACAATGACCTTCACACCCTCAAAGTCATGGACTTGGTCGTGCTGACCGATCTTTTCGTCGAAGTTGATCGTATAGCTGAGGCCTGAGCAGCCGCCGCCCTTCACGCCAAGGCGGAGCCCACCTTCAGTGAGCCCCTGCACGTTGATGAGGCGTTTTACTTCTTTCAGCGCCGCCTCGCTGAGGGTAATCACCGGAGCTTGGGTTTCTGCGTTCGTCGTGTCCATGTCGCGCTCCCTTTGTTCACATTACTTCGCGTCGGTCAGTGCTCCGTCGGCTTTCTTCTGGTAGTCCGCGAGGGCGGCCTTGATCGCATCCTCGGCGAGCACGGAGCAATGGATCTTTACGGGCGGCAGGTTCAGTTCCTGCACGATGTCGGTGTTCTTG
>JAYTTD010000171.1:0-3616 GCA_043745235.1 Nitrospira sp. | reverse complement strand
CGTCAGGGCGATAGCGAAAGGTCACGTCTTCGAACACGATATGCCCGTGGACTTGGGGAAGCGTGGTCCGATTCGGATTGTAGGAAGGCTCCGGCTGCGTATTCAGGATATCCCCCAACCGCTGCACAGAGATGCCGACTTGTTGCAACTCCTGCCACAAATTGACGAGCCGTAACAGCGGCCCTGTCACTTGCGCCGAGAGCATATTGAAGGCAATCAATTGCCCGATGGTCAGATCCCCGTCGATGACCCGATAGGCCCCCACCCACAGGACCGCCACGATGGTCACCTTTTGAATGCAGGCGGCCGTCTGACCGGCAACCGTCATCACACTCGTGGCGCGAAAGCTGGCCCGCACGTAGCCCGCCAACTGTTCTTCCCACTTTCGTAACAAGGGCGGCTCCACCGCCAGAGCCTTCACCGTCTGAATCCCGCTGATCGCCTCCACCAGGAACGACTGGTTTTCCGCGCCACGATTGAATTTTTCATGCAGCCTGGCTCGAATCGCCGGCGTAATGACCACAGACAACAAGGCATAGAGCGGCAACGAGCCCATCACGACGAGCGTAAGGATGGGGCTGTAGAACCACATCACAGCGAGAAAGACAACGGTAAAAAATAGGTCGAGCACCACCGTCACGGAATGGCTCGTCAAGAACTGGCGGATATGCTCCAGTTCACGCACCCGCGCCACCGTGTCCCCCACCCGGCGCGCCTCAAAATACGCCAATGGGAGCGCCAAGACATGGCGGAACAACTGCGCGCCCAGCCCGACATCGATCCGATTCGTTGTATGAGAAAACAGATACGTCCGCAGCCCACCCAAGATCGCATCGAAGATGGCCAGGGCAATCATGCCGACCGCCAACACATAGAGCGTGGTGAAGCCTTTATGGACGAGTACCTTATCGATGACGACTTGCATAAAGAGCGGCGTCAGCAGCGCGAAGAGCTGCAAGAAGAACGACGCGATCAGCACCTCGCCCAGAAGTGTCCGATACTTCACGATGGCGGGAATGAACCAGGTGAAATCGAACTTCAAATCTTGCAGGCGCAGATTCGCCCGCTTGGTGAACAACAGTAGTTGGCCCGTCCAGACCGACTCGAACTGTTCGCGAGACAACACCAGTGGGCGCGCCTCAACAGGATCCTGAATGAGCGCCTTGTCACCGTCGATCTTCGCAAGCACGACATAGCGGCCATCTGTTCGCTTCGCCAGAGCGGGAAGCGGAACCCCACTGAGCTTGTTCCAGTTGGCGGTCAGCACGCCGGCCTTCAGGCCGAGGTGTTTCGCAGCACGGAGAAGATCGGTATCGGAAAGGAGTTGACCCGACTGGGCAAACTGATGGCGCAGCTGCGACCCATCAGCCGGCAGGTCGTAGAACCGGGCTAAAATCAACAGACAGATCAGCCCAGTGTCCGTGATTCCCACGGCAACAGATGGCGATACTGAATCAGAAAGAGGAGGAGGAACCCTCCCTACGTCGGCTGGCATGGCGTCATCTTAGGGCATTCTGAGTATGCGAACAAACGTTTTCGATGATGGCACCGAAAGAACATGTGCGGATGTGTCCGTGGACATTGGCTCAGGCTGGAAAGTCCTAACGTTGGCAGCGAGACCCTGCTCGGGGATTATGGTAGTAGCGTATCCGAGAGAGAGATGCTGGAGGTATATCATGGGAGCCATCTCCTCCTGAGGGAGATCTTGAAGAGGCCGTTCCCAGCACATTGAACGTGAACATATATCAGAGTCTCCCATGAGAGCTTCTCTGTCGATATGCGACTTCTCTTGCTCTCAACCTTGACACACGAACACCCTTTCGATAGGGTGTAAACTGGCATAAAAGAGTAGGCCCATGAACCTCACGACCACCCAACTTACCTATCATGATTACACGCTTCTCCCTGACGATGGGAAACGTTACGAGATCATCGAGGGGGATCTGTCTATGACCCCTGCGCCAGTCACCAGGCATCAAATCATCGTCGGCAGACTCATTCATTGTCTGTTGTCCTACCTCGAAGCCCATCCCGTTGGCACTGTGCTCTCAGCGCCGTGCGATGTCGTGCTCAGCGACACCGACATCGTGCAGCCGGATGTATTGTACGTGCGCAACAACAGCAAGGCACATGTCACCGAACACAATGTCCAAGGACCACCCGACGTGGTCGTTGAAATCCTGTCACCCGGCACAGCCGCCCGCGATCGCAACCTCAAGCGCAAGCGGTACGAACGCTTCGGCGTGCAGGAGTATTGGCTCGTGGACCCTGACCACAACACGCTTGAGATCCTTGTCTTGAACGCCGGGCAATATACGCAGGTGTGTTGCGCCATACGCCCAGCGACGTGTACCTCGGTACTATTCCCTGGTCTGACTCTGGACCTTGGTCGGCTCCTGAAATAACCGTCGTTAAACTCGCCCCTCATCACAGTTCACCCCTCGCACGTCAGCGAAAAACCAAGAGCCGACAGCAACCAGCCAGTGATGGTCTCTCCCAACTCAGGCAATTCAACATCCAACACAAAACCTTTGCCTCTTACCGTTCACCCCCTGACGCCTCAGCCCTCACGGTCTTCCAGTCACGCCTCACGTCTTCCTACTGCCAGCTCGCGGCCAAGACCGTCTGCACCGCCTGCGGTTGTTGATCGATCGCTTGATCCCAGGTGAGCCCCGATTGCTGCGAGAAGGCCGCCATGGCTTGGATGAGCTGATCGACTTGGGTATTCAACAGATGCTGGCCATTGCCGGCTTGCACGTCCTCGACTTGCGCGGTCGTAGGCGCGCTGTACCAATTCTGAATCGTGACCTGATCGGTCGTGCCATGAATCGCGATGCGCAGATCGTTCACCTGGCGACTCAGCACGAGATCCAGCGGATTGATGGTCCCGCCGTAGAGGAGTACGTCGGTATTGCCGACGGTGCTGTCATTCTCGGAGAGGACATCTTGGCCCTCTCCGCGCGCGATCAGGTAAGTGTCATTGCCCAGGCCCCCTCGGAGCGTGTCGTTACCGGTTCCGCCGGTGAGCTGATTAACGGCATTGTTCCCGGTCAGGGTGTTGGCGATCGTGTTCCCGGTCCCGTTGATGGCCGCCGTGCCGGTGAGCGTGAGATTCTCCTGATTCGCTCCGAGGGTCCAGCTCACATCACTTTGGACCGTATCGGTGCCTTCGTTGGCGTTTTCAACCACGGTATCGCCCGTGCTCACGACATAGGTGTCGTTCCCCACGCCACCGGTCAGCACATTCGCCGCACTGTTGCCCGTCAAGACGTTGTCCAGCTCGTTGCCGGTACCGTTGATGGCAGCGGTCCCCGTCAGGGTCAGGTTCTGGAAGTTGGCTCCCAAGGTCCACGTCACGTTGCTTTGTACCGTATCAATCCCGGCACTCGCCGCTTCGACCACCGAATCTCCGGCACCCACGACATAGGTATCGTTACCGGCCCCTCCAGCCAGCACGTTGGCCGCACTGTTGCCCGTCAAGACGTTGTCCAGCGTGTTGCCCGTGCCGTTAATGGCCGCGGTCCCCGTCAGCGTCAGGTTCTCCAGGTTCGCACCCAAGGTGTAGGTGAGAGCGCTTTCCACTGTGTCTGTCCCCGCACTCGCCGCTTCAGTCACG
>JAYTTD010000170.1:0-3633 GCA_043745235.1 Nitrospira sp. | reverse complement strand
CAAGCTCAAGAGCGCACAGCAACGGCCCTCGATCATCGCGGCGTGCGGGAAGCAGGCTACGTTGTGGTGATGTCATGATTTACGGAAAGATCAATAATGGCCTAACTGGAGGCCCGTCCTTGAAAAAAGCCCATGTGACAGATAGCACACGTAAGTCGGGATACCGCTCGGGAGATACGTACTCTTCCATCTTCAGGCTTGGTTCATAAAACACTTTGTCTTTGCAAAGAGCGTCAAGTGGTCGAGGACGAAGCGTGAGGGTTAGCGTTGCGACAGGTTCAGCTTCATTCTGCCCGGGCGATTTACGGGATCCTGCCGGATAAAGTCCAGCCTTGGCAAACTGAGCAAGAGCTCTCTCTTGTAAACGGTCGTCATACTGGGGGTCTGTGTCAAGAAAGAATGAGACCCTCTCAAAATTAAGCTTGGCTACTGTGGGGATGAGGGGTGGGTAGCCCTCCATTAACACCTTACCAGGCTCTTGAGCGTACAAAGAGCTTGCGCATAGTAATAGCGATAGGGTGAGTGCGCCTAAGCCTTGATACGTCCGGTTCATTGCTTCATTTTCTAGGCATGAGAAAAAGTAGTTACCCATCCTCCCAACCCTCCTAACGACCACCTAGCCAGATGAGGTCATGTCTTGCAATCCTACATTGCTTTGCTCTGCGTGCTTGCGACGGCGACTCACGGACGCATGGTGATGCTCAGAATGGTTGACTGGCCCCGTTGCCGATCCTACTGCATGATTATTTGCCGGGGAGTGGTGTGGAAGATTTTTGATCCAGCGTGAGATAGATCTTGTCGTCGAAGGTATAGAAGCCGCCCTGGTCGATGTCGTTCATAATGCAAATTGGTGAAAAGAGAATGAGGCAGCCGACAATATCTCCGACGACCCACCAGGACCAGGTGCGATCGATCTTGAACGTGGTCGGTTCAAAGCCGTCCTTATTCACCTGCGCAAGGTGGTTGCCTTTGCGGCTGAGAGTTACGGTGCCCGGTGCTGTGAGGTGCAGGTAGTTGTCAATGACGACTGCGGTCTCAGGCGGGGTGGTGAAAATGGTGACCGACTGTTTGTCGGAATGCATCCAGGTTCCGCAGCCAGAGAGTCCTCCGACCAGGGCGCATAACACGAGGCCTCCTTGCCAGTTCTTCATCTTCCACCCCATCAGATATTCATCGCCTCATTTACATCGTGGAGGGTTGTTTTGGCGACTTCACCGGCCCTGCGGCTGCCCTCAGTCACGATGTCGTTCAAGTATGCAGGATCTTTACTCAGGCGCGTGCGTGAGTCCCACATGGGCGTCATTCGTTCCACTATTCGATCGGCGACGAGTTTCTTGCAATCGATGCAGCCGATGGCGGCTGTCCGGCATTCGGTATTAATCTGCTCCTGAATCGTCGGTAATGAAAAGGTTTTGTGAAAATCGTACACCGGGCAGAGGTCAGGATTTCCGGGGTCGTGGCGTCGGACTCGCGCAGGATCGGTGACCATCGTCTTGAGTTTCTGGCGCACGACCGGCTCGGGATCGGACAAGTTGATCGTATTGTTGTAGCTCTTGCTCATCTTTCGGCCATCTGTGCCGAGCACTTTCGGAAATTTGGTGAGCTGCTCCAACGGTTCTGGGAACACGGGTCTGTACAGGCTATTGAACCGGCGGGCCAGTTCCCTCGTGAGCTCAAGGTGCGGCAGTTGGTCTTTGCCGACCGGCACGAAATCCGGTCTATAGATGAGGATATCTGCGGCCTGGAGTACCGGATAGCCGAGAAAACCATACGTGGTCAGATCGCGCTCCTTCAGTTGTTCCTGTTTTTCTTTATAGGTCGGATTCCGTTCCAGCCAGGCGATAGGAATGATCATGGAGAGCAAGAGATGCAGGACGGCATGTTCCGGAATACGCGATTGCACGAACACCGTGGCTTTTGCGGGATCGATGCCCGCGGCAAGCCAGTCGATCAATAGCTCGTGGACAAATTCCCGGATACGGCTGGTGTCGGCATAGTTCGTCGAAAGTGCGTGCCAGTCGGCGACAAAGAAATAGCACTCGAACTCGTTCTGAAGGCCTTTCCAATTCTCCAAGGCGCCGAGATAATTGCCGAGATGGAGCAGTCCGCTCGGCTGCATGCCGCTGAGGACTCGTTTCCTAGGTGTGGTCATGGCGTGTCCCCTGCTCCGAGACCGATGGCGGTCGAGAGAATCGTATTGGAGAGGCTGTGAGTCAAGGTGCTGGTGATGGTGTGGATCAGGTGAATCTGTGGATCGAGCATGATCAGCCCCATCAAGATGAACATGCCATAGGGTTCCACGCGCATGAGCGCCATTGCCGCGGTCCTTGGGAGAAGGCATGTGAGAATTCTTCCACCATCCAATGGGGGAAGCGGCAGCAGATTGAACAGCATCAAGAGCACATTAATCAAGACGGAGTAGACCGACATCACGGCGATCGGCAGGAGGAACATTTGGTGCCATGTGTCCGTGGAACTAATGTCTTCCGATTTGGACCAGTAGTTCCCAATCGCGGGGTCGATCGACAACAGGAGCGCGAAGAGAAGGGCGCTGCCGATGGCGAGCGCGAGATTCATGGCCGGCCCTGCCGCCGCAACGAGCGCCATGTCGCGACGTGGTTGTCGCATGGCGCGTGGATCGATCGGGACCGGCTTAGCCCAGCCGAGGAAGAATCCTCCCGGCAAGAGCAAGCAGATCAGCGGGAGGATGACGGTTCCGAACGGATCGATATGTGCCAGCGGGTTCATGGTGAGCCGGCCCTGGAGTTTGGCGGTCGAATCCCCGCACCGATAGGCGACCCAGCCATGGGCATATTCGTGCAACACCATCGCGAAGAGGAGCGGGAGCGCCATGTAGGAAATCGTGTGGATGATCTGTGGCAAGGAATTCATGCGCGCCTTTCTTAGTTCACCTGAAGGAATCGGCCTCGTTTGATTTGGATGAGGAAGAGCGGACGATTGAATGTCCCGTCCGGTCCAAACGCCGCCGGTCCCGCGAGTGAGGAGAGATCCGGCTGGTTGAGAAGCTGGTCGTGGACGGCTTCGCCCGACGAGGCGCCTTTGTGAACCGCATCGATTACCAATTTCGCGGCATCGTAGCCCTGCATCGCAAAGAGTGTCGGGTTGGTTTGGAACCGTTTTTTATACCGGGTGACAAAGTCCTGCACGGTAGGGGTGGGGCTGTCCACGAAGAAGCCGTCGACGAACACGGCTCCGTCGATCGACGAATCGGCTGTGCGGGCGAAGTCCGATGAGTTCCATCCATTCGCGCCCAGGAACGGCACTTTCATGTCGTGGAAATTGAGCTGGGCTGCAATGAGGCCGGCGTCGGCTGCGCGGCCTGGAATGAAGATCGCATCGAAGCCGGGCGTATAGAGAATTTTCTTGTCCAGCTTTGTCAGTTTCCCGGTCAGTTTGGTCTGATCGACTGGCACGGACAAGCCATACCTCTTGAGGTCCTCCGCCTTCATGCGTTTAAGCTGCGCACTCACGTCGGTTTCGCCCTCTCTGTAGGATTCAATGGCGATCACTTCGCCCTCGTGTTGGCGCACTTCTTGGGCGAAGAGCCGGGCCAATTCGCGGCCATACGCGGTGTCGGGATGCAGGATGCAGAATCGGCGGAATCC
The DNA here is from genome assembly GCA_043745235.1 of Nitrospira sp. Taxonomy (GTDB): domain Bacteria; phylum Nitrospirota; class Nitrospiria; order Nitrospirales; family Nitrospiraceae; genus Palsa-1315. The sequence continues at coordinate 7 of JAYTTD010000170.1, read as the reverse complement.
TTGCTCC
>JAYTTD010000169.1:0-3655 GCA_043745235.1 Nitrospira sp. | reverse complement strand
GGATAGCAATCTGGACAATAGCTTCAACAGTTCAGATGCGACGTTTACCCAACTGCGCGTCTGGGTGGATGCCAACAGCGACGGAAAGACCGATGCCGGTGAACTGAAGACCTTTGCGCAATTGGGTATCACCCACATTCATCTGACGAATACCGCGCAATCGGGTGAAGTGCGGGACGGGAACGAAGTGCTCGCACGTGGTACTTTCGTGCAAAGTGGCCAAACCAAAGAAGCGCTGGCAGCGAATTTCCTGGCGAATCCGAACGGGACGACCTTCACGCCATCAGGCAGCGGAACCCTGCTCGCCACGGAAGGCAATGTGACGAGCTACGTCTCGCAAATCGCTACGGGTGAAGTGATCGACGTAGCCGTCAAGGGAGTGAAAAATGCCTATGGAGCCCAGGGCAACGACACGCTGATCGGTGATGCCAACGGCAATTGGCTGGCCGGTGGCGTCGGGAGCGATACGTTTAATGCAGGGGGCGGCGATGATGTGCTGTTGATCGATGCGAGGGAGCCGCACCTGACATGTTGCGCCGAGCGTCGGGTGCGGGAGCGTCTGCGTCTTTGGCGTCGGAGGGAGCGTCATCACACGACCTCGTATTCGCAGGGGCGGTGGGGCGATTGCTCGACGCTACACCCACGCTGGCCCAAAGGAAACGAGACCAACGACCATGGAAATGGAACCATTATTGTCGAGATCTAACTAGCAAGACTTTAGAAGTATTTGTCTTGCGAAGAGTTGCTAATAGGAATATAAGGGGCATCAATTCGGATTGAGAATGATTCCTGCGCTGAGAATGTTGTGAATGAGTGCGAGAAACGAACGAGAGGGAGAATGAATTATGGACACGATCGAAGTAGAAGAGCAGGAGAAGATGACATCCGTGAACGTACGATTGCGTCCGGTCGAGCAGTCGGATCAGCCCATCATGTCCAACTTTGCGACGGTGTCAGTGGCGCAAGGCATTGCCTATCTGGATTTTGGATTCATCGAGCCCGCGTTGCTCTCGACGGTGATGGTGGCTTCGCAGAACGGCAAGGCCGTGCCGGAGCAAGTCGACGGCAAGCTGGTCGCGCGAGTTAGCTTGGGACTTGATGTGCTGGGGAGGTTGCAACACCAAATACAACAGGTCTTTCTCAGCATGAGCCAAGCGCAAGGGAATAGGGCAAAGGCGGAAAGGTAATGTCTTGGTCTCTCGGCATGATCGGGAGAGACAAGAAGGATGTGTGATGCAAAAGACCTGTCTGCGTAAATTATCAGTTTTGTTGATAGCCTCGTCTCACTCTTTTCGTCAGACGGTCTTTGGGCTCTTCCTGATTGTGTTAGGAATGACATCTGCGCATGCTACACAAAGAGAAGAGCCACGTTTCGAGGACTATCGTTCCGAATATGGGTATGGCCTCAAATATGGAACGGTGTACACTGTTCATCCATACGACTGGATGGGTACACGAGAAGCAACTCGGGCACCTCAGAGTTTTGGACAGTGGAGTGAACACGGACCATGGGGAGAGACTGTGATGTCGACCGACGAGAGAAATTCTAGCACCGAACAACGGATGGCCTTGGCCAAGACGTTTTTCGAGAAGAATCCACAGATGGTGCCCCAGGAACACCAAGACATGATTTTGCAACAGAGAGTTATCCTGGGTATGACGCCGTATGAGGCACATCTCGCCGCGGGAGGATTTAGTTTCAGGGTGATCGCCGATCAATCCAAGTGGCCGGCTGGGTATAACCCCTATCATGTCATGTGGAGGCAATCGACAGATCCTGACAACAGTGAAATATGGATGACGTTTCAGACAGACACTCAATTCTCAGGACTGGGCAGCAAGACGTTCCGGGTGCATTTTCAGCTGGGACAGGCAGTGGACATTCAGATGCTCGTCGATGAGCAATGAGGAAGGACATGACATGCCATTGACTCTTCGTCGCTTCGCACTGTTGGGAAGCGCCGCCGCACTCTTCATGCCACAGGTAGCCCTGGCCGGATTCTTCGATTTCTTTGGTTTCACGCCTGCTCCACCCATTTATGATCGTCCGTTTGCAGTTGGAACGGCGGGAGCAACGGTCCAGATCGATCTGCGAATCAAGGAAGCATGCGGCTGGCACTTCATCTTGACGTTTACCCTCAATAACGATACCGAGCGTGAGCGTGTATTCAAATTGCTGGGGCATGGGGTGTATGCGGATGGCAGTTATGACAAAAAAGAACCAGGTATAGAAACACCGGTGCTTGTGGAAATCGAGAGGCTCGATGCCGGGGAAACACAGGCAGATGACATTCCGATGATGAAAGTATTCCATCAGATCAATATGGTCGATGCTCGTCCGGTACATCCTGGCGCTGTGTACGTCCGAGAGGTACATCCTCACGGAGTAGTTGGCTATGGGCAAGCTTTCTTCGAAAGATCGGTGGGTTTTATTATGTTCAAGCCTGGTACCTATCGCGTATACGTCACGGCGCTCAAGGACATCCCTGAGATTCAGTCGCTGAAAACGACCTTTAGTATTATGGGCCTAGCTAAGTAAGGAGACTGCAACATGGGAGCAACACTCACGGTAAGCATCGCTCCTCCTGGTACACAAATAACTGGTCCAACTGGTACAACGTCATCCTTCGCTGGCCACATGTGGTTTGTCGTTGACCCTGGGAACGGTCAATCAGCTCAATCGTTTGGCTTCACACCTGCTCGCGGTGGTCTGCCTCTTGATACAGGTAAAGTTTCCCTTAATGATGCTTCCACGTACAATGGCGCTATTCAATCATGGACCACCAATATCACTTCAGCTCAAGTGACTACGCTGGTGCAATTCGGGACCAACCCATCCTCAGCCGGGTTTAGTACGTTCTACAATGCGTTCACCAATAGCTGCGTCGATTTCGTGTGGCTAGGTTTGCAGCTGATTGGCCTCAATTCGCTTGGGTTTCAAGGGAAGATTCTGCCGACGTCCAACGCCCCATATATTCAAGCGGTATTGAATGGGGCGCTTACTTCTAGCAACGTCGATAACGGCATCGGCACCGTTAATAACAATGGGCTCACCGTTCAAACCAACACGACGTTTACGACACCTCAAGGTCTCGGGCCTCTCAACCTCAATTCCACGTTGAGTAATGTGAATCTCGGGATTCTCCTGAGTGGCGGAGCGAAGTTCGTGAGTATGAACCCGAGTGATGTCGTTGCAAGTTCTACCGGAGTGTTCGCGGCCAATTTGAGCTCGAGTATCGTGACCAATGGGTTTCGTCCCGGGAATTTCAATATCAGCGCCGGGGGATTTGAGGGACTGCGCTCCTTCAGTATTACCAATGCGTACCAAAACTTTTTTAATGGAGCCAGCCAGCTGCAGACGGCCACGTTTACCAACCTTGCCAACCTGTTTTCATCGAAGGTCGCCTTCACCGATCCTCTGATTCTAGACCTCAACGGCGACGGGGTGAAGCTGACGAATTATACAGGGACGCCCGTCCTCTTCGACATCGATCATGACGGCGGCAGTCTGGAGGTGACCGGCTGGGTGTCGCCGCAAGACGGCATCGTCGTGCATGATCTGAACGGGGATGGCGTGATCAACAACATCTCGGAGACGCTGTCTGAGTACTACAATGGGACCGTTGGGACGGGGGGCAATGCCGGCAGCAAGCCG
>JAYTTD010000168.1:0-44584 GCA_043745235.1 Nitrospira sp. | reverse complement strand
CATGACACGTTGGACGGGATGCCTCCGTCCGCGTTCAGGGCCCACCAAACGGTCGGAAGTTCTCCCTTGAAACTGTCTCCTTGACGGGGAAGCTTACGCCTTGGCATCAGGTGTAGGTGCGTCTTTCGTAATCCCCAAGACAGTCGCTTGTATCTTCATTGGAGGTTTTGCATCATGGCACAGCGGAGGCGAGGTCTACTCATCGGCGGTCACACACTCATTTCTGGAGAACAAGCTGTCATTGTCATCTCATCTCGATACATGATAATGATCCCAAACCCCATTCTGATATCGCTTCAGCTGGCCTATTAGTCAAAAAACTCCCTCAAATTGCATTGTCTCACCATCGCGGACACGCGGACGGGACACCGTCGCTTAATCCTACTCAACAAAGACTCCCTACCTATTTTTCTTTCCCAGAGTCCCACGTTATCAGTGAAAAGTTTGTTTTCCATTTACTGGAAGACGTCGTAGACCTTCCCGTGCTGACGCTTTGTCATCTGCGAGAGCATGAGGCAAAGCAAGCACTTCTTCATAGCACTCTCTGGCATTGCCATGATCTCCTAGACCTTCATAGCAATGCCCCATCCAAATAATAACGTTAGATTGGCGGGGATTATCTTCAGGATAAGACAAGAGGAGTTCCTTGAATGCTGTTAGCGCGTTCCCGTATTCTCGGAGTTGGTAAAAAGTCCTGGCGATATCTTCTTTGGCTCCTAACTTCTCATCCTTAGAAATCGTCGGTAAGGCAAGTACCTTCTCAAAGCACGTTCGCGCTTCAGCATGAGCACCAGTCCCCTGAAAGCAACGACCCAGCCAAAGCATGGCTCCATAATACTCGGGATCACTCTCAATAGTAGATTCGAGAACTGCTTGATAGGTTGCTGCCACCCCTCTCAAATCTCCTAATTCGTAGTACACGCCAGCCAAGTTCATGTAGATCTCTTTGGACAGATGCGCCTTAAGGTGTCGATATGGATCCGCCGCCAGCGCGAGAAGGGCCTTCTGAAACGTTTGCTGTGCTCCTGCAGAACACTGCATACCCCTTTGATCAAGTCCAAGCTCGAGGTATAGATGCGCCAACAATAACTTGTATTTGGACGCATATCTGAGTGCCTCCTCGATCTTGTGCTCAGCTTCACCGAATCTTCCTGCACTACGGAGAGCTTGACCGTAAACTATCAAGCCAGAGATGCGTTCCCACTCATGCAGCTCGCACTGAAGAAACTTTTCGCAAAGAGAAGTGGCCTCATCCACATTCCCTAACAAATCATGGAGTGTAGCTGCATCAAGATAAGCTGTTGTCTTGCCTTCGAAATTCGGACCATTTCCCGTTACCCGATCTAAAGTTTCAAGAGCAACACGGATCAACTCCTTACCCGATTCTGCATTCTTTACCATTGTGCAGTGCGCCAAGAGTGACTGACCAGCACCCTGACATGCCAACATCTCATGGCTATCGCTCTCGTTTGAGAGGAGCCTGAGCGCATCTTCTGCCAGCGTTTGGGCCTTGGCCTGCTCACTCATCTCATAGAAGAGCAACCCAAGTTCTACCGCTACTGCTGCCTTTTGTATGTTTGTGGATGACATGATAATGGCCTGTTGATACAGCTCGACAGCTTCGTCAGAATTTCCTGATAGAAATAACAACCCTCCGAGTTCCCTGTAGTCTTTTGAACCGGCTGAACCAGCAATAATCCGTTTCCGAAGCTCTTCTTCAGGTTCCTGTTGGGAAAATTGTTGTTCGCTCATCGTAATATCTCTGTCCAAACCGGTCATTGAAACCGATTCGAAATTAAAAAATGCAGGAAGAGCAATGGTCAGGTCTTGCAATCACACATTCGCCTGCTCGCCTTTTCCCCACATCCAGCACCTCCGCATTGTACGCACGTATGAACTGAATGCAAGGAAACCTTCATTCACCTCGCTCTCGATTGTCATATACCGCGACAACTATCCCGACCCAGAGTGACTGAGGCCGGAGTCTCACGACGATCCATGCGCTACCCATGAGGTCAGCACCTGTCTTGGGAGGGATCAATGCGTCATTACCTGGCGATGACGATCGCTCTGAAGACAATTCAGCACAGGCGAGTTAGGAACGGGCTATGACCGAAACTGTGCAGCGAGTTCGCCTGGCTTGAAGACGCCACTCTCGGTGATAATGCAGAACGAATAGCCACCAAGCCGCTAGCGCTTGACCCTCTGCGTCAGCTCAGCGTGCGCCTGGCGAATGAGACGGAGATAGACAGGGAGATGGGAATAGATTGTTTCGGCAGTGGCTTCATTGTAGGTATGGCTGGTGAGGTTGCGGTCTTCTAACATCCGAAACCAATCGGGGTGTTCCTGGATCACCCCCAACTGAAATGCCGTCCTGACGCTGTCTCTTGGTGAATAGGCTTCTACCCCCGACTCCTCAGCGTACGTCTTCAGGCTCTTCCAGAACAACTCGAAGGTAAACTCGAACCGTTGAATAGCTGAATCGCGGACAAATTCATTGACCGGCTGAGCCAACGCCCCTGCTAGCCTCGTCAGCGCAATCCCCAGTAGCCTCAACAGATTATGCAGCTTGTCGCTCATAGAGATTCGCGATCTGTTGAAGTGCCACCGCTTGAAACGCCTCGTCCACGCCGAAAAAATCGACCACGTCCACTTTCTGCATAATCGGCAACTCGTCGAACGCATCGCGCAATGCAGCGAGTACCTCCGGCGCAATCGCATGACCGAGATCAATGCCCAGATCGATATCTGAACGAGAGCCGGCACGTCCGGTCGCTCTTGAACCAAAAAGAAACACCTTTACCTGTGGTTCAGACGCCAGAAGGGTGCACGCCACCTCACAGGCTTTTTGCTCGACTAGCGATAAAGGGTTTGGTCCTACTCCTTGCACGGCGATGGCCCTCCTCGCGCGACATCAATGGGACTTCCTGAGTGTCTATAGACCTTCGAAGGACAAAAGGCAAGATTACCGGCTTACGACGCCTGGGTCACGTTCCGCTGAAATTCGTCTGCAAGTTCGCCTGGCTTGAAGACGCCCCGCTCGGTGATGATCCCGGTGATTAACTCCGCCGGCGTCACGTCGAAGGCCGGATTGTAGACGACCACGCCGTGCGGCGCGATCGGATGGCTGCCGTGAATGGTGGTGACTTCTAAGGGATTTCGTTGTTCGATTGGAATGTCCGCTCCTGTTTGTGTCTTCAAATCAATCGTGGAATAGGGCGCGGCCACGTAGAACGGAATCCCATGGGCTTTCGCCAACACGGCGACTGAGTAGGTGCCGATCTTGTTCGCCACGTCCCCGTTTGCGGCGATCCGATCAGCTCCCACGATACAGAGGTGAATTTTCCCTTGCCGCATCAATGCGCCGGCCATACTGTCTGTGATGAGCGTCACAGGAATCTTGTCTTGCATCAACTCCCAGGCCGTGAGTCGCGCACCTTGCAGAACTGGTCTGGTTTCATCTGCAATGACCTGAATCTTCTTCCCCTGCTCCCAGGCCGCGCGAATGACACCCAGTGCCGTTCCGTAGCCGGCAGTGGCCAAGGCGCCGGCGTTGCAATGAGTCAGGACCGTTTGACCGCTCGCAATGAGTTCCGCTCCGTGCTGTCCCATCGCCTTACAGAGGACGATATCTTCATCGAGAATAACTTGTGACTCCTTCAGCAGTGCGGCTTTGATAGCGGCAATTGGCTGTGTCTGTAACGAGGCCAGCAGGCGTGTCATCCGTTCGATGGCCCAAAATAGATTGACCGCCGTCGGCCTGGTTGCCGCGAGGTGATCGCAGATCATGAGCACCGCCTTGGCGAAGGACACGTAATCGGATGCCCTAACAGTCTGGGCACCGAGTGCGACCCCCATCGCCGCAGTCACGCCGATCGCCGGAGCGCCTCTCACTTTGAGGCTGCGAATGGCATCGGCAACGGCCAGATAGCCCCGGCAGTCTAGAAACTCGACATGCTCCGGAAGTCGACTCTGGTCGAGCAGCCGTACTGCGCCGTCTTTCCATTCAACGGTGGGAACCATAGAGGAATCTTGTAGCGGGAACTGCAGCACAGTGCAAGGGGTTAGTGTTTCTGGCGACCGCTCCACTCGAGAATCGTGATCATGGCCACAATCAAGCAGGCTTGCACAAGCAGCAGCAGCGCCTCAGACGTTCCGGCATCACGGAGAGCTAAGGCCGCCAGCCCGAGGCAAATCGTCATGAGACAGATCATCGCGACGCTTGCCTGGCGCGACCCCAACGCGCGCTCCAATCGATGATGGAGATGGTCTTTGCCCACGTAGTCGAGCCATTCCTTGATGGAGCGCACTTTTCCTGTCGCCACCCGTTCTACAGTGATGTGGATCATGTCGTAGATAAGCACGCCGAAGATGAGAAGCGGATTGCTGAATGAGACGATTGGATTATGATCCGCCCAATTTCCTTTGACGGCGAGACAGGCCAGTGTGAATCCAAGAAACGTTGCTCCACCGTCTCCAAGGAAAATCACGGCAGACTTGCGCCCTCGAAAATTATAGGGAAGAAATCCCAACCCTGCCCCAATAATGGCGATGGCAAGCCAGCCCAATCCCGGCTGGTTTGTTTCAAATGCCACCGCTCCCATAAATCCGGCTATGAGAATTGCCAGCCCGGTGGCCAGGCCATCCATGCCGTCAAAAAAGTTGAAGGCGTTCGTGATGCCGACGATCCAGAGCAACGTCAACAGCACGTTCGCCACATCGCCGGCTGGACCGCTTGGAAACAATGTCAGAACCTTGCCCGTGGCGATGACGATCCCGGACGCCACGAGTTGGGCGAACAGTTTCGAAGAAGCAGGCAATTCCCAAATATCATCGATGACACCGACGATCAATAACAGCGATCCAGCTGCCAGCGTGGCGATCATCCAGTCCGGCACAATCGAATTCAACAGTACCGAGCCGAGAAATCCCAGATAGACAGCCACGCCACCGAGCCTGGGAGTCGGCTGCGCATGGATCTTACGATCAGACGGTTGATCGACCAGTCCCCACTGATGACTGAGATGCACCATGAGTGGCGTCAATGCACCGACGCCCAGGAACGCAAAGAGGAGGATGTAGAGCCACCGAAGACCTTCAAACACGAAGAGTTGACGAATCGCGGGAACCGCCAAAGCCACCGCTCCCAGCAGAGCCCCCAGCGCAGCCGGTGTCAGCCAGCGCCTGTTGCTGCGCAACGCGAACGGTGAGACCGCGGTGTCAATGGCTTTCATGAAAGCACCATGGCCAGCGATTGATGAATCTGCCAGACTTCATCGTCTGTGAGATCGGGATAGAGCGGAATTGACAGCGCCGTTCGGTCTGCTTCGTCACTGTTGGGGAAACCAGATCGATCCAGATAGCGGTGGAGCGGTCGAAAGACGGGCTTGCGACAGTGAATCCCCTGCTGTTCAAACCTGCTGATGAGACTAAGCAAGCCCTCAGGATCGGTTCGGAGATGCGGAATTCTAATTGTAAATCGATAGTACCCATGCGTCCTACCCGAAGGGACACTCGGACAGACGGCGGCCTTAGAGGAGAGGAATTCCCGATAGGCCGCTGCGAGGAAACGGCGCCGTTCCTGAAAGGCCGAGAATCGTCCCAGCTGGGAGAGCCCAAGCGCTGCTTGCAAGTCGGTTAGCTTGAGATTGAAGGAGGAAGGGTCCAGTGTCGGTGCGCCATCGTACTCGCGCAGCGACCTGACTCGTTCGAGTAACGCCCCCTCATTCGACAACACCATTCCGCCTTCTCCAGCGCACAGCAGTTTCGTTGCATAGAAGGAACATACAGCGAGTCGTCCGACCGTGCCGACTGGCCGACCCTGTTCTGTCGCCCCCAGTGTCTGCGCACAATCCTCAATCAGCGGAATCCCCAACCGCTCAAGTGCCGTGAGATCAGCCGGCAGGCCGAATAGATGCGGAACAATGATCGCGCGAGTCTTAGCGGTCACCGCACGGCAAGCTGCGAGTGGATCGATGTTGAACGTATTCAGGTCGATGTCGACCAGCGTGGCCGCTGCCCCTACTCGTTGTGTTGCAAGCCACGGCGCTGGGCAGACATAACTCGGCATCACGACTTCGTCACCGGGTCCAATCCTGAGCGCCCGTAGCGCCAGCTCGAGCGCTGCAGTCCCTGAACTGACCGCCACCCCACCCTGTAGGCCAAAGAGCCCTGCCACCCCACGTTCGAATCGCTCAACCCAGGGCCCTTGGGCAATCTGCCCGGAACCAAGCACCTCGGCCGTCGCTCGCATGTCCTCCCGGTCGATTGCAGGCCGTGAGTGGGGAATCATCGTTGCCACAGTCGTCATACGCCGATATTAATAAACAATCGCAGCGGAACAAAGCCTTCTGCGTTTTTTACCCGACCCTGGATACCCCGAAAATGCGCCCCGGCGCGAATCACATCCACGATACTTAAACCTTCGATATTGGTCTTTTTTACCTGCGAGGCGTGAGCCTCGATCGATTTGATCTTCTCCTCGACCACCTGGTCGATATCGACAAAGACAGTAGGCGAGAAATTCTGGGTCGTCGGTCCCTCATAGAACAACACATTTTTGGTATAGCGAGTCGCGGTGATCGTGCTCATCGCCAAATGCCGATGGTCCTGATGAGTATCGTCATGATAGTGTGAGAAAATAAAGTGCGGCTGCACCTCCTTCACCACCTCTTCGATCTCCTGAATCAATTCACGTCCCATCGGAACCGCCGTGTCCTCATACCCGCCCCAGAAAATCTTCTCGGCCCGCAATTGTTTCGCCGATTGTTCCTGCTCGCGCTTGCGGACACCGCTCGAACCACCCTTACCTCCGGCCGTCATCACCATCAGAAAAATGCGATGCCCCTTTTGCGCATACTTGAGCAACGTTCCGCCGCACCCGGCTTCAATATCGTCCGGATGCGCGCCGATTGCCAGAATCCGCATCGGCACTCTACGTTCGTTCGCCATCTCATCCTCCTCGCTCAGTACTACGCCGCCGTAACCACGTTCTGTCCAGCCCGCGCATCGCGCAATCGCGTCAACGCCTCCGGGCCGCAGCAGAACAACAGATCGATTGCCGACATCGCCGGCATAAATGGTTCATAGACTTGCTGATACATCGGATGCTGAAACTGTTGAATCTCCAGCCTCAATCCTGACGATTCAAACCTCGCGATGTCCAGATACTGCTCCCCGCCTGGACCGGAGAGATATTCCGATGCTCCAACAGCATGGCAAAGATCGATCAACCGATCGGTGGGCTCTTCGCGCGCCTCCCACTCCGACGCGCAGCGAACAGGGGTCGTAATACCGAACGCCCCGAGCAGCCAGCGAATCACCGCCATATTCAGGTCGTGCAACCGCTCCCATGGCGCCTCATACAGACTTCGCAACTCCGGCAGATAGCGGTCACGGAATGGCGCCCGCGCATAATGTATCTCGATGGCGCGCAGGTGTTGATTCCGCCAGGTCACGGCCTGATTGATCCAGACATCTTTCACGAGTTGGCCAAAGTGATGGAGGACCGGCACAGTGATCCATTGGCAGCCGTCCGCGGTTCTGAGCCGATTGCGATTTTGCCACTCGTTTTTTTTAAACTGCACCGAATCCAAGGCGATGAACAGATCCGCTTGATCGATCTTGTCCAGATACCCAAGCCACGGCAGAAACTGCGGCTGATGAATCGTGACACGCATAAGCGAGCTTTCAGGTTTCAGTGTTGGAGTTGAAATTCTTCCGAGCTGACAGCGGTCGATCTGAGAGTCGGCCCTACAAAAATCGGATTACTCAAGAGCTCACCGCTGCCGGTGATCTCCACTCGATAGGTCAGCGGCTCCGCTGTTGGCATCGCTATGTCAGGCCAGTCGGCGTGGAACGGTGTCTCACCTGCCAACTGAGCCAGTACCTGGCCGGAACGAATCACCCGTACCTTCACAGGATGGCGCCCACGATCCTTCGCCGTGACGGAAAGAAGGACCCTGAGATCTCGCGCACCGGCTGGATCCAGCCTATCACCTACCGATGCCGACTTGGTTCCACCCTGGCACACCACTCGAAACTCATCGAGCCGAAGCTGGACATGATGATCGCCATCTCCCACCGCATAAGAATGACCTGATCGAAGCGCTTCCAATACCCCAGCAACTGTCCGTTCTTTCACCCAGAGCGCCGTCACAAGGCGATGCAGGTCCTTGCCGGCATCGTTCAATCCATGAAACGCCAACTCTCCGATGAGCACCGGGGTCGGGTGCTGCTCATGCGCAGGCACTTGCAGCAGCCGATCCCACAGCTCACCCGGCTTGATGCTTGTCCGCCCATCCTGATAGAGCCCACCAAATCCGGTATACCCAGTCGTCATCACTATCGCCTCAGGGTGGGGCTCAGTCTTGACTGTGACGGTTCCCAATAAGCCTGCAGCATACTCGTGAAAGTCCCGCGCTTCCGTCATCGACCAAAAGACAAGCCCGTCCTTGCCTCTCACATCATCGATGAGGGCCTGATAGGGACGATACCCTAGACGCTCGTCATAGGAACTAAATGCAGGCTGACTCAGAGGCCAGGCATTCGCCACCAGCGCCACCGCCAGGACGATCAGGATACAGGAGACCGTCCGCCGTAACGATCGCCGATCGGAACTTCGCCGGAGCGGCTTCCACAGCCAGACGGCTGAAATAACTAACAAGATCGGCGCGCCATTAAGCACCCCCCGCCAATCGAACGTATAGGATCCAGGATTCCCACTTGCAGGAAGGGACCGATAGTCCTCCGGTCTGGCCAGGCCGAGCACCAGCAGATTGCGTTGAGCATTATGCATCGTCAACGTTCGTCCCAATAACGAACCGGTCCAATAGTAATAGGGGGCGACCTCGACACCCGGCACGATGATCAGTTTCGGGTGACGGCGCTGCGCTGCTGCGATCTCGTCCACATACCGCTCAATCCCATACTCCAGCACAGATGGAAAACGAACTTGTCGTTTCAAGAGACCAGTCAATGGCCAGAGTCCATACTCATAACGAAGAGAGAAGTTGTCGGTCAAAATCAGCACATCCAGGCCAAGCTGTTCTGCCCGTTCGGCTAGCGCCTCAATGGTCAATTCGCCGGTACTGGCGGTACTATGAACGTGCACCGTGGCCAGCAACTGTTGCCGATCATCCGACGTCTCTGCACGCGCGACAGAAGCTGGCAGGCATAACGCCGCGATCATGTAAGCCAGTATCAGTCGCCGCACACCTCTCTTCTGCCTGTCTCTCTTATGGATGAACACTGAGCGCCTCGGCAAAGATTGATTCGATTGCGTGCACCATAGAGATCGAGCCGTATCGGCTGTCTACGCTACGGCTCGCGGCCATGCCTAACTGCGTGGCCCACTCCGGTCGATCAAGGTACCGGCGCAGCGCCTTGGCCAACGCATCGGCATTACCAGGAGGTACAAGCAAACCAGTGCGCTCATGACTAATGACGGCTGGAATGCCACCGACGCGGGAGGCAATCACCGGCAGTCCCGCTGCCATAGCTTCGATCAGCGCACGTCCCATCCCTTCATTGAGTGAAGGCAGGGCGAACAGGTCCATCCCGGCGAGACAGACCTCGACATCGTCTCTATGACCCAAGAGATGCACGGCATCGCGGAGACCGGCCAATTCCGCTTGCTGCAACAGTGCGCCATGCCGATCTCCACTACCGATGATCACGAGATGGAGAGAAGGAAAAGCTTGCTTCAACTTGGCAACGGCTGCGATCAGATATTCATGGCCTTTAATATCGGTGAGCCACCCGACCGATCCGACGACCCGCGCATCCGCTGGACAGCCGAACCAATCCGGCTGTTGTTTCCCCTGAACCCTCGCTCGCCCGAACCGCTCACGATCGATTCCACTCGGCACCACCGCGAATTGGTCGGCCTTGCCGACAGAGCGATCGAGGTGGTCCTGCCGTTCCGCTTCCGTCAGCGCAATCAGTCGATGGGTAATCACACTCAGCACCCGTTCGATCTGGAGGAACAGCCACGATCGGAATGGGCCGAAGTGGCCATAGAACACATGGCCGTGCGGCGTATGGACGATGACCGGCACCCTTGCGCACCAGGCAGCCACCCGCCCCAACACACCGGCCTTGGATGTATGAGTATGAACAAGCGCCGGCTTCTCTTGCTGGAACAAGCGAATCAATTGCCAGAGCGCTTGCATATCCTTGATCGGATGAACCTCTCTCGTCAGCGAGGGAAGTAGCATCCAGCGGATTGCGGCATTCTCAAGTTGCCGGCAATTCTCTTCGGTTGCTGTCTGCCCGCCTTGAGCATCCCAACAACCTGGATATCCAGCGATCACAAGTGGCTCAAATTTCCCGCGGTCATGACCGAGGATGGTCAGCATCGTGTTCTTCGCTGACCCGCCATAGTCGAGGCGCGTGATTACATGGATCACCTTCCGCGCCTTAGCAGGATGCTGAAAACGTCGCTCTTCACACCCACCCGACCCCGGTGCGCCGAGACGCACCTTTTCCCATGCGGCGTTCTCGCTTCGCTCAGAGGCTCCCCGTACCGAAGGGGTATGCATCGCCTCTTCGTTTGCTGCGGCCTTGCTGGACGAACTTTTTAAGCATCCTGCGAGAGTATTCTTTTCTTGTCCCAACAAGCTCACAAACAGACGATCCAAATCAGCCGTATGCGCCACCCAGTTGTAGCGCCGTTCGACGACCTCGCAACCTTTCTGTGACAAGCGCTCCCGCTCACCCGGTTGATCGCGAAACCGCTTCAACACCGATCGTAATGTGTTTGCGAGAGACACTCCGTCTGTCCCTTGCGTCACAAGCAGCGGATCGACCGCGCTCAATACCTCCGGTATCGCGCCGACCGGCGTGCCCACCACCGGCGTGCCGCAGGCCAGCGCCTCGACTGTTACCAAGCCGAACCCTTCAAGCTGCAGTGTCGGCATCACGACCAAGTCAGAAGCCTGGTAGTACTTCGCCAACTGATCCTCCGGCACGAATCCAAGCAACTGCACCGAATCTTGTAATCCCCTGCTGCGAATCAGCTCCTTCAATTGCGAGCGAAGCTGACCCTCCCCGCCGATCAGGAGCAATAGATTCTGCTGCTCTTCCCCGAGCATGGTCATGGCCTCGAGAAGATGTTCCAGTCCCATGCGAGGGACCAGATTGCGTACCGTAAACAATATCGTATGGTTCTCCGGAAGCTTGAGTTCCCGTCTGACCTCATTCCTATCCTGTGCCGGATAGAACGTGGCTGGATCGGCCGCGCCAGGAACCACGGTGATGTAACTCGGCGCAATTCCGTGCGTGGACATGACTTGTTGCTTCATGAATTCGCTCAAGACGATCACATGATGACAGCGGCGGATCACCGTGCGTTCAATCCAGCGACGGGCGCGCATGCTCAGTCGCCGCCTAACCCGTTCCAATGTCGTCGCCGCCCGCTCTGCTCTGGTGCGATACTCCTCATGCGCCAACGAGTGGCAGACATAGACCCAGCGGCTGACCATCCCGTAACGGAACAAGATCGGACCGAGACCTGCCAGCGATTGATGAACCATGGCGATATCGACAGGGCAGGTCTGCCGCATGAGATCGAATGCCCAAAGAGAGTTCTGCACCGAAGACCGGACAAATGCCGGCTCGCTGGTTCGCGTCACGGGATACCGCCGTTCGGTCACACTTCCGATCGACAGGGTGGCTTCTGCAGACTCGAAGGGAGCCCGCGCGATCACGCGCACGTGATGGCCCAGCTTGGCGAGTCCCAACGCCTGTTGCCGGAGGACTCGCTCGGCGCCACCGATCACCTGTTCGACCGTGACTTCTGCAAGTAAAACGACGTTCATACCACGCCTACTGCTATCGGTGGACAGGACACAGACTGTGC
This sequence comes from Nitrospira sp., assembly GCA_043745235.1. Classification (GTDB taxonomy): domain Bacteria; phylum Nitrospirota; class Nitrospiria; order Nitrospirales; family Nitrospiraceae; genus Palsa-1315. Next base: position 32,724 of record JAYTTD010000168.1, on the reverse strand, counting down.
CACCTGCCGGTGCCACAATTCCAATACCATGAGCGCATAGAGTTGATCCGTGAAATTCCGACGGCCACTCTGGTGTTCTGCGATCAGCCACTGAACATAGGCAGGATTGACATAGCCCCGCCGACGGATCGCCTCATCGGCGAGTAAATCCCGACTCATTTCTCGCAGATCCTCCCGCAGCCAACGTGCGAGCGGTAACATGAATCCCCGCTTAGGGGCATTGACGATTTTTTTAGGTAAAAGATCTTGTAGCGCTGATCTCATGAACCCCTTTAATTTCCATCCTTGCAATCTGGTCGTTGCCGGCAATGAACAGGCGAAGGCCAGCAGATGGTGGTCGCAGAAGGGGACACGAAGTTCGAGTGAATGCACCATGCTCATCCGATCGCCCATCCGCAACAAATCGTCCGGCAGATAGGTCTGTAGATCAACACCCATTGCGCGATCGGCCGGTTCGCGTGAAGGCCATTGGCCGAAGAGATCCCGGACACGGCGAAGCGCTGAGCTATCGAGCACAGCAGAACGAAGTCCATCAGCAAACAACGGCGCGTCCCATCCAGCCGGCTGAAACGTCGTCCAGCGAAGGTACTGCTCATCTAGTGGGCGATAGCCGTCCAGCAGAAATCGTTTGATGCGGCCACCAACGTCACGGCCTCCTGAACCATCCGGTAAACAGGACGCGGCACCAGACGCAATCCATGAGCGCATCGCCACAGGAAGCGCCGCATAGCGAGCCGCTGCGCGCAACCCAAGATAACGAGGATAGCCTCCGAAGAGTTCGTCGCCGCCGATACCGGACAGCGCAACCGTCACGGACTGTCGGGCCACCTCGGACACCAAATATGTGGGAATGGCTGAGGAATCAGCGAATGGTTCCCCCATGCCAGCCACCACGCGAGGGAGCAGAGAGACCGCATCGGGACGCAGCACGGCTTCCGTATGATCCGTCCCGAAGTGCGCCGCGAGGAGCCGGGCGGCCTTGAGCTCATTGTAGGATTGGTCTTCCGGCGCGTCGTACCCGATAGAAAATGTTTTAATCGATCCAGGAACCGCCTCGCGCATGCAAGCCAAGATCGACGCGGAATCCAACCCACCGGAGAGAAATAAGCCGAGGGGTACGTCACTGACCAGATGCGCTTGCACAGAATCACGGAGGGTACTCAGAAACTGCGCTCGTTGGTCGCCCTGCGGAGGCTCAAACGGACGTAGGACCTCTTCTTCCGGGCGGTAATAGCGCCAGAATTCCAGCCGACCCCGTGCAATCTTGAGGGCCTCTCCCGGTCGGAGCTGATAGACGCCTTCGACGATCGTATCGGGGCCAGGCACATAGAGCAGTGACAAGAAATCTGCGATGGCCTGCGGCCGGATTGTCCAATCCGGCAATCCTTCTAGCAGTGACGGCAGTTCTGATGAAAAAAGTACACGATGCGCGACGCCCGCATGCCCAGGTTGGGCGGAGTAGTACAGGGGTTTGATTCCCAACCGATCACGGACCAGTAGCACGAGGTCCCGCTCTCGGTCCCAGATGGCGTAGGCAAACATCCCTCGCAGCCGGTGGACCCCCTCTGCTCCCTCCTCTTCATAGAGATGCACCAGGACTTCAGTATCGCAATCGGATTGAAAGCGATGGCCTTTCTGGATCAACTCCCTGCGAAGTTCGCGATAGTTATAGATCTCACCATTCAAGACCGCCCAAACGGAGCCGGTCTCATTCCGAACCGGTTGATGGCCGCCGGTCGGGTCAATCACCCGTAGTCGCCGCACCCCGAGGGCCACGCCTGCGTCGTGATGTGTCCCTTCGTCGTCCGGCCCACGATGGACAAGCCGATTGAGCATCCGCTCAAGCAGGACTGGATCGTTGTCCCCAACAAGGCCGCAAATACCGCACATAGACTGGCGACTCCAATTGATCGTGCCTACCGACTCTTCTCTGTCAGGACTCGCTCTCGCCGTTCATATTCCTCTCGCTCCTTCTGATGGCTGGGCGAGACCTCCTGAGGCGGCACATCGACCGGTTCATATCGGATATGCTTGGCAGACCCCACCGAGGTCAGCAGTGACCGCACTCCAAACGTGGCCAATGCGGCAAGCAGGCAGAGCGCAACGACCATACCCAAAAACCTGATTGACCGCCGCCCCCGCCAGTTCCTGAACCAATGGGATGCACTCATGACAATCCCTCGCTCCGTTGGGCGATGAGCTCAAACGAAGGAGCCCAGACCATGCGCCCTCCCGTCGCCTTATAGAGCACCTCCGCACAGGACCAGAACGCCGTCGCGCCGATCCGCCACTTGAGGCGGCTCATCCATGGATTCACCGGAGTGAGAGGCCCTCGACTCGGAACAGAGTTATGGATTGCAATGGTCTGCAATCCAATCCCCTTCAGCAACGAGCGGAGCGCCTGAGGCGAATACAGAAAGAGGTGAAACGCTTGATCGTAGCGAGATCCGACCCACCGGGCCGGTGTCCGCATCGGGAGATGAAATGCCCCATTGGTGGCTCTGATCACCACGAGACCCGATGGCGTCAGTGCGCCCGCAACCTGCCGTAAGAGGGTCGCCGGATTCGTCACCGTCTCCAATACGTTCACGAGAGTGATCACGTCGAACGGTTCGCGCTCACCGGCCCGTTCCAACCAATCAGAAGAGAGCATCGTCAGGTCGCGACGAGCGGCGCGGGCGACTGCTTTCTTCGACAACTCCAGCCCATAACAGGTCCACCCCGCCGACTGACAGAGTGCCAAGAATGCGCCGTCTCCACAGCCGACATCGAGCAGCCGACCGGGAGGCTGCCGATACAGGCCAAGACGGCGTGCGACACTCTCAAACACCGGCTGGCGATCCGACGACGCCTCGGCCTCACCATAGGCCTCGTCGTAGTCTTCACGGTAAAACTCCTCGACCTGGGTTCCCAACGGACGAGGATTCAGAAACACGAGCTCACAGCCAGGGCAACGCACATAGCGTCTGGTCGGCGTCTGAAACACATCGACCGGCGGCGCCGCACTGCCACAGGGACAGGTGATCAGTTCTGTCTCTAATATAGTGGCCATCTTCAGGCTACTGCTCGTTTCTGGACAAGTGCGCGCACGTCTGCATCCTGCATCGCTGCATCAAAAATCGCCGTCGTATTCGCGACCATGTGGTCCACTGTAAAGCGCTCCCGTACCACAGCTCGCCCTGCTACTCCCATCTTCGATGCAGCCGTCGGATCGCTCAGCACTTCTCGAATAGCCGCCGCTAGCGCCTGGGAATCGCGTGCTGGGACAAGCAATCCTGTCTTGCGATCTTCAATCAATTCCGGAACACCGTTGACTCGCGATGCAACCACAGGACAACCCATGGCCAACGCTTCTAACAGTACAAACGGAAACCCTTCGGATAGGGAGGGCAACACGGCAACATCCGCAGCAGCCAGGATATCGGCAATGTCCTCACGGACCCCTACAAACCGGCAGGACCGTTCAACAGCGAGCTCGATTGCCAGGCGATGCAGTTGATCGCGAAGCTCGCCTTCTCCCACAAACACACAAGAGAGCTGTGGCCATGTTTCAAGCAGGCATGGAAGCGCGTGTAAAAGGTATTGATGCCCCTTTGCCTCAGTCAACCGCGCAATCATGATCAATACCGGTCCAGCTACGATATCGAGCTCCTCTCGGACTTTCTTACGATCCGGCTGGGAAGGAAAGGCCGACGGGTCCACGCCGTTGTGGACCCTCTGAATCCGTGCCGCCGCAGCCGGGCACTCCTCGATTAAATCCAGGCGATTGGCATCAGAGACACAAATAATCTGATGGACAAAGGGGAGCGTCACACGCAACAAAAATCTATAGCACCATCGTCTGAGCGAACGGACCTCGTAGTCTTTCAGCGAATTATGCACGGTTGAGATAATGACCGGTACGCCGGCCAAACGTCCCGCAATTCTCCCGTAAAAATTCGCTCTGGCTCCGTGCGTTTGAAGAATCGTCACTCGCTCCCGCGCAAGCAACTGCGTCAACCGCCAAAGGGCAATGGGATTGAACAGCGGCGCCAAGTGAACAAGGTGCGTCTCCACTCCGCGCTCTTTCATCCGCCTCACGAACGGACCAGGCTCCGGACAGATCAGCAGCGCTCGATACCGGGCGCGGTCGAGACGGTTAAAGAGCAGTTCCAGATACCGCTCACCGCCTCCATAGGCCGCCGACCCGGCCAGTTCTGCGAGGACGATTGGGGTCACGGCTTTTTCCCCAGGATCAATAAACTCCCGCGCAAATGCGGGATAAGATAGAACGGCACCTTGGCCCAGTCGATCGCGCTCTGGCGCGCGGTCTGTTGGCAATCCTGCGTGTCCTCACCCAGAAAAAACTGTGAAAGCGCGATCTCAAACCCGACGTGGCGAAGCATGTCTTCAAGCTCATGCATTGCGTATTCTCGCGCATGCGGCCGCCATTCATCGTTCGGATCGTCGTAGCCGGGAGGGGCTAGCCGATCGTTAGGCGATCGACCGATCAAGAGCTTGAAGATATTGCCGATGCGAGTGACATTCGGGGTAGTAATCACAAGATGGCCGCCGGACTTCAAACTTCTGTAGGCTTCCGTCATCAGATGAAAGGGCGAGGTGAGGTGTTCGACGATCTCCAGCGCAAACACCAGTTGCACAGAATGGTCTGGCAGCGGGACTTTTTCCTGGTACCCTTTGGACGTGAATTGTTTCCCGGCAGGATCGAGGTTGACGGTGAGAATTTCCACATCGGCATCCTGTTTCATGAACTGCACAAACTCAGGACTGGCCATCAGACCGGCGCCGAATAGATGCGCCGCTTTCGTCGGCTCGATCCCACGTAAGAGGCGCAACAGACTGCCTGGGAAGGGACCGAAATCCACGATCGTCTGTGGTCCTGTCGGCAACCGCTGCAATGCGCTTCGTAGCGCAACATGGAGACGATCACGACATTTCAATGCATGATTCATCGGCGTGGTGAAGCGCGCGTCCTGTGCTCCAAACGTTTCATACCGAGAGGGTTGGTAGACTCGCACCAGGTGATTGAATTGGCTTCTGGTGAGGTCATAACCCATTGGATTCAGGCCTCAGGGGAAGAAGTTGCTGACGACGCAGAGACGCTAACGAGAGAGTCGCCTGTGCCAGGACCGCCGCCGACAGGACCATCAGGCACGGTAGCACAGGTAGCGCATACCGGCCAGCTTCCACTGTGAATGGGACGTATCCGAGCATCAGGCCGATCGGAAATATATAGAGCGGCAGGAGCTCTCGCCAACGAGACCGATGGAACCAGGCACTCCACAGAGCCAGCACGATCAACCCCGGAACAAGCAGCAGTCGTTTGGCCAGGCTGTAGATAGCTATCAACCAACCTCGATCGGCAGCATCCCCCGTGAGCCCCTGCACAAATCCCTGATCCGAGCTGACCAGGTAGAAGGAGTTCCCGATCCAGAAATCGAAAACCCTGGTCAAGGTGAGCCCGAGATATCGAACTGGCTCCTCTGTAATACGCGCCCATCCCTTCGCGCGCAAAAGCCGATCGGTCGACACATCGAACATCGCATGGGCATAGGGCAACGGTGTGATCCCGGCGCTCTCCCAAATCTTCGTTTCCATGGTCTTCGGCATAGGCCAGCTTCCTCGAGACAGCGGGTCGCTCCCCATCCAGAGCCCAGCGCCGACTCCAGCAGAGACAGGAATCACTAGGTCGAACGCCCGATAATTACGCATCGTCCACGGCAGAACCACAAGCAGACACACAAGCAGATACACGCTCGCGCGAGCCATCCTTACACGAACCGGATCTGTCCCGATACAAGCAAGGCCGATCAGCGCGACGGCCAGCAAAATCGTCACCGGCTTGCACAGAATGGTGAGACCGGCCAGCAAACCTGCTCCCATAAAAGAGAATACCCGTGTTGAGGAACGGCACACGACCATGGCCCACAACCAGGCACTAAGAAGACACGTCAACAGACTTTCACTTCTGATTCGAGGGTCGTAGGTCCAATAGGCGGGATAGAGAAACAACGTCGAAGCCGCAAGAGCGCCGATCCATGGATGAAAGAGCCTCGCCCCTACCAGGTAGATACAGAGGCTGGCGGCGATATCAAAACCGATATGTAGATACAGCACCCACTCGGGCCTGTGGCCGACCACCGCATAAAATACAGCCAGAATCGCTGGATACAGAGGACCGACGTGGGCCGAAGGAGTCGTCCCGTCCATACTGAAAAAATTGTTCGTCGCTAGATTCCAGGCCAACGCATCGAACAGATCATCAACGGCATATCCTTGTCGTGCCGTGTGGAGAATAGTCCAGGCTCGCCCCATCAACCCAAGCACACCAGCCAACATCAACAGCGCGACGGGAGACCATCGATCGACTCGGCTCTTGTCGTTGACCTGGTTCATTTCATGCAAATCCCGATGAGATTCGTATCGCCGGCCACACCTTCCTCATATTCAATATCTTCAGGGGTGATTGCCTCCAGCGTGGGCCCACCCTGAATCCGACTGACCAGACCGCCGAGCCAATGTCGAATCGGGCGCGGAACGAGATTGCGAAGGCTGCCAGGATCGAATCGCCGCACAGAGTCCATCGACCGTTCTGCCGCTTTCAAGCGCGCACCTTGACGGCGACCGAACCAGCGGATGGTCGAGAAGTATGGCGACAGGATGTCTCGAAACTCCTCTTGGCTGTACTCCCGCACGTGATAGGGGTCTTCCGGCTTGTAGGCCACACCCTTCCCGTGAGGCGTAAAGATGATGAGCGTGCCGGTCTTGCGTAAGACGCGCGCGACTTCAGCCACGAACCGTCGATCGTCCATGATATGTTCGATCGTATCTTGCGACAGGATACAGTCGAAGGATTCGTTCTGAAAACCGAGCGCACAGCCATCCATCGCCAAAAACGACGCGCCTGAATGACCATAGCGGACACGGTTGCGGGCGACGATCTCAGGCGCGGAGTCCACCCCGACGACTCGACCGGCCATGCCGCTCAGATAGTCCGATCCATAACCCGTCCCGCAGGCAAGATCCAGTACACAGAGACGGTCAAATTGAGGAACCTGCCTGGCTGCCCATACATATCCCGACAAATTCACGATGTGTTGGGTGTCGGTTGGATAGGCGTCGCGGCGTTCCATGAAATCGTCCTTCTTCCTACCCTTGCGGTCCGGATGAATACGCAAGCACCTGCTCAACCGACTGCGGTCCACTCCACAATCGATGGATCGTTGTCAGGCAACTCTGTATCCGCATGCGTCGCTGCCCCGCAGTCGAACATCCCATAGACTGCACCAATCGCCATCCGGTGCCGGCGGCAATCCACCCTTTCATGAGGCGGCACTTGACCGGAGAAAAATGTTTTTCGATATAACGGATACGACTGAACTCCCACACGAGCTGCAGACAGTCACGATCACGCCCGCTACTGCGACCAATCAAGTGAACGATTTCAGCCTCAGCAAGATGACGCACGCGATGCCCCTGTTGATGCAGACGCCGACACAGATCGACGTCTTCAAAATACATAAAGAACGCTTCGTCCAATCCCCCCAACTGCAGCAGCAGCGACCGTCGAACCATCAAACAGGCCCCATTCGCCCAATCAACGTCTTGGGATCGCGTACAATCGACTGCATGCGTCGCTGCTGCGGCTGCTTGCATAGTAGGGGCCAGCTGTTGGAACAGTGCCGAGTAGAACAGGTGATCGCGAATGGAGGGAAAAGGAAAACAGGTTTGGTTCAGGTGTCCGTCTCCCGTCCATTGCTTACAACTCACCGCCCCGACGTCAGGATGATCGTCCGAGTACGCAACCATGGTTGCAAACGCTTGGTCTCTGATGATCGTGTCGCTATTGAGCAACAGCACATGCCTCCCGTGACATACGGCTACGGCTTGATTCACCGCCTTTGCAAAGCCTCGATTGTCAGGATTTTCAATGATCCTCATGTCAGGATAGGCATCCTTCAGCGCGGCCACCGTCCCGTCACGCGAATCATTGTCGACGACAATCACTTCAAAGGTGATACCGATCGTGTGGGCATGGACAGAACGAACGCAGTCGAGGAGCACCTCTTTCGTGTTGTAACTCACAATGGCGATCGACAGATCGATTGTCGACACAATTGGATATTGTGTATCAGTCAGCGTCATGAACACTCCTTGCTACACATCGAACTCTGCCACGACAATCTGCCGGTAGCAGGGACCGGCGTTGAGCCAGCGCCGCACATAGATCAACGCAATGGCCAGGCGATGCAAGACGTAACTGACCCGGTCCGTCCGCATCCACAGGCGAAGCAATATCCGATGCACCCATACATTCAGATTCGGTTCACAGTGGAGTCGAATGGGTCTCCCGCTATCCTTGGCAATGTCCGCCATCTCAGCCAATACGGTCTCCAGCCTGGGAAGACCATTGGCAATGTGCTCATCGAGAAACGGAAAGGGCTCGCCTTTCTGCGCCCGATAATATTGTTGCAAGGCATGATCTTCCCGTTCGGACTGAAGCCCCATTGGACACCCTATGTAGACCCTCCGCTTAGTGACTCGGATGAGTTCCTTCAAAAAACGGTTCCGCTCAGAACACTCGATATGTTCCAGCGTGTCCATACAAACCGTGTAGTCGAACGCTCTGGACTGAAACGGTAACGCCTGCCCCTTCGCAAGAACGGGGGTCACAAGTGCAGCGCGCTCGGCACCCATGACACAATCCACTCCGATCACTGGTCGACGAAGATAGGTTGTCAATCCCGAACGGTTCACCCCTACCTCTAGAATCAAACCTTGGGTAGGCTCGGCACAAATTGAATCTACTACCGGCAAATAACGCAATGCGACCTCAGCTACCCATTCAGGATAGCGTCGATTCCACCAATCTTTTACACCATGCATCATCGCAGTCGTTATCCGTCACCGGTACTCCCAGAGAACTTTCAACCGTGGAACCTCCACCAGCCAGAGGTACCAACCATAAAGTCCAAGTCCCCCCAGGCAAGCGGAGACCAGTACCCAGGAGTTGGGCGGCGTTGAAGTTGCTCCCGACATCAGGAGAATAATTCCGGCAAGGAGCCCAGCGAGGAGAGATGCCCTACTAATAGACCAGAATGTGGCGTCCACTACCGTTCCGATGAGGGCTCTGGTCCCGATACCTTGCAACAGTACTCCCACCACGTAGCTGGCAACCAACGCGACAGCGGCGCCGGTGAGACCAAACCCCATGGTCAGCGGCACAAGCACCACGGCATAGAACAGAAACTGTGCACCCCAACTCTTCATTTGAAGATCAGGCCGGTTCGCCCCATAGTGCAAGGCGGACATGATGCTCAAATACCCGGCGCAGACGGCATACAGGCAGAGCATTCTGAGTGGTTCGACGATGGCGAGCCACTGAGGACCAAATGCCAGTGGAACAATGACCGGAGCAAGCACCGCAACGCCTGCCGCGAGTGGAATGAAAATCAGTCCAACCAGGCCCATTTGCAATTCGAATACACGGACCACACCAAGCCGATCCCGTTGAAGCAACGCGTAGGTCGGCATGCTGATCTGATGGATCAGCACCGTAGCCCGCACGCCTAACAAGAGAGGAATCGCCAGCGCGATCTGATAGAGACCCAACGCCTCTTGGCCGAGCACGCGACCGATGACCAGCTCTCCCCCACTCATAACTCCGAAGATATAGAGCGTTGTAAGATTCAATTGTTTTCCATAGCGCAGAAAATGATTTCGTGCAGGGCGGCTGAGCGACAGGCGTGGCCGAAACGGTGCCACCCAGAATGATAAGAGGCTACCCACGCACATCCCTACTATCTGCCCAAGCAACAGCGCCCATACACTGCGGAGCCACAACGCGAGAGCGACGATCGCGCAGGCCTCAATCACGCGTCGGACGATATCCATGGTGACACGCCGCCGCAAATCCAGGTTCTTCAAGACAATGGCCATTGCCGGACTCTGTAACCCATGCAGCACGAGCACCCAGGCATGCACCCGCAACAGCGACACCAGTTGAGGCATCTGCATAGCCTGGCTAATCATATCGGCCGCCGCCCAGAGACAGACTGCCATCGCCACTCCCCGTGCCATCGCTATGGTCCAGGCGACAGCCAAGTCTTCACGATCAACCTCAGCCTTGGCAATCAACGCCGATTCCAAGCCCAATTCACTGATTGTCATGAAGGCCAGGACGATGGTCGCGGATGCGGCCATCACGCCGAAATCGGACGGAGTTAACAAGTGCGCCACCAGCATGAGTTGGATCGCCGCGAGCACTTTATCCAACACAAAGCCCGCCCCAGCCCATCCCCCAGCGTGGAGAATCCGGTGGCGCAGACGAGGCGAGGTTGGTTCAGCCCGGTCATTTTCAATCTGGACTTCTGCCATTATCATGTCACGACTGATTATCATGTTGCTCGTCGCGTCGCAGCAAGCGCTGCGCTGCACACCTGTTCAAGTTCCCGGGCACGTGCGTCCCACGTATGGGCCTGGATGACCGCCATCCGCCCTCGGTCACCCATCTTCATTCGCTCATCAAAGTCCTCAAGAAGACGGATTAACTGCCTGGCTAAATCCTGTGCATCGCCTGGCTTTGCTGCGAGCCCGCAGCCGATGGCCTCCACCGTCTCTCCATACCCCGGCCCAATTGTCGTAACGACGGGTCGCCCACACGACATATATTCCCACAATTTCATGGAATCACCGGGATACGATCGAGTCTGCCGATGCAATACAACGCAGACATCGCAGGCTGCAATCCAGGTCGGTACCTGCGCCCAATCGGCCCGACCGACAAAGCGGACGATCTCCGTCAATCCTTGTTGCTGAACCAGCTGTTCGAGCGCGGGTTTCGTTTGGCCTTCTCCCACCATTAAAAATGTGGCGGAGGGTACCTTGGCATGCACGAAAGGCACCGCTTCAATCAATGTCTCCAACCCATGCCAGGGAAAGAATCCGCCGACAAATCCTATGTAGAGACCTTCGACAGGAAGTCCGAGAACTTTTCTGGCAGCCGCATGCGGTTGAGGATGGAAGCGACTCTCATCGACTCCATTGCGAATCACATGGCAACGCTCCGGGGGGATTCCCCAGGCGTCTTGCATCTGCACCACGATTTCTCGGCAGATGCTCACCACCGCATGCACACGGCGCGCAGCAGCTTTCAACGCAGCGCGAAGCATCCATCGTACGAATGGAAGTCGCCAGATCCCTTGCACCTCTTCCTCCGGCAAACCATTGACAAAGAGCACGCTTGCACAAGCATGGTTGGATAGAGCAAGCAGCGGGGCCATCTGCCCTGGCGAATCGAACCATAGCAGCACATCCGGCCGCCACGCTGCCAGCTCCTGCCGCAAGAGATGCCATGAAGCGATCAGAAACGAGAAGGGTCGAAGACCAGCCACCCGCCAAACAGTCACAGGCCGGAATGACAACGCGGCGAACTCCTGTGCGAGCTGATGGCCTTGAGCAAGCTGGGGCGCCACGATTCGAACGGTATGGCGGCGTACCGAAAGGGCTTTGGAAAGTTCTAAGACCTGCCGGGCTCCACCTGCCGCAATGCTCAGGTCTTCATCACAAAACACGAGGATGCGCATGGTGTATCAAAGCCTTCTCGGTGGCAAGCCATTTCCTCAAGCGACTCGTGAGGTCTATCCAGCTAAACCCTTGCTCGACAAATTTTCGTCCAATGACAGCCATGCGTCTCTGTCGGCCTGGGTCCCTCAAAAGTCCCAGCACCGCCTGAGCCAATGCGGCTGGATCGTCTGGTGGAATTAATGCAATTCCGTCCTCTTGAGCAAATGTAGCGGAGACAGAAGAGATCGCGCTGGCGATCACGGGCTTGCCACAGGCAAGATAATCAAAAATTTTGACCGGAGACGTTTCGCCTCGGTCCCCTCTGAACGGAGCCACACAAAGCGTCATAGCACCGATCCAGGCGGGAACCTCCTCATAGGGAATCCTGCCAGCCCAGGTAATACACGAATTCAGTCCCAATCGGTCCGCCTGTTGTTTCAACTCCGGCGCGGCTTCTCCGTCACCGACCAAGAGTAGCTGCACGGATGGCATAGTACGTTTAATGATGGCCATCGCATCCAACAAACATTGCAATCCTTGATAGCGGTAGAAGCTGCCGACAAAACCGATGTAGTCCCGCTCTAAGCCCACTCCGATTCGACGTCGACATACCGCTGCGTCCTGAGGGACAAACAAGCCGGTATCCGTTCCACTCGGGAGTACGGCAACTCGTTCAGCGGCAACACGATAGCGGCGAACGACGAGATCGCGTAATCCATCTGTCAGAACAACCACACGATCGCAGCGGCTGAGGGCACACGACGCCAGCCAGTGTTTGAGTCTTCTCTTGATTGTGCGATCTGTCTCTGACCAATCAGGCACCGGTTCCCCGTTCACTTCGCAGACGCACTGCGCTCCGACCAGTCTCGCGAACAACAAGGGATGTGGACTGTCCATCCACCGGTAATACACGACATCGGGTTTCGACCGATACGCTCGCACGAGACCGACAATACAAGAGAGAACCGCGTAGGAAACCGGACGCAACACCGGCCAAGGAAGAAGCGGAATCGGCGCGGTCGAGAATCCTCGCTGGAGCAGCGCGGATCGATACCGTGGAGGAAGGACTGTCACGCTGTCGCCTCGTTCAACAAGCTGACGCGCCAAGGTCCAGAGACGTACCAGTCCTACGGGATCGGATGCCGCATCCGGCTCATACCAATAACAGAAGATAAACCACTTCATACGAGCGCTCGTTGCGGGGCGGGGTTCGTCTGCTCCGACGTCAGGCGTGGCAAGATCATGACAAGCCCGGCACACAGCCAGAAAGGCTCCATGATGCGGATGATAATGAAGGTGTTGGCTCCGATGCCATGGGCGAGCATCGCTACCAGGCCGAGCAACAATCCATGGGCCAAGCCCTTACAAAATGGATCCTGTTCGGCCAGAAAGGTCTCGCGTGCGCGCCTCCACAGTCGAAAAATCAAGAAGATAAACGCGACGAGGCCGGCGAGACCCGTTTCACCGAGGATCTTCACGTATTGGGCGTCGGCCCAGGCATAGCCGGTCACACCCCGGCCGAGTACAGGGCTGTGGAGCCAATCTTTCAACACATACTGCCAGGAACGAAGCCGCTCTGTTGTGGAGAGGTCCAACCCGACGCGTCCCACTGCGATTTCGCCTCCATACTGACGTCCAAAAAATGTCTCGTTGACCCGATTCTTCACATTATCAGGCGCGGCAAAAGGAAGCACGACCGCGAGCAGGAGTATGAGTGCAAGCACACCAGGTCTCCGCCATTGCGTCGCGGCGACAGCCAGCATCAACACACCAGCAGCCAGGTAAGACGAACGAGAGAGCGTGGCCATGAGAGCCAGACTGATGAACCCCATGAGAAGCACGAGCACGACCCGAATCGGTCCGGACTTCAAGTGGAGGAAAAGGCCCATAACGATCGCCATAATAAAAACCAGGTATCCGCCGAGGGTGTTAGGTTCGCCACTTTCCCCTTCAAACGGCGCGCTCGCCCGTTGTCCGCTTGGAATCTGAACGATCGCATAGACACTAATCACGAAGCAGATCGCCAGTAACGCCGTCACGAGACTGACAACCTGCCGTTTGGTTGACACATGGTTCACAACCATGAAGAACACAAAGAAGTATTCGAAATATTTCATGATGAAAAAGAACCCCGTGAGCGGACGAACGCGACCGGCGACGATGCCGATCAGCGTCGCAAGCACACAGACCAACATGTAATAGACGATGGGACGATTGATCGGCGTCTCGCGAATGAGTGCCAGATCGCGATAGATGATCGTCTTGACCAGCCAACTGAATCCGATAATCACAAGCAAGAAATCGTCCATACGAAACGAGAGATCTCGCGCACCGACGCCTCTCCCCTCCACTCGCCCGACGGCAATCTCCGGAGAGAGCAACATGGAGCCAATCAGCAGAAAGAGCGAGGCGGGAACCGAGGTAAAGGCCACCAGCACAATGAGAAAACCGAAGACGACTTGTATGCCGATCGTCGGGGTCGTCAGTGTCAGACCGAGCGCGAGCACGACTGCCAGCGCCGAGATGATGACGGCATCTTGCGATTTCACCATCGATGCATGCATGGGATGTCGGCTCCTACTGACGCGTCAGCGATATTCGTAGCGGTAGACACCGTAGTCCGGAGTGACCTCGGATTTCACGTTCGTCAAGACGATGCCCATCACATTGGCCTGCGCATGGTCTAGAAGGAACTTTGCCCGCTTGAGGGCGTTCCGACCGATCCGCCCAACTTGGTAGACCACGATCGTCCCGTCGACGAGTGAGCTGAACGCCACCGCATCCGTAACCGGGAGAATGGGAGGAGTATCGAAGAGTACGAGGTCGTACTCCTCATTCATTTCATGTACCAGCGTCTTGATCTTGTTGATATTGAGGAACTCGTTCGGATTGCCCACCTCAGACCCGCTGGTCAAAATATGCAGGTTGTCCAACCCCGGCGTGCTCATCACCCGATCCGCCCCCATCGGCCCAAGCATCAGATCCGTGGCAGACCGTATATGACTGCGCCAGGAGATACTGCCCACCAAAGCATCTGCCAGGCCTGGGGCCCGATCAAGGCCCAGCCTCTGATGCACAATCGGCCTCCGAAGATCTGCATCGACGAGCAATACTCGTTGTCCCTCTTGGGCAAGGGTGATCGCTAGATTGGTGACACAAGTGCTCTTGCCTTCTCCAATGCCCGCGCTCGTGAAGAGAATGGATTTAACCTTCCGATTCATGCTGGCAAATTGGATATTCGTCCGCAGCGACCGCAGACTCTCGGACAGGGGAGACTTCGGATCGATCAGGCAAATCAGTTTCGAGAAATTTTCCACGGTCGACGCAGAGGCATGGGCTGGAAGCGCCGCGCGGGCAGCTTCCTCCATTTCCTGACCGTCGAACTGTGGAATGACGCCAAGCACTGGCACCTTGAGAAACTCCTCGACTCCCTCGATGGTACCGATCGACGTATCGAATGATTCACGCGCAAAGGCCACAACGATTCCAAGAAAGACTCCCATGAGAGACCCAACCATGAGGTTCAACTCGGTGTTGGGCGCATTGATCGGTACACTGGGCGTGATGGCCGGCGCAACAATTGTCACCTCCTCGATTCGCTCAGCGCTCTTGATCTGTAGTTCTTGATGCTTACCCTTGAGCGTCGCCAGCAAATCGGCATTGACTTTCACCTCACGTTCGAGTCGGCTCATCTGAATCGCCGCTCGCGGGAACTGTAAATAACGGCCCCGATAGCGATCACGCTGATCCAGAAGCGTGGCTTCACGGTCCTGCATGGTCTTGAGCTTGGCTCGAAGTTCAAGAACCATCTCGGCTCTGACATTATCGATCTTCTTCTGCTGCTCCAAGACTTGCGGGTGATCCGTTGTGTAGTTAATCAGGAGGGTGTTTCGTTCCTGGAGGAGATCAAGAAGGCGCTGATTGAGGATTGTGAGCAGTGCATTCTGCTCCTCTGTGAAGATCCGACCGGTTTGGTTTCCAAGCACCGCTTCGGTTCGATTGAGCACCGAGATCTGCCGTTCCCCCTCCGCCCGCTTTCGCGCCACTTCATTCTGCTGTTCTTCCAGCTTGGTGAATGTCTCCAGCGCGGCGCGCGCCTCGTCGGTCAAAAAGACCTGCCCTTCCCGTTCTCTAAAGGCTCTCAACGCTTCCTCCGCACTGTTCAACTGTTTTTCAAGCCCAGCCAACTGTTCCTCGACAAACCGCCGTGACTCCATGACAAGACGATTTCGGGTCATGATATTTTCCAGGCGATAGGCATTGGCCACTGAATTGGCCGTCTTCTCTGCCATCTCCGGTTGATCCGAAGTGGCCGTGATGCGGATGATGTTCGTATCGCCTTCCCGCTGCGTCTTGATTTCCTGACCCAGGTTATACACCGTATTGAGGTAGGTGGCCGATCGCTTCTCTTCAGGCGACACGTTTGCCGGTACGCGCGCTAATTCCATCGCTACACGCTCCATCACGGGAAACCCACGAATAAACTCAGTCTGGGAGTTGAGGTCGTTGGCGTTAGAGAAGGACATGGTCTCGATCAGCTGTTGAGCCACGGTGCTCGTTCGGTCGAACTTTACTAGCGCAGACGCTTCATACAGCGGGCTCGGCTTGAACATTTCTGAAAACAAAAACGTAAACAACACCACGAGCCCCGCCGCCAGCAGAATAAGATACTTCCGCTTCTTGACGATCAGCCAATAATCGATGACGTTGAGTTCGTATTGGGCCATTGGGGTCAGTATCCTTCTTTTGTCTCAACTGCGACTATCATCGCCCCATTACCGCGTTAATAAGGAACACCGGATAGAGGGGTGCAATCGCGGCCGTAATGATCGGCATCATCATTTTCCCAGCTTCGGAGGCATCGCCAAGATGTTCGCGCGGCACAAATACGATATCGTTTTCCTCCAGCGATATGTTCCTCGTCATATCGCCATAGGTAAACGCCCGCGCGAGATCAGCCATAAGAATGTGCGGCTTTGCGAGGTCGCCGCCTCGAATCACCCGGACTTCTTCCATTAGCGCCGTTTCTTGGTACATGTCTGCGGCGGCAATGGCTTGCAGCACAGTCATGTGTCTCGGCATGGGAACCATTCCTGGCTTCTTCACATCCCCAAACACGAAGACGCGCTTGACCTTCAAGACTTTCTTCTTCAGCAGGACCTGTACACGCGGCTGACGCATATAGGGCACTGCGGCTTCCTGGACGCGAGTTTCCGCCACAGCCGCGGTGACACCCCCGACATCCACCTCCATAAACCCGACGGAAATATTTCCGTTCTCCCGTACGACACTAGCGAACTTCTCCTCGCCAGCACCGCGACGAATCACTACCTCAAGCGTGTCACCCGTTTCGATAGGGGTTTCCGAGGTCGGGACGGTTTCATCGGCATAGACATCTCCCTTCGCCAACGGTGGGACCGCCATTCCAGGTAGGCTGATTGCCGACGGTGGCAAAGACGAACTAGCTGGATTGTGGCACCCCAGAAACGCCACAGCGAGAATCGCACCAGCACCCAGAAGACCGATGAGATGTCGGGGTATTAGTTGTCGCACGGCCTCATCTCCTATTCTCAATCGCGGATCAACCAACGGGCACCACTTCCACAATGTGCAGGGAGGTCTCAACTCGCATGTCCACCGTCTTCGATGCCGGCGCGTGAGACGATGCAGCCTGTTGCGAGACTCGCAAGATGGGGCGCAGTGGGTACTGCCGATTCAACCGAGACACGACTCCGGTCTCGCCGGTGTTCAGACGAACGGTCGTCCCTAATGGATAGACCGAAAGTTGATCGACCAAAGCCTTCAAGAGATGATATGGAAACAGTGCCTTACCGTTTGTGAGGAGCGTACAGATCGCTCGATGGGGCGACACACCTCCTCGATAGGGCCGTGAGCTCATCAGCGCATCAAAGACGTCTGCCAGCCCGACAACGAGGGCCATCTCATCGATCTGATCACCGATCAGCCGTTGAGGATAGCCGCTCCCATCCCGTCGCTCATGCTCCTGGAGAATCACTCTTTCCACCCATGGATAGGCTTCTCCCACTTCTTTGAACAGGCGAACTCCATGCTGTGGATGCTCCCTGATCTGTTGGAGGTCTTCTTCTCTTAACGTCCCGGTCTTGTACACCACAGCGTCTGGTAGGGCGAACATGCCAAGGTCGTGTAACAATCCCGCTAACGCAACCTGCTCGAGCTTCGCCGATTCGTATCGGAGCGCTTCTGCAATCTTCACACTCACGATTGCAACACTCACGGCATTGTTGACAAGGTAATCTCCGCCTTCGTGCTGCAGTACCGTCTGCACCAGCCTGTCATTGGTTCCAAGAGAGGATACGACACCAGATGCGATCCGGGTTAACGCATCAAGCGTCCAGGGCTGCCTCGTCTGAACCGCGCGCTTGATTCCCTGAAGCTCATGGCATGCATGTTGATGCCAATCTGTCTCAGCTACAGCCGGTAAAGGGGTGGAGGGTGAAATGAGAGAGTCAGTCTTCTCCATGGAACGGGTAAGACTTTTTGCATCAGGGCTTCCAGCTTCCTGACTCGACTGCTCTCGAATAAGATCGGTTAACCGCGTCACAGCTCCCCCAGCCTCTCTCTTATGATCAGGGTATAACAAGCGGTTACCGGCTATTCACTCGTTTGCCAACGGGAAAGGGAGTAACAGGCTTTTCCTCCATTTTCGCAAACTCCCGTTCCAACACGGCCCTGATGAAGCCACTGGTCGTGTACCCTTGCTGTTTCAAGTTGTCGAGCTGGGTTTTGAGATTGAGCGGTAACTGAATCACGATTCGCACAAGATTTGGCATACCCTAGCTCCCTCAATATTGAGACATACATGTGCTTACCCACGCGGGTATTGCACATGCTATGCCTTGCTAGCATGTGATGAAAAACGAATAAAGTCAGTGCCTTATGCTATGAAGTCTTCACTGATGGTAAATGCAGAGCCGAATTATGTCTAGCCAAGACGTGAAATGTGCACTCTCTCATTCACTCGAACTGATCTAGGATCAGCTGCAGTGGTCCTGCGCCGAGGTCAATACCTCGGCAAAACGGTGGTCAATAACGGTCGCGCCATTGTTTCCAAATCCGACCCCAATTCGCCTGTTCGCAGGCCCACAGACAGGAGGCTCTGTTCGTCGGCTGCCACACCAAGTCTCTCGCTCGGTGCACATGGAACGGTGCGTCAGCGACTCCTCCGGTAAACCACACCCCGCCGTCACGGTCGGTTCGCAATACCGTACTGCCTTCCGACCCATACGCATCAAGAACAGCTGTGGCCGGGTGCCTGTAGGAATTATGGCGACCGGAAGAAAATACGGCATACTTGGGATGCAAGGACGTCAACCAGTCACGATTCAATGAACTCACCGCCCCGTGATGTGGCACCTTGAGGATCTCGATCGAACCGTGAGACGATGCGCGTCTCATTCGCGACAAGCCATCTCGCTCGACATCCGCCGCGAAGAGCATCGTATGAGTACCACACGTCAGACGCGTCACCACTGAACGATTATTCAATTCATGCCCATCCATCTTGCTATCGTAGAACGGCACATCACGTTGCTCGTCCGCCGGCGGGTTGAGGACCACCAGCCGGCAGGGGCCTGATGACACGATCTCCTGTCCTTCTCTAGCCACCCCTTCTTGTAGTCCTTGAGTAGCCAATGACTGCTGCAGTCGTCGATAGAATAGTTCTTCGCGGGTCGCTCCCGATCCCCAGTAGTTCTTCACGATAAAATGGCGGACCACCCAGGCAAGACCTCCGACATGATCAAGTTGAGGATGCGTACCGATCACCTGGTCGATGGTCCGGATTCCCCGGTTCCAGAGAAACGGAGCCACCACCCCACGCCCCATATCGAATCGCTCATACGTCGCTCCTCCGTCGATCAGCGCCACCTGTCCATCAGGCAGTTCAACGACCGCGCTATCGCCTTGCCCGACGTCCAGGAACGTGACTCGGAAGCGATCTCCATCAAGAAACATCCGTGGGGACCAGGCCCACCACAGCAATAGTAATAGTATTCCGGCGCCTACTGCCAACCGGAACGCCGCGCGGCCCACTCGCCGCCATAGCAATACGAGACAGCCATAAAATAACAACATGGCGAGGACCGAAGGGGCTGCGACATGCCATTCCCCTCCCGGCAGCATCGACACCAGACGGACCGCAGCTACAAAGTGTTCGAGGAACCACAGATTCAGTGAAGCCAAGGGCAGCATGGTTCCCCCAACCACGATTTGC
Source organism: Nitrospira sp. (assembly GCA_043745235.1). GTDB lineage: Bacteria > Nitrospirota > Nitrospiria > Nitrospirales > Nitrospiraceae > Palsa-1315. Next base: position 12,905 of record JAYTTD010000168.1, on the reverse strand, counting down.
CAGATTCCGGCAGCGAGTCCGATCGGAACCAGCAGAATCCCCATCACCGGAACGGCCACCACATTGGTGAAAAGACCGAGCCAGGGCATTTGATTGAAATAGTACGCAACAAGAGGAAGAGTCACCACGGTGACTACCCCGCTCATGATCACGGCGTCTCTCCCCCAACGAGCGCAGGTTCTCAGGAACGACGGCTCGTTCGGTAGTTCCTCCAGTTCGGCAGCGGTCGGCCAGGAGAGCCACCCAGCAATGGCGAAGACGGACAAAAAGGAGAGCTGAAACGAGATATCGAACAACGCCTGAGGATCGTGCAAGACAATGCCCAGCGCGGCGGCAGAGAGGGCATGGAAGACACGCCGCTCCTGGCCGAGCCAGATCGCACTCAGCCCCACAGTCACCATCAACAACGACCGCATCGTCGCCAGTTCCGCCCCGGCCAGGAAGGCGTAGCCTGCGACAGGAAAAAACGTACAGACAGCGGCAATGCGAGTCGGCGTAATTCTCCGAGACAACGCAAGAAGCCAATCCGCAGGCAACAGAATCATCGCCCATCTGACGACCGCGAAGATGAGCAGCGCGACGAGGCCCAAGTGGCTCCCTGAAATAGAAAGGAGATGGACCGTCCCCGTTGCCATGAACTGATCGCGCAGATCTGGATCCAAATACCCTCGATCGCCAATGATGATACCCACATAGAGTCCTAGTGCAGGCTGAGGAAGGGTCTGCAGCGCGGCGAGACGGATACTGCTTCTCCACCGATCGAATTGATTCCAGATCGCCCACCAGACATGCGCACGCCCAGACTCAAGAAACTGCACCGCCTCGGACCCGGTCACCGTGGCGATCGCATCGATCCCTTGCCGCTCAAGATAAACCGCATAGTCGAATCCACCAGGATTCAATGACCCGCTGGGACTGCGCAACTTTGCTCGAAAACCGACCCGATCGCCTTGGAAAAATATTCGCTCCGGTGTGCGCCAGGTCAGCCGAATATGTGTGGACGCTCCCAACTCGGTACCTGGAGCGTCCGATCTGATGATCATGACCAGTCGATCTGGCGTCTGTTGCACAGGCGCCACAATACGACCGGTCACCTCGATCGGCGCATCTGACGACTGCTCGACCATCGGATCATGGGCAGCCAGATTGACGGCCACACTCCAATAGACGACGCCCACCAAGAGTGCTCCATAGAGCCATGTCGCCTGGCGGATGGAGAACCGATTGAGTCGTTCGAGGACGAAGGCGCCTAGCGCAGTGAGAAGGAGGAGGAACGAGGCGGACAGGGGGAAATAGGGAATCTGCGATCCAACGAGGAGCCCGGCAATGAAGGCAACGGTGAGGGACGGCAGCATGAGCCTCCCTCTCAATGGAGGGCGACAACCCTAACCCAGATGAGTCTTGACGACGTCGACAAGATGATTGGCCACTTCGCGAATCGTATCATCGCACTCACCCTCGACCATCACCCGCAAAAGCGGTTCGGTCCCGGAGTAGCGCACCAAGACACGTCCGCTGCCGTTGAGACGCTGCTCACTTTCACAAATCGCGCGTTGCAGTTCGGGGACTGTGTCGAGGTTCGGCTTTTTCGTCACGTTCACGTTGAGTAATACTTGCGGCACCGCCGTCATGGCGTGGGCCAGCTCGGACAAGGGCTTCTCCGTGCGCTTCATCAGCGACAAGACTTGCAATGCCGAAATCAAGCCATCACCGGTCGTATTGTGGTCCAGGAAAATAAAATGGCCTGACTGCTCTCCTCCGAAGTTATAGCCCTCGGCCGACATCCGTTCGAGCAAATATCTGTCACCGACGGCAGTCCGCGTGAGGGCAATACCTGCTTTCGTCATCGCAAGCTCCAACCCGAAGTTGCTCATGACGGTCCCCACCACCGTCTGCTTCGCCAATTGCCCCTGGCGATGAAGATCGAGCGCCAACATCGCCATAATATGATCGCCGTCCACGACACGTCCCTGTTCGCAAACAAAGATGGCCCGATCGGCATCCCCGTCCAACGCCACACCGAGATGAGCCCCCTGCTCGCGGACCGCCTTCTGCAGCAGCTCGGGATGCACCGCGCCACAGCCGGCATTGATATTCATCCCGTCCGGCTTATTGCCGATCACTTCGACCTTTGCTCCGAGTTCGCGCAACACCGTTGGCGCAACCTTGTATGCTGCGCCATTGGCACAATCGACCACAATCTTGATCCCCTGAAAGTCCAGCTCCTTTGGGAGAGACCGTTTGACGAACTCAATGTAACGCCCCTCGGCATCGTCGATTCGATAGGCTTTCCCAATGGCATCGGCCGTCGGCCGTAGATGGGCAATCTCGTTCGAGACGATGAGCCTCTCAATGCGAGATTCCATCTCATCGGGCAGCTTGAACCCGTTGTTGGAGAAAAACTTGATGCCGTTATCCTGGTAGGGATTGTGCGAAGCCGAGATCATTACTCCGGCATCGGCACGGAGGCTCCTCGTCAAGAATGCAATCGCCGGCGTCGGCATCGGGCCGACCAGCAACACATCGACACCCATCGAGCAAATCCCGGAAGTCAACGCCGACTCCAACATATAACCTGAAATGCGGGTGTCCTTGCCGATCACGATCTGATGGCGTCCGGATCGGCGCATAAACAAATGTGCCGCGGCTCGCCCCAGCTGCATCGCCATTTCACTGGTCATTGGATCGAGGTTGGCGACCCCCCGGACCCCATCGGTACCGAACAATTTACGCATGGTGTGCTTTCATCGATATGATCGTCTGTTGGCTAATCGCCGCTGTGACCTGCACCACATCCTTCATGGCCTTCACGTCATGGACACGAAGAATCCCAGCCCCGCGATCCACTGCCATCGCCACCGCCGCCGCCGTAGCCCACTGACGCTCCTGAACCGGACGATTCACAAGCTGCCCAAGAAACGCCTTCTGTGAGACACCGATCAGCAATGGACATTCAAACTGCATGAAGCGGCGCAATTGAGCTAACAGCGTAAGGTTATGTAGCAGCAGCTTACCAAACCCGATGCCAGGATCAAGAATCATTTGTCTTTGTACAATGCCATGTGCCATCGCGAAACGGATTCGTTCTTCGAAAAAATCAACAATCTCGCCAACCACATCGTCATAGTGGGGGTCCTGCTGCATCGTGCGTGGCGTACCAGGCATATGCATCAAGACGATTCCGGCTCCCGTTTTGGCCACCACATCGACCATGGCGCGGTCGCCTCGTAAAGCGGTGACATCGTTCACGAGAACCGCCCCCGCGTCGAGTGCCGCCCGTGCAACTGCAGCTTTTGAGGTATCGATCGAGATGGGAACGGTGACGGCTTTTGCAACAGCGCTCACAACGGGAATTGCCCGTCGACACTCTTCTGCCTCGCTCACGACATCGGCACCCGGGCGCGTCGACTCTGCGCCAATATCCAATAGATCAGCCCCTTCTTCCACCAATTGAATAGCATGAGCCACGGCGGCTTCTGCACCCAAATAGCGGCCACCGTCGAAGAACGAATCCGGCGTCACATTCACAACGCCCATAATTAAAGGTCTGGCGGGGAATTCGATTAGCCGATCCTTCGCTTGCCGTGTCAATATCTTTGCTTCTAACACCAACCGACAGTGCCTCCGTATATAGTAGGGAGCCGCACCCTATCGTGGGCGGAAATAGGGTGCACACCGCAATACACCACACCCTCGCGCGAAGGACTCCCTTCTCGCCTATGGTCTTTCAGTTGTACTGCCTGGGACACCAATGCCCTGAAATGGTGTCCCAGAATCAGCGAGGCAGAATTTAGGCAGGAACCGCTTGGGATGTGGACTGTAAGAGAATGTGATCGATATCGGACCCGTCGAGCACTTCTTTCTCCAAAAGAGCTTCTGCTAATCTTTTCAGACTCGCCATATTCTCTGTGAGGAGACGCTTTGCCCGCTCATAGTTTTCCATCACAAGCCGTTTGACTTCCTCGTCGATCTCCATAGCTATTTGTTCGCTGAAGTCGCGTTGGCTCCCAAGCTCTCGCCCAAGAAAAACCTGTTCGTTTTGTTTGCCGAACGTCAAGGGACCCATTTTTTCACTCATGCCCCATTCACAGACCATCTTCCTCGCAAGATCGGTCGCCCGCTCGAGATCGTTCCCCGCTCCGGTCGTCATCTCCTTCAAGACCAACTCTTCCGCCACACGCCCTCCCATGAGGATGGCGAGCTGGTTGTACAGGTACCCTTTAGAATAGCCGTGCCGGTCATCGGTAGGGAGCTGCATGGTCAGGCCCAAAGCGCGGCCCCGAGGAATGATAGTCACTTTGTGGACGGGATCCGTTCCAGGAATCAGTCTGGCAATCAGCGCGTGCCCGGCTTCATGATAGGCCGTTGTCCGTTTCTCCTCGTCGCTCAAGATCAAGCTCTTCCGTTCAGCCCCCATCAGTACTTTGTCTTTGGCCATCTCGAAGTCGACAAACGCCACTTCTTTCTTGTTGAGTCTCGCGGCCCAGAGTGCCGCTTCATTGACCAAGTTTTCCAGGTCGGCTCCTGAAAATCCCGGCGTGCCGCGCGCGATTTTCTCCAGCTCCACGTCCGCCGCGACCGGAACTTTCTTTGAGTGCACTTTGAGAATTTCAGTACGGCCACGCAAGTCCGGTCGATTGACCACGACTTGCCGATCGAAACGCCCCGGTCTGAGCAAGGCAGGGTCCAGGACATCCGGTCGGTTGGTCGCCGCGACCAAGATCACACCTTCTGTCGTATCGAACCCGTCCATCTCCACGAGCAATTGATTGAGCGTCTGTTCACGCTCATCATGACCTCCGCCCAACCCTGCTCCGCGAAGCCGCCCAACGGCATCGATTTCGTCGATAAAAATAATGCAGGGCGCATGTTTCTTCCCCTGCTCGAAGAGATCGCGAACGCGGGACGCTCCGACGCCGACAAACATTTCGACAAAATCCGATCCGCTGATACTGAAGAACGGCACACTGGCCTCACCGGCAATGGCCTTGGCCAGTAGCGTCTTCCCAGTACCGGGAGGACCGACGATCAAGACGCCCTTGGGAATGCGGCCGCCGAGCTTTTGGAACTTGCGAGGATCCTTGAGAAACTCGATGATCTCGAGCACTTCGTCCTTGGCTTCATCGATACCCGCTACATCGGAGAACAGCACCTTCTTACGTTCTTCTGTCAGCAGACGAGCGCGGCTCTTCCCAAATGAGAGTGCCTTATTGCCTCCCATCTGCATTTGCCGCATCAAGAAAAACCATAGCCCCAGGAACAGTACAAATGGCCCCCATGTCACAAGAAATGTAATGTACCAGGGACTTTCATCCGGTGGCTTCGCCTCAATCTGCACGCCCCTGTCCCGCAAGACCTGCACCAATTCAGGGTATTCCACCGAGTAGGTTCGAATGCGGGTCTTGTCTTTTAGAACAGCGCTGATGTGGCTGGCTTTGATGATGACCCGCTCAATCTCTCCCTTGTCGAGTTTGGTCATGAACTCGCTAAAAATCACATCTTCTTCAGGTTCATGGTGCGGCACGCTGAACAAGTTGAACAGCAAAATCATAAAGAGGCCGACGACGACCCAGAATAGTATGTTCTTTGTCCTGGAATTCATCCAGATCTCCTTGTGGAAGGCACGCACATGGTCAGAAAAACCGTGAACGTGAGTAATAGTACCACAGGCGCATTCAAACTGACAACCGTACGACCAAAGCCTTACTCTTGATCTCCCTCCATATCCAAGACAGCCAAATAGGGAAGGTTCCGATACTTCTGCTGGTAATCGAGTCCGTACCCAACCACATACTTATTCGGAATCTTGAACCCTACATAGTCGATCGCGATATTGATGGTCCGACGATCTGGCTTACTCAGCAAGGTACAGACTTTAATCGATCGAGGCTTCTTTTTTGCCAAGCTCTTGACCAAATATTGGGCCGTCAGTCCGGAATCGACGATGTCTTCCACCAGCAGGACGTCTTTACCCTTGATGTCCTCGGTCAGCTCGGTCAGCATTTTAACTTTGCCGGATATTTTTGCCCCAGACCCATCACTCGTTACCATAAGAAAGTCAACCCGCATGGGAATTCTGATTGCGCGAGCCAAATCAGCATAGAAAGCATAGGCCCCCTTCAATACCCCCACCAAGACGAAATCCTTCCCTGAATAATCGGTTGTAATCTGCTTGCCCAGCTCGCGAATCCTGGTACGCATTTCTTCCTGCGTCACGATCGGCCGACCGAAGATCCGCTCCATGTTCCCCTACTCCTTCTCTGAGGCCCTCTTGTTCACCGATACAACCAGACAGCTAGTTGTCTCACGACTGACGGCGAACCGTTCATCTTGCCGCATGCCCACAACCCAAAGAATCCCTTCCGGCGCAACTAACAATGGAATTGTCTCACGTTGGTGGCGAGCAATCTTCTTGTCGGTAAAATAATCTTGCAGTTTTTTACTTCTCCCCTTCATCCCCTGAGGAGAAAATCGATCACCCGTACGCCAAGGTCGAACTACAAGCGGATCCGAATACCGATCGGCATCGAATACAACCCGTTGCGCGGACAAAGCCACGCCTCCCTGCTCAGCGTCATGACGGCTCATATGTTGTACATGAATCTGCTGATTCGTTCTAGCCCAATAGACTGTCGAAGGCACCGAAAGAAGCAGGCACTCGCTCTTCCTGTGCCCTGAACCAGTCTCATCCTTATGATTCTCTCTTGCTGGACTAAATCGCACTGCCCCCTGATCCAGGCTCACCATAGCCTGCTTCAATGAAAGCCGGGCCCCGCTCCTTCCCTTGAGCAGGACATGCCGAACTGACTCCACCACGCGAACGCTGCTGGCGCGCCCCTCTTCATCATAAGTCCGAAGGACCGCCCGAACGAGACGCCTCTGAAGTGCAACCGGCAGCTGAATGAAGGCCTGGCGATTAAGTTGTTGCACCTCTCCAGAATCCTGGCTCACAAGTGCGCGTACCAGATTATTTGTTACTTCCTCCAAATATTGTTCGTCCTCGCGCAATATATCCGCCTGCCGCTGCAGCACACGGATGGCAGCCGGCACCAATTGCGTGATGACAGGAAGGAGTTCCTTCCTGATCCGATTGCGATGGTAGAGCGGCTTCTCATTGCTCGAATCGCGACGAGAGGGTAGCCCTTCATGATCTAGATACGCCAATACCTCCTCACGAGTTGAGGCCAGGAGCGGACGAATAACTCTATCTTCACGGACGTAGGGCATCCCCGCCAATCCGGCCATGCCTGCCCCTCGCAACATCCACATGAGCACCGTTTCCGCCTGGTCATTAGCGGTATGACCGACCGCAATACAGTCCGCCCCTACCTCGTAAGCCAATTGCTTCATGAAATCATAGCGCGCGTCGCGAGCCGCGGCTTGAAGCGATGAACGCTGTCGCCGCTTGACTAGCTTGGGTCGATGGATGACAAGAGGCAGATGTCGTTCCTGACAGAAGGTTTTGACAAACGATTCATCACCGTCAGATTCCGCTCCGCGCAATCCATAGTTACAATGGACCGCTGTGAGCGTGAGCCGCCAAGCTCTGGCCAGGCGATGGAGGAGGGATAACAACGTGATTGAGTCAGGCCCACCTGACACCGCCACGAGCAGGTGCTGACCGGGAGCGAACAATTGTTGCTGCCGCACCGTTCGAACAAGCTGGGTCAGCAAAGCCGGTCGTGTGGCAAATCTGGATGACGGCTTCAGGGCCGTTACCTCAACGCCCATGGCTACTGAACTCCCTGTTGAATACGCCGCAAACTGATACGCGCCTGCTCCACATCACGGGCAATTTGGTTCGACAACTCAGCGGCAGATGCAAACGTGTGATCGCCGCGTACCCGTGACACAAACTGCACGGAGATTTCCTGGCCATACAAATCGCTGGTCTGATCCAAAAGATTGACTTCGATCAGCCGCTCGCCAGTCCCAAACGTCGGTCTTGTCCCAATATAAGCGATTGCATCATAGGTGTGAGTACCGTGGACCGTCCGCGCGGCATAGACTCCATCGGGCGGCACAACACGATCAGCTGGCACCCTCAGATTGGCCGTGGGCCAGCCCATCGCTCGACCCTGTTGCATCCCATGCACCACCGTACCTCGAATTCCATAGACACGTCCGAGCAATGTGGCAGCCCGCTCCACATTCCCTGCCTGAATAAGTTGGCGAATCCTGCTTGAACTCACCACATCTCCTTCACTCATCACCGGAGTCACGGTATGCACGCGAAATCCAAACTGCCCGCCGAAATGCACAAGGTCATCGATACGACCTGCCCGGCCCTTTCCAAACGCAAAATGATTGCCCACGAACAGCTCGGACAGGGTGAGGGACCGATACAGGATCTCTTTGGCAAATTGATTCGGGCTCATGGCTGCAAAGGCGGGGGTAAAGTCTAGAAAAACTACTTCATCGATCCCCACGGCTTCGAGGTGCGCAAGCTTTTCCTCCGGACTGGTGAGAAAACGAAGATCGATGTGGGGGGCAAGGATTTTTACCGGATGCGGTTCGAAGGTCAACACGAGCGACGTCCCCCGTGCCTTCCTGGCCGTCTCGACCACCATCTGTAGCAGCGCTTTATGACCACGGTGGTGGCCGTCAAAATTACCGATGGTGGCGACCGGATAGGCACGCGGACACTTGTCGAACAGCCCACGCGTCACTTTCAACATGGTCGTCAGCGGAGGAGACGCGCTGCGTCTTTGGCAAAGTAGGTCAGAATGAGATCTGCACCGGCTCGCTTAATCGAGAGCAATGATTCCATCATGGCCCGCGATTCGTCGAGCCAGCCGGCTTTGGCGGCCGCTTTGATCATGCTGTACTCCCCGCTTACTTGATAGGCCGCCACCGGCAACAACATCTGGGCTCTGGCCGCGGCAATGATATCGAGATACGGCAATGCCGGTTTCACCATAATGATATCGGCCCCTTCTTCGACATCAAGGGCGATCTCCCGAAGCGCTTCTCGGCGGTTGGCCGGATCCATTTGATACGATTGCCGATCACCGAATTGCGGACTTGAAAACGCCGCATCTCGAAACGGCGCATAAAAGCAGGACGCGAACTTAGCGGCATAGGCCATGATCGGCAGCTCTGAAAAACCAGCCTGATCCAGTTCCATCCGAATCGCCGCCACCCGCCCATCCATCATGTCGGAGGGAGCCACCATGTCGGCCCCGGCTTGCGCATGGGTCCTGGCCATCGCACGGAGACACTCCAACGTTTCATCATTGAGAATGCGACCGTCCTTAACGATTCCACAATGGCCGTGGTCGGTATATTCGTCGATGCAGACGTCAGTCACGACCATCAGCCCCGAGACCTGGTCCTTTACCGCTTTGACTGCCCGCTGCACGATGCCATTCGGATCGAACCCCGAACTCCCCCGATCATCTTTCCGGTCAGGGATCCCAAAGAGAATGATGGCGGGAATTCCCAAGGCCGCAATCTCACTGGCCTCTTTCACCAAGAGATCGACCGAAAGCCGGAACTGTCCCGGCATCGAGGTGATCTCCTCCCGCCGATCTCGTCCTTCGACGACGAACAGCGGATAGATAAAGTCGGACACAGCAAGGCTCGTCTCCCGTACCATACGACGAAATCCCTCATGCTGCCGCAACCGCCGGAGCCGCTGTATGGGGAAGCTCATCGGATCACTTCCTCGGGAGATTCGTCAAGAACAGCACGAGGTCACGAACGGAGATCATACCGACTATTTTGCCCTCCTGAGTCACGCCGAGATGGCGGGTATGTGTTTTGGCCATCAGATCGTTGGCATCTAACAATGATTTATTCTCGTCGATCGACAAGAGAGGGGCCGACATAACCTGTTCGGCCGTTGTCTTCTGGGTGTCGGCTCCGGCCGCGACCACCCGCCGGACCATATCAGTATCCGTGAGGATGCCGATGATTTCCTTCCCGTTCGTCACGAATAGGCTGCCGATGCCACGATCCCGCATGATACGTGCCGCCGTCTGGGCATTCGTATCCCGCTCAACCGTCACAAACTTCTCCTTCGGAATCATGAACGATTTGACTGAAACCATATCCTGTCCTCCTTTTGCTAATTCGTCCTATCACCCTAACATCTACTTCGGCCTACTCCGCGCATCGAAGCGGCAACTGAAGCCACTTCTTTGAAATGCCTCACAATCGCGTCTGCCAACGCCGGCACAGTATTCTCAGCCGGCATGACCGTGACCATCAACCCATACTCTTCCGCCGTACGTGCCGTAATGGGCCCAATGCAAGCAATGACCACCCGAGCAACGAGTAGTTTCACCGCGTCCCGCCCTCCAAAGACTTCCACAAAGTTACGGACGGTGGAGGAACTTGTGAATGTCACTGCCGCCACCTGCCCTTCGTGAAACTGCTGCGTCAAGGAAGCGACATCCACCGCCGGGGCGATCGTACGATAGACAGGAATGACATCGACGGTTGCCCCTAACTCGCGCAGCTGCTTCGGCAAGATTTCGCGAGCAACTTCTGCGCGTGGGATCAAGATACGGCTCCCACGGATTCCCACATGAGCCAAGGCAGCAATTACGCCCTCTGCCTGATACTCGGCTGGAACGACATCCGGAGTCAACCCATAGGCTCCCAGTTCCTGCGCAGTTCTTGGTCCAATTGCACACAGACGAAGGTTCGCTAATGCTCGTGCATCTTTCCCCGCCGCATGGAGCCGGTCCATGAAGGGCCGGACCCCGTTCACGCTGGTAAAGATCAGCCATTGATAGGTACTGAGACAAGTCATCGCGTCATCGATCGCCTGCCAATTGGCCGGAGGCACGATCTGAATGGTCGGGATTTCAACCGGCTCTGCGCCATAAGCCGCCAGCAGCTGGGAAAATTCTCTCGCCTGCTCCTGTGCGCGAGTGAGCACGATCCGTTTCCCAAAGAGCGGCTTGGTTTCAAACCAATTCAGCTGTCCTCGCAATCGCACGACCTCACCCACAACGATCACCGTCGGCGGTTCGAGATGCGCGTCTTCGGTTCTCGCCACAATATCAGCCAATGTCCCCACGATCGTCTGTTGATCGGCTTTGGTCCCCCAACGAACCGCCGCGACCGGCGTGTCTGGCGATCGTCCCTCCGACAGTAACTGTCCGACGATTGAAGGAAGATTCTTCATGCCCATCATGAACACGAGCGTCCCTGATGCACTGGCTAATCTTGGCCAATCCAGCAAGGCCGTTGCTTTGGTAGGGTCTTCATGACCGGCCACAAACGTGACTGTGGACGCTAACGTTCGGTGGGTCACCGGAATGCCCGCATAGGCAGGAACCGCGACCGCCGCCGTCACACCAGGCACAATCTCAAAGTCGACCCCTGCAGCGACCACCGCTTCCGCCTCTTCGCCACCGCGTCCGAAGACAAAAGGATCGCCCCCTTTGAGCCGAACCACTACGTTCCCCTCCTTGGCGAGTGCAATGAGCAATCGATTGATATCGGCTTGATCTTGATACTGCCCGCGTCCGCGCCGACCCACATAGATGCGCTGTGCCGTGGCCGGAGCATACTGCAGTAACACCGGATTGGCGAGATAATCGTAGAGGACGATATCAGCCTGCTCCAGGCATTCCTTCCCTTTCAGCGTCAAGAGCCCCGGGTCGCCTGGTCCCGCTCCCACGAGATACACTTTTCCAGGCCTTTTCGATTTTGTCATGTCGTCCCGTAGATCGCTTGAAGAATTCTGTCGCCACCGCGTGCGAGCAATCGTTCCGCAAGTTGAATACCGATCGACTCCGGATCCTCACTGGTTCCTTCAACGCTATCGCGAATGAGCTCTTTGCCATCCACGCTAGATACCACTCCTTCTAGTCTCACCCCTGTCCCGATCACTGTCGCATGCGCTGCGATCGGAACCTGACAGCCTCCTTGGAGCCGATGGAGCAACGCACGTTCGGCAAGAACGGCTGTCTTACTTGGCGCATGGTCCAAACCGTTCAACAGTGATTGGATAAAGAGATCGTCTCGCCGGCCCTCGATGCCCAGCGCCCCCTGGCCGATCGCAGGCAAACTAATCTGCGGCGCAAGATACTCCGTAATCTCATGCGCCCAAGCCAACCGCCGAAGCCCAGCCGCAGCAAGCACAATGGCGTCAAACTGTCCTTCACGTAATTTCTTCAGACGGGTATCCAAGTTCCCACGCAACATGGCAATCGTAAGGTCGGGCCTGGCATGCAGGAGTTGTGATTGGCGGCGAAGGCTGCTGGTCCCGATCCGAGCACCATGAGGAAGCTCCATGAGCGATCGCCCGTCACGACTAATCAGGGCATCCCGGGGATCCTCTCGTGGCGGCACACAGAGAATAGCCAATCCCTCTGGCAACTCCGTCGGCACATCTTTCATACTATGCACGGCCAGATCGATCTCGCCGCTCAACAGGGCTTCCTCGATCTCCTTTACGAACAGCCCCTTCCCACCAATCTGGGCCAACGGGACATCCAGAATCTTGTCTCCCGATGTTTGGATCCTCCGCAACGTCACCGTCACATGCGGAGCCAGCGCATGTAGCTGCCCCTGCACCCACTCGCTTTGCTGCACCGCCAGCTTACTACCACGCGTTCCAAGCACGACGGTCGATCGTTCATGGCCGACTATTGACATGACTTCCTTTCACCGACTCACAACATGATGTATACGGGGAATGGAACGTCGCCACCTGCTCGCTGCCTAAGAGGTTCTCCAAGTCATCGCGGTGCGCGTGGAACCACCTGAGCAGCGCTCCACTGAACGAAGTTCCGATAGGAAAACGAGACCAGCAGGACACCGATCGTACCAACAATCTACAAGGGATATCACACTTGTCCAAAACAGCTTATGACGTTGGGTCATCCGAAGGTGTAGGGTGTTGGTGAATCGCCAAACCCACCAGCCCCTAACCGAAGGAGACCCAA
>JAYTTD010000167.1:0-44679 GCA_043745235.1 Nitrospira sp. | reverse complement strand
GCCTATCAAGTCCCTTTCGTGGACCCGCGTGCACATTATGCCAAGCTGAAGTCGGAAATTGATGGTGCGATTATTGATTGCCTGACGAAAGGCGATTTGGTCTACCGGCAACAGCTGCGCAGCTTCGAGGAGCATCTGGCTGCTTTTGTGGGGGTTAAGTATGCCGTCGGGGTAAATAGCGGGTATCACGCGCTGCATTTCTCTCTTTTGGCTGCCGGTGTCGGTCCCGATGATGAAGTCATTACGGTTGGACACACCTTTGTCGCCACCGTGTCGGCCATTATCCATTGTGGTGCAACGCCGGTCCTCGTTGAAGTGGGTGAGGACTACAATATGGATCTTGACCATGTTGAACGGGCCATTACACCAAGGACGAAAGCTCTCCTACCTGTACATCTCAACGGTCGGCTTTGCGACATGGATCGTCTGATGACCTTGGCCAATCGCTTCGGACTCGTGGTGATCGAGGATGCCGCCCAATCCTTGGGCGCAACCTATAAGGGGAGCGTCGCAGGAAGTTTCGGGACAACCGGGTGTTTTAGTTTCTATCCCTTTAAAGTGCTGGGTGGATTCGGCGATGGAGGAGCCGTGACGACGAACGATCCACAAATTGCCAAAACGGTGAGTCTTCTCCGATATAACGGTGAGGACCGAGAGACCGGAGAATATCACTACCATGGCTACACCGCGTTATTGGGCAATGTCCAGGCTGCCGTGCTGGACGTGAAGCTTGGTTATCTGCCGAAATGGATAGAGCATCGCCGACAGGTCGCTGCGTTGTACCGACAAGGGTTGGACGGGATTCCGCAACTCGGGTTGCCCCATTTTAGCGGGGAGCAATATCACGATATCTACCAGAACTACGTGATTCGGACCGCACAACGTGATCGGCTGCGGGAGCATCTCAAAACCAACGGAATTGAAACCCTGATCCATTGGCCCAAGCCGATGTGGGAGCACAAGGGACTGTCATTGCCTGATCCTCATCTGCCGAGAACCGAGCGAGTATGCAAAGAGGTGATTTCGCTTCCCATGAGTGCCGAGACGATTCCAGAGCATGTGCAACAGACCGTCCAATGCATCCGACAGTTTTTCTCCTGATGGGTGACAGGTTACGATCGCATCTTGGAAGTTAAACCACGGAGGTCATGGTGCCACTGTCCTATGGGAATCGAGCCGCCCTGATTGCGCAATCGGAAATCCGCGCGATGTCGATTGAATGCGAGAAGGTAGGCGGGATCAATTTGGCCCAAGGTGTGTGTGATACTGAAGTCCCGCTTGTCGTGCGTAAGGGGGCGCAAAGTGCGATCGATGCAGGCGTGAATTCCTACACGAGGTTCGATGGCATTGCAAAGCTGCGAGAGGCCATTGCGCGGAAGATGGCCGAGTACAACCACATTGCTACCAATCCCGAGACGCAAGTGACGGTCAGTGCGGGGTCGACGGGCGCATTTTACTGCGCGTGCCTGGCTTTACTGAATCCAGGGGACGAAGTGATCCTCTTCGAGCCGTACTATGGGTATCATGTGAACACGCTTCAGGCTGTCGAGGCCGTTCCTGCCTATGTGACGATGAAAGTGCCAGACTGGACTTTTGCTCCGGATGATCTCGAACGGGCGGTGACTCCCAGGACGAAAGGGATTATGGTGAATACGCCAGCGAATCCCTCAGGCAAGGTGTTCACTGAGCTGGAATTGCAGTGGGTTGCAGACTTCGCTGTCCGTCACGATCTCTTCGTGTTCACGGACGAGATCTACGAGTATTTTCTGTACGACGGCTGTCGTCACATCAGTCCGGGTTCATTGCCGAGGATCGCCGATCGCACGATTACAATTTCCGGCTACTCAAAAACCTTCAGCATTACCGGCTGGAGGATTGGCTACACTGTCAGCGATGCTCGTTGGGCACAGATGATCGGCTATATGAATGATTTGGTCTATGTGTGCGCGCCTGCTCCTCTGCAGTATGGAGTGGCGGTTGGAATCGAGGAACTCCATGAGGGATTCTATCGAGATCTGTGCGGAGAATATCAACGGAAGCGTGATCACATTTGCGGTGCCTTACAGCGGGCTGGTCTCCCGCCGTCTGTCCCTCAAGGAGCCTATTATGTTCTGGCGGACGCCTCCCGCTTGCCGGGGGTAGGGAGCAAAGAGAAGGCGATGCATCTACTTGCCAAGACGGGAGTGGCGAGCGTGCCGGGCGAAGCATTTTTTGGTGGAAATGGCGGTAAGAATTTTCTTCGGTTTTGTTACGCCAAGACAGACCATGAACTGGAGCAGGCTTGTGAGCGGCTCAAACGCCTTGGCTGAGAGAGATTTCGCCACTGTTACCGAGACATCAGGTCATCGAGTGACGCCGCATGCTCTCTCCATGCTCTATACCAGGTATGTCTACGCTGCGGGATTTTGCGAAGGCAAGAATGTCCTCGAGGTGGCCTGTGGAGCGGGGCATGGACTTGGGTATTTGGCGAAACGCGCACGACAAGTTGTCGGCGGTGATGTGACGACCAATCTTCTCAGACAAGCACAACAGGCATCAGCGAAGCTCGTCCCACTCGTGCGTTTTGATGCTCAGGCCTTGCCGTTCCGTGCCCTGAGTTTTGATGTCATTTTGCTCTACGAGGCGATCTATTACTTGACGCGACCTGAACAATTTTTGGATGAATGCCGGCGCATATTGCGGCCAGACGGATTGTTGATTCTTTGTACCGTGAATCCAGAATGGTCGGATTTTAACCCCAGTCCCTTCAGCACGCGGTACTTTTCTGCAACAGAATTGAATGAGTTGCTGGTGAAACTCGGGTATCGTGTCGAATTACAGGGGGGATTTCCGGTGGCCAGGTCCTCGTTCGCCGAGGTTGGGATATCACTTCTCAAGCGTATCGCCGTCATGCTTCATCTGATACCCAAGACGATGAAGGGGAAAGAGCTCTTGAAAAGGATCTTTTTTGGGAAACTGGTTCGGCTTCCCTCTCAAATAGAGGAAGGGGCGGCAAGCTATAGGTCTCCTTCTCCTCTGACGCCGTCGTCGAGCACAAAGGACTACAAGGTCATCTATGCGTTGGCTTACGCATAACATCAATGTCATTTCAGAAGGGTTTGCAGCAGATCTATGAAGCCACGCCGCCCCCTCATGGTTGTCCTTCATATCGTCCTGATAGTGCTTGCCAATTATTGCGCATTTTGGCTTCGTTTCGATGGCGCCATCCCGGACAAGGAGTTTATCTGGTTCGCTCAGATGCTTCCGTGGCTTGTAGCGATCCGGGCGGTGACCTTCATTCCATTCCAGTTGTATGAAGGTCTGTGGCGATACACGAGTATCTGGGATCTTCGAAACATTATTTTAGGTGTGTTAACCAGCACAGCGGGCTTCTATGTGTTGGTGCATGGCATTCTCAGTCTCTCCGGTTATCCCCGCTCGGTGTTTCTTGTCGATGCCGTGCTGCTGATCTGTTTCCTTGGGGGAATCCGACTCATCCGGAGAATTTCTCGAGATATCCAACCCGTCAGCCATGACCAACGGATATTGATATATGGCGCCGGTGATGCGGGCGAAATGCTGGTGCGGGATTTGAAACACAATTCCTTCCACGAGTACGAACCCATCGGTTTTGTCGATGACGACCCCAAGAAGGTAGGTCAACGGATTCACGGCGTGAAGGTTCTTGGAACGCGTCAGGCAATCAGCGCCATTATTGCCAAGGAGCAACCTCATGCTGTGGTTGTTGCCATTCCGCGTGCGGAGGCTGCGACTGTACGGTCAGTTGTCAAAATTCTCGAACCATTCAAAATCCCGATCAAAACACTGCCAAATTTACGCGATATTCTTGGAGGGAAAGTCGAGCTCAGCCAAATCAGAAATCTCTCGATCGAAGATCTCCTGGAGAGGGCACCCGTTGGATTAGATGCGACACCTCTCAGGAGCCTTATCTCTGGGAAGCGAGTGTTGGTGACTGGCGCTGGAGGTTCGATCGGTTCGGAACTGTGCCGGCAGATTTTGTCCTTTGAGCCATCGTGCCTCATTTTGTACGAACGGTATGAAAATGGGTTATATGCGGCAAACCTAGAGATTTCTTCAGCTGCAAAGTCATGTGCCATTCAGGCTGTCGTCGGAGATGTGACTGATGAGCGAAGATTGTTTGCCGTCATGGACGAATTTAAGCCCCACATTGTTTTTCATGCGGCTGCACACAAACATGTGCCGCTTATGGAGTCGAATCCTTGCGAGGCGGTGAAAAACAACGTGCTCGGGACGAGACTGGTTCTTGAGGCGGCGGAGCGATATGGCGTCGAGCGGTTTATTTTGATTTCGACCGACAAAGCCGTGAATCCATCTAGTGTTATGGGCGCATGTAAGCGTGTGGGGGAATTATTGGTTCGGGATGCCCAGTGCCGCGCGACCTGTGGAAGAGTATTTGCGGGAGTTCGGTTCGGAAATGTGCTGGGGAGCAATGGCAGCGTTGTCCATCTATTTCGTGATCAGATCAAGGCTGGTGGCCCGGTAACTGTTACGCATCAAGATATTCGCCGGTATTTCATGCTGATTCCTGAGGCCGTGCATTTGGTGTTGCATGCAGCTGCGCTGGCTCAGGGCGGGGAAATTTTTGTCTTGGAGATGGGTGAACAGATCAAAGTGGCTGACATGGCCAGAAATCTGATCAGGCTTTCCGGCTTTGTCCCGGAACAAGAAATTGCGATTTCATTTGTTGGATTGCGGCCGGGTGAGAAGTTGTACGAGGAATTGTTTGAAGAAGGGGAGTCGGTTGAGCCATCGGCGGTACGAGGCATTCTTTCTGTCCGGCCTGATCCGATGCAAGATTTAGCATGGTTAAAAGGGGAGGTTGAAAAATTAGAAAGCCTTGCTCTGGAGGGAAAAGCGGGCGAAGCCGTTCTGAAGCTCAAGGTAATCGTTCCAACGTACAATCGCCTCAGTCCGGCGGAGTGCGCGTCCTTGTCTTCCTGATCATGTCTGTGCACACCGCAGAGTAAACGATTCCACTCGCGCGCAGGGTCTGCCATCTAGGTATTCCGCTATGTCGTAAATGTCAGTCAATTATTCTGCTGTTGATCAGAGTGACTCAAGCGAGATTTCTTTACTCCGATGTCGTCCCGCAGTATTGAGCATATCCACTGAGTGAACATCCGGGACTGTCAGTCCTAGTCTGTCTGGTCTATCCGGTCTATCTAATTTTTCTGGTTTATCTGTAAAGTCCGTTTCAACCAAACAAACGAGAGAGACCAGATAAACCAGACGAACTGGACCAACCTGTCCCGCTAGTCTCACTCGGTTATCCTGCTAGAATCGTTTTCGATTTGTACGTATGTACGATCAGTGTACAATCCAGTTCGATCCCAAACCATGCGTCATAATCGCCGATGTCTGAGGAGGTGTAGAGAATGAGAGGCGTCGTTCTGGCCGGCGGACTCGGAACCAGGTTGCTCCCGCTCACCAAAGTCACCAATAAGCATTTGCTGCCGGTCTACGATCGGCCCATGATTTACTATCCGATTCAGGCATTGGCCAATGCCGGGATTCAAGAGATCATGTTGGTGACAGGGGGAAACAGCGCGGGAGATTTCTTGAAATTGCTGGGCAACGGGAAAGACTTCGGGCTGAAGCGGCTCAATTATTCGTATCAAGAAGGAGAGGGTGGTATTGCCGACGCGCTTCGATTGGCGGAACATTTTGTAGACGGTGAGCCCGTATGTGTGATCTTGGGTGACAACATTATCGAGGGCAACATCGCTCGCGCCGCCGATGCGTTCGGGAAGCAGCAGCAGGGGGCAAAAATTCTCTTGAAAGAGGTCAAGGAACCACAACGGTTCGGGGTGCCGATCCTTGAGGGAAATCGGATTATCAAGATCGAAGAGAAGCCGGAGAATCCCCGATCGTCGTACGCGGTCACGGGTATGTATTTTTATGACGCGCACGTATTCGACATCATCAAGACTCTCAAACCGTCGGGCCGTGGCGAACTCGAAATTACCGACGTCAACAATGCCTACATCGCGGATGGAACTCTGACCTGGGATATGTTGGAGGGGTGGTGGACCGACGCGGGGACGATCGAATCCCTCCACCTGGCCAATCAGCTAGTCGCGAAAACCGGCGCGAACAAATTGTAAAACTCACGCGGTTGTTCGAGGTTCGGTGTTCGAAGTTCAGTCGGATGAGATCGACGTTCCCTAGCATCGGACGGTTCTGGAACACCCAGCTTTGATATGAAGATATGTCGTTTTGAAGATATTCAGGCATGGCAAGCTGCGCGAGAGTTGTGTCGTCTGGTGTATGAACTGAGCGGAAAGGCACAGTTTGCGAGAGATTTCGGTTTGCGGGATCAGGCCCGGCGGGCAGCCGTGTCGATCATGGCCAATATTTCAGAGGGGTTTGATTGTCACTCGAACCAGGAATTTATTCAGTTTCTGTCTTACGCGCTTCGGTCGGCATCTGAACTCCAGAGTCATTTTTACGTTGCCCAGGATCAAGGTTATGTGATGCCATCGCAGTTCGATGAAGTTTATGAGGGGGCAGGTAAGGTAAAGCGTATGATTTTCGGTTTCATTGATTATCTGCGAGAGCACAAAAAACATTCAACTATGAACCTCGAACCTCGAACCCGAACCAGGTCATAAGATGCGTATTCTCGTAACCGGAGGGGCCGGATTCATCGGGTCGCATCTCGTCCGTCGCCTGGTAGTGCAGAGCGGCCATGAGGTGGTGAATCTCGATGCGTTGAAATATTCCGGCAACCTCGCAAACCTCAAGGCGGTCGAGACACATGCCCGGCATACATTTGTGCATGGGGATATCGGGGATCAGCCCTTGGTCGAACGTCTCCTCCGCGAGCATCGGATTGAAGGGGTGATCAATGCTGCGGCGGAGACCCACGTCGATCGGTCTATTCTCGACCCGGGGGCCTTTGCGCGCACCGATGTGGTGGGGACCGGCGTGCTGCTTGAAGAAGCCCGTCGTGCCGGTCTGCAACGATTCCTGCAAGTCAGCACAGACGAAGTCTATGGCAGTGTTGAGACCGGGATGTCGGCCGAGAACGATTGCCTCGTTCCGCGAAGCCCCTATTCGGCCAGCAAAGCCGGTGGAGACCTCTTGGCCCTCAGCTACTGGACGACCTATCGGTTCCCTGTGATGGTGACTCGGGGCAGCAATACCTACGGAGCGAATCAGTATCCGGAGAAATTCGTTCCGCTATTCGTCACCAATGCGATCGACAACCAGCCCCTCCCGCTCTATGGGGATGGACGTCAGTGCCGTGATTGGCTGGCTGTGCAGGACCATTGTTCAGCGATCGAGCATGTATTCCTTCAAGGTGAGCCCGGACAGATCTACAACGTCGGTGGGGGCAATGAACGGGAGAATATGACTGTGGCTGAACAGATTGTCGTTCATCTAGGCAAATCCCGGGACCTCATTCGGTTGGTGGAGGATCGACCGGGACATGATCGCCGCTACGCGGTGGATTGCAGCAAGTTGCGTCGATTAGGGTGGAGCCCTGGTGTGCCATTTGAAGAGGGACTGCGCGCGACTATCCAATGGTACCAGGAACATGAAGACTGGTGGCGGACGATCAAGTCCGGAGAATTTCGCCAGTACTATGAACAGCAGTATCGGCAACGTCTTGATCAAGGCACGGCATGCGGATCCTGATCACAGGTGCTCAAGGGCAGTTGGGTCATGCGCTCCAACAGGCCCTCTCGGGGGAGGATCTCATCCTGAAAGATCTGCCGGAATTCGACCTCACGCAGTCTGACAGCGAATCCCAGATTGTGGCTGCCCGCCCCTCTGTCATTCTGCATGCCGGCGCTTACACCAATGTCGATGGGGCTGAGCGCGAGCCCGATCGTGCGCTAGCGGTGAACGCTCAAGGCACCACTTTTGTGGCCCGTGCTGCGGCAACACTCAATGCGAGACTGATCTATATCTCGACGGACTATGTCTTCGATGGAACCAAATCAATGCCCTATCGTGAAGAGGACGTGCCCCATCCCATCAATGTGTATGGGCAATCCAAGCGCGAGGGGGAAATCGCCGCATTGACTGGTTGTCCCAACGCATTGGTGGTTCGAACGGCGTGGCTTTATGGACATGCGGGGAATAATTTCGTGAAGACGATTATACGGTTGGCGGGTGAAAAGCCGTTTCTCGATGTGGTAGGGGATCAGCGAGGCTGCCCGACCAATGCAGACGACCTGGCGCTGGCCTTGAAAGATCTTCTCGCGAGTGACCTGCGGGGAATCTGTCACGTGACGAATACCGGCGATTGCACTTGGCATGAATTGGCAGAGGCTATCGTTGGCCTTATGGACCTTTCCATCCCGGTTCGGTCCATTACGACCGCTCAAGCGGGACGTCTTGCAAGGCGTCCCGCGTACTCTGTTCTTGCCCAAGGCCGGTTGGGTACGGTACGAGCGCTGCTACCGCATTGGCAGGATGCCCTCGCACGATTCATGAGGCACGCTCCACGCCTCGCGTCTTTCCCAAGTTAATGGGGCGTAGATCACTTCGCTGATCCATCGGTTTACTCTCATCTCAGTTTTCGGTGGGCAGTCTTAGGCATGGTCAGTTAGGATAGCCGAACGAGACTGCGAGACTGGTTTATCCAGTTTTTTCTTCATTTGGTTTGTCTCGTTCAACCAAATGAACCAGATAGACCGCCGAGAGGTCACACGATGGTTCGACGATCACCAATCAAAAAGACAGCTCGATCCAGGAATGTTTTGCGCAACGTACTTCAGCGAATCCGTCTGTTTGCCACTGATGTGGATGGCGTCCTGACGGATGGAGGAATGTATTATGCGGAGTCCGGCGATGAGTGGAAGAAGTTCAACACGCGCGACGGCATGGGGATTAAGCTGTTGCAGCGGGCAGGGTTCATCACCGCCATTGTCACGCAGGAGAGGACAAAACTGGTGGCGCGGCGTGCCGAGAAGCTCGCAATTCCAGAATTGCACCAAGGGGTGATGGATAAGTTGTCATGTGTTCGTGAGATGGCGGCACGCCATGGGCTGATACTCAGTCAGGTTGCCTATATCGGGGACGATATCAACGATCTTGAGACACTGGAGGCGGTGGGATTTTCCGCTACCCCGGCCGACGGGATGCCTCTGGTTACTGCGGTGGTCGACTATGTCTGTCAGAAGAAGGGCGGGGAGGGGGCGGTTCGGGAAATTATCGAGATGATTCTGGAGGCGCAAGGTCGAAGCTCCACGTTCCACGTTCCGGAAACCGCTCGTAGGTAGGAGACTCTGTGTATGGCCTCTCTCACACGACGAACCTCGAAGATCGAGCTGCATAACCATCTGTACCCCGTGATCATGGCCGGCGGAAGCGGCACCAGGTTTTGGCCGCTCAGCCGACAGTTGTTTCCCAAACAGCTGCTCCGGATTATGGGAGATGAAACGCTGATTCAGCAGACTATGCGCCGGGTAGTCTGTGCGTCGGCGCCAAACCGGGTGATGATTTCTACGAATCCAGCCCAAGCGGAGTCCATTCGTGTCCAGTTGAGTGAATGGAAAGATGCACTTTCAGATAATTTCGTGCTGGAGCCGGAAGGGCGCAATACTGCGCCTGCGATTGCCTTGGTGGCATTGGAACTGGTCCGTCGAGATCCGGATGCCATTATGGTGGTGGTGCCTGCCGACCATATTGTGAAAGGTCAGCGCGACTTCGATGCGGCTGTGTCTCTTGCCTCGAACCTTGCGGCACAAGGCTTATTGGTCACCTTTGGCATTCAACCGATTCGCCCTGAAACAGGGTACGGCTACATCAAACCGAACCGGAAAACCGTCCTGGCGAAACAGGGCACGCTCAAAGGGCATCCAGTGGCTCGATTTGTCGAGAAGCCGAATGCGACCAAGGCGGCGAAATATCTGAAGGCGGGCGATTACTATTGGAACAGCGGGATGTTTGTGTGGCGTGCCGCAACAATTCTTGAAGAGATCCGTCGTCACCAACCGGTTCTCTATCGTGGGATTGAGACAATCGGCCAGCTGATGCAGCAGCAGGCATCGCGATCCGTGATCGATGAGGAATATCGACAATTGCCGTCGGTGTCGATCGATACGGGAGTGATGGAGAAGTCCACGAAGGCCGCGGTTGTGCCGGTCTCCTTTCGATGGTCGGATGTGGGGAGTTGGGGCAGTCTGGATGAAGTGGCGTCGAAGGATAAGGCCGGTAATGTTGTGGCCGGTCGCGTGGTCGATATCGGCAGTCAACGATCGATCATCTACGGAGATCGGCGCGTCGTGGCCACGATCGGTCTGGTGGACATGGTAGTCGTGGATACGCCTGATGCCACGTTAGTCTGTCCAAAGTCCCGCGCGCAAGATGTGAAGCAGTTGGTCGAAATTCTTAAACGGCAGAACGCGCCGGAGCATCTTGAACATCTCACCGTCCATCGGCCCTGGGGTTCCTACACCATCCTTGAAGAAGGCCGTGGCTACAAGGTGAAGCGTGTGACGGTGAATCCAGGGGGACGGTTGTCTTTACAGCTGCACCACAAACGGAGCGAGCACTGGGTCGTGATTGCTGGAACAGCACGGGTGACCAGGGGGGAAGAAGTTTTCGATCTCAAGATCGGCCATAGCACAGAAATTCCTGTAGAAACCCGTCACCGATTGGAAAACTGCGGTCAAGAGACCCTACATATCATTGAAGTGCAAAACGGGCCGTATCTTGGGGAAGACGATATTGTGCGGTTTCAGGATGATTATGGCAGAACGAAGAACTGAGCGGTTTAACGATAGAGCGTCTGTGAAGAAGTCAATCGTTCCCCTCAGACCTTCAGCCTAATAACCTTCAGTCTTTCTAGCTGAGCGTGAGAGCATGGGACTATTTCGAGAATATGATCTACGCGGCATTGTCGGGCAGGAACTGACCGAGTCGATTGCCGAGCAAGTTGGTCGAGCCTATTGCACCTATGTAAACGATCGTGGGGTCAAGAGGATCTCGGTCGGGCGAGATGGCCGGCTGAGTTCACCGGGACTGTTCAAGGCTCTCGTGCGGGGGCTCCTTGCTGGTGGATTGAATGTGGTGGATATCGGTATCTGCCCCTCACCGCTGGTGTATTTTTCTCTATTTCAGCTACCGGTTGACGGCGGCATCATGATCACCGGGAGCCACAATGCGGCTGAATATAACGGATTTAAGATCTGCATCGGGAAAGACGCGATTCATGGAGAGGAGATCCAGGCGCTTCGAGCGGTGATGGAGTCCGGCTCTTTTGTATCTGGAGCTGGACAATTATCGGAGCGTCCCATCATTCCCGACTATTTAGCCTATATCAAGAAGAGCTTCACGCACGTGAACGCCAAGCGCTTGCATGTCGTTATCGACTGCGGAAACGGGGTGGCGGCGTTGGTGGCTCAACAGGCCTTGGATCTCTTGGGTTGTCGCGTGACAGGGCTCTATTGCGATCTCGACGGGAGATTCCCTAACCATCATCCCGATCCCACGGTCTTGGAGAATCTCAGCGATTTGATTCAGGCTGTCAAACAGCACAAAGCCGATGTCGGGATCGGCTACGATGGAGATGCCGATCGCATCGGGACCATCGATGAGCAGGGAAATGTGTTGTGGGGCGATCGTTTGCTGGTGGTCTACGCGCGCGATATTCTGGCGGCCAAGCCGGGGAGCACCATCATCTCAGAGGTCAAATCGTCGCAGAGTCTCTATGATGATATTGCGAAGCGGGGGGGGAGACCGGTCATGTGGAAAACCGGTCACTCCCTGATCAAGGCGAAGATGAAAAGCGAGCACGCCGTTTTGGCCGGCGAGATGTCTGGGCACATGTTTTTTGCCGACCGGTACTTCGGGTATGACGACGCGATTTATGCCTCATGCAGACTGGTAGAGATTCTGGCCAAGACCGATTGTTCTCTCTCCGAGTTGGTAGCGGATCTTCCGAAGACGTCCGTGACTCCGGAGATTCGGGTCGACGTGTCTGATTCCATTAAATTCGACTTGGTCAGGCATGTGCAGAACCGTTTGGCAGACTGTGCGAAGACCCGCGAGGAGCTTGGTCCAGCCAAGCTGGTGATCCGGGATCTCGTCACTATCGACGGGGTTCGAGCCGTCTTCGAGGATGGGTGGGGCCTAATCCGAGCTTCGAATACGCAGCCGGCTCTTGTATTACGGTTTGAAGCCACTTCGCCGGAGCGATTGGCCGCGATCCGCACGGTTATCGAAGGTGAGCTGACTGCAGCCAAACGAGCCCTTGGCTGTTAGCAGGCTGTTGAAAAGGTTCGCCAGCGCAAGAAGACCGTTATTTTGTTTATTTGCTTTGTCTCGTTTGTTTGGTTGAACAAGATCAACTAAATGAACTAAACAAACCAGATCAACCAGACAGACCAGATGAAGCAGATCAACCCGTCTCGCGCGGCTATCCCGCCTGCTCGTGCCTGGCTCGTACTAGCATGCCTGGTATTGGGCAGCATGAGCGGGGCGATCTCGTGGGCCGAGCCTAGCGGTAAACTTCCACCAACGCGACCCTTCCAAGTCGGGGAACAGCTCACCTACGAAATTTCCTGGCTGAATATCACAGCCGGTACTGCGGTGATGGCTGTCAGTGATGCCGCTATGGACGGAGGTCGGCCGTTGGCAAAATTCATCACCACGGCGCAGTCGAGGCCCGCGATCACCACATTCTTTCCCGTGGATAACCGGGTCGAGTCGATCGTGGATCTCGCCACGCTGCTTCCGGAGCACCTCACCTTCAAGCGGCGAGAAGGGAAGAAGAAGGAAGACATCGAGTACACCTTTCATCAGAACGAGGGGACGGTCACAGTTATCAAAGGTGGGATGACTGAAACAGTGGAGATGCCACCGGGCACCCAAGACGTCATCTCATGCCTCTATTATGCCCGCAGTGAATTATCGCTCCAGCCAGGAACGTCTCTGACGATGAACGTGTATCACGATAAAAAGAACCGCAAAGTCGATGTGCGCGTTGAAGAGATTGAGACGGTCAGCGGTCCATGGGGGAAGGTTGAAACAGCTCGTGTGTTGGTCGTCATGCCGTTTCAAGGTCTCTTCCTCAACCAGGGCAACATCCGGGTGTGGTTTACCAACGACGATCGGCGCATTCCAGTTCGCATGAAGGCCAAGGTCGTCATCGGGTCGATTGTGGCCGATCTCGTCAGCGGATGGCAGGCCTCATCACCAGCTCAATGAGGGAACCAGCCTTTCGTTGCCCACCCTGTTCAAAACAGTTATACTCGCCTCTACCATGGAACAGTTTCCTCTTACATTAGGCAGATTTATCATCCGGAAGCAGGCGGCTCACTCGGGGGCTACCGGGGAACTTTCCAGTCTTCTGGCCCAAATCGGCCTGGTTGGGAAACTCATTGCCCAGGACCTCAGACGAGCAGGGCTTATCAATATCCTCGGAACGAGCGGTAAGATCAATGTGCAGGGGGAGACAGTCAAGAAACTTGATGAGATCGCGAACGAGACATTCCTGAAGGTATTTGAACAGAGCGGACTGGTGTGTGCGTTGGCATCGGAAGAGATGGAACAGCCGGTCCTGTTTCCGATGAATTGGCCGCAGGCCAAGTATATGCTGCTCTTCGATCCCCTCGATGGCTCATCGAATACGGACTGCAACATGCCACTCGGCGCGATTTTTTCCGTTGTGAAGTCCGAGCATGGAGACCGGATGCCTGCTGTGGATGAACTCGTTCGCAAGGGAACAGAGCAGGTGGCCGCCGGCTATCTTCTTTACGGGTCAAGCACTATGCTCGTCTATACGGTTGGACAAGGAGTCCACGGGTTTACATTGGATCCTGGCATCGGCGAGTATCTCCTGTCTCACGAACAGATTCGTATTCCTGCCCGAGGCAAGATTTACGGCGTGAACGAAGGCAACTATCATAAATGGACGACGGGTACGAAGAAGTATGTGGACTATTTGAAGATCCTGGATACAGCCACGGGGCGGCCCTACAGTGGACGCTATTCCGGTTGTCTGGTGGCCGACGTGCATCGGATTCTTCTCGATGGAGGTATCTATCTCTATCCCGGTGAGCTGGACAAGCCCGAGGGCAAGCTCCGGTTACTATACGAAGCCAATCCGCTAGCGTGGGTTGTGGAGCAGGCAGGAGGGAGCGCCAGTACCGGCACCATGCGTATCCTCGACGTGGAGGCTAAGCAACTTCATCAGCGGGTGCCGTTGATCATCGGCAGTGCGAACGACGTGCGCGATGCAGAGGAGTTTATCCAAGACAGACGTGAGCCGCGCAGTACACGTAATCCGAGAGAAGCGTTGGTTGGCCCAGGTTCTTGACGTTTCACGAATCTACGGGAGGTTGGGTATGGCTGATCGAGTGCAAGAGATTCTGAGCTGGTACAGTAGCGACAACGCGGGAACCAAAACGAATATCGCTCGTTTGTTGCGCCATGGGAAATTGGCAGGGACGGGCAAGCTGGTGATTCTGCCTGTGGACCAAGGATTCGAGCATGGTCCAGCCCGGAGCTTTGCCTCCAATCCAGGGGGATACAATCCCCTTTATCATTTTCAGTTGGCGATCGATGCGGGCTGCAATGCCTACGCCGCGCCATTGGGATTTCTGGAGGCCGGGGCGAGTGAGTATGCCGGGCAAATCCCGCTCATTCTGAAGCTCAATAGCCATGATACGTTGCACGACGAAAAAGATCCAATGCCTTCTGTCACGGGCAGCGTGAACGATGCGCTACGATTAGGCTGTGTGGCCGTGGGTTTCACGATCTATCCTGGGTCTTCGCATTGCACCGCCATGTATGAACAGCTGCGCGAGATTGCAGAAGACGCCAAGGACTGCGGGTTGGCGGTCGTCGTGTGGTCGTATCCGCGAGGATCGGTGCTCAGTAAGGAAGGGGAGACGGCAATCGATGTGGTGGCCTATGCGGCCCAGATTGCAGCCCAACTCGGCGCGCATGTCATTAAGGTCAAGCTCCCCACTGCGCATCTTGAACAGGGCGCGGCGAAGAAGGTGTACGAATCGGCCAAGATTCCGATCACCACACTGGCGGAGCGGGTCAAGCATGTGGTGCAAAGCTCGTTCGATGGGCGCCGGATCGTCATATTCTCAGGAGGAGTCAAGAGCGAGGACGCGCATGTGTTTGAGGAGGCCCGCGCCATTCGTGACGGCGGCGGGTTTGGCTCTATCATTGGGCGGAACTCGTTCCAGCGGCCTAAAGCGGAGGCGATGAAGTTTCTCCACACCATCATGGGAATCTATTCCGGTGAGAAGCAGTGACGCGTCAGGATATGCCCGTTGTGCGTGAATCACTCGGGTCACGAGAGATGAAGAACAAGGATTACCTATGAAACTCGTTCGTGCGTGGCTCGTTCCATGTACCTTGGTCACTGGGGGAATCATCATCGGGATTGTGGTGGCTTCTAACATGGGTTGGTTGCCGACCGGCTCAGCCGGGCCTGAGCCGACTCCGAACCCGATCGTTCGTCCCGTGTCTACCGCACCGCAATTGCCCATGGGAGGGGGGGACGGGAAAAACTTCGTTGAGATCGCAAAATCGGTGAAGCCGGCGGTCGTCAACATTGCGGCGACACGAAGCGGAAAAGCAGGAGACAGTCCGCACGGTTCTCCGCTCGAAGACCCGTTTTTTCGCAAGTTCTTCGGCGATGAATTTTTCAAGCGCGATGCGCCTCAGCAGCGAGAGCCAAAAGAACGGGGCCAGGGGTCCGGGGTCATTGTGGAATCGAACGGTTTGATCATCACCAATAATCATGTCGTGAACAAGGCTGACGAGATTCGGGTCTTTTTGTCGGACAAGCGGGAGTTTAAGGGCAAGCTGATCGGCACCGATGCGAAGACCGATATCGCGATTGTGAAAATCGAAGCGACAGGGCTTCCGACCATTCCCTGGGCTGATTCTGACCAACTGGAGGTCGGAGAGTATGTCTTGGCTGTGGGAAGTCCGTTCGGGCTCACTCAGACCGTGACGATGGGGATTGTCAGCGCGGTTGGACGAGCCAGTATGGGAATCGCCGAATACGAAGACTTCATCCAAACCGATGCGGCGATCAATCCGGGCAATTCCGGAGGCGCGCTCGTCAACGTGCGGGGCGAATTGGTCGGGATCAATACGGCAATCTTCAGTCAAAGCGGCGGGAGCATGGGCATTGGGTTTGCGGTGCCCAGCAACCTATCGCGCGCCGTCATGGATCAGTTGGTACGGACGGGGAAGGTCGTTCGAGGCTGGCTTGGTGTCGCAATTCAAGATTTGACTCCTGAGTTGGCCTCACAGTTTGGGATCACCGACACGAAGGGCGTGCTCGTCAGCGATGTCATGGCAGACAGTCCTGCGAAGAAGGCAGGATTTGAGCGCGCTGATGTCATTGTCGAATATGACGGCAAGTCGATGGATTCGCCGACGCATTTGCGGAATGCGGTCGCACAGACTCCGATCGGAAAGAAGGTCTCGATCAAGCTGATTCGGGACAAGAAACCCAAGACGATCGAGCTCGCGATTGTGGAACAGCCGAAATCGTTAGGACAGCCAGGCGCAGAAGAGAGTAGGGAGTCAGCGGTGCCAACGGGGATCCTCTCGGATCTTGATGTCCGTGAGTTAAACGAGGAGCTAGCTGCTCGGTACGGACTGAAGGCCGTCGAACGTGGCGTGGTGGTGGTCAAGGTCAAGCCTGGAAGCACAGCGGAGGAAATGGGTGTGCGCGAAGGGGATATTATTCTCGAAGTCAATCGCAAGACGGTGAGCTCGCTCAAGTCCTATGAACAAGCCGCGTCCGGCCTTGCCAAGGATCACGCAGTTCTCTTACTGCTCAAACGGAAGGGCCAAACGATTTATCTTACGCTGCGGCCCTAAAAGGCTGTCGAAGAGTTTGTTTGGTTGATTTGGTGCATCGGGCTTATCGGGGTTAGTCTTGGTTCAACCAAATAAACAAGACAAACCAAACAAACCAACTCAGCCGTCTAGCCTATGACCACGATTCGCTCGTCTCGCGTTAAGCTGATTTCCCGTCAGACTCCTTTGGTGGTGGCGCTCGTGCCTGCTGCCGGCCGCGGGCTTCGGATGGGGGGATCCGTTCCCAAACAGTTTCTTTCTATCGGTGGTGAGCCGCTCATTGTTCAATCGTTGCGGATATTGCACGCAGCTCCTGAGGTCAGTCAGATCATTCTTGCCGTTCCGTCTGCCGACATTGAATATTGTGAGAAGGAGATCGTCTCGCGGCATCGATTCACCAAAGTGACAAAGGTGGTGGCGGGTGGCGCCGAGAGACAGGATTCGGTGCGGTACGCGCTCGCTCAGGTTCCCTCGGACACCGACATCGTACTCATCCACGACGCCGTGCGTCCATTTGTGACGCAACGGATGATCAAGGAGGTCGTGGCTGCGGCGAGGAAAGAGGGAGCGGCGATTATTGCGCTTCCGATGCGGGATACCGTGAAGCAGGTACGAACAGATGGGATGATCGAGCGAACGGTCGATCGCACCCCCTTGTGGCTCGCTCAAACTCCGCAGGCGTTTCGACGGGATTGGATCGAGACCGCTCACAGGAACGCGCATGCCGAAGGGGTACGGGCTACCGATGACGCATTCTTGGTGGAATGGCTTGGGTATTCGGTGGCAGTGGTTGAGGGAAGCGGGGAGAATATTAAAGTGACGAGACCGGAAGACATGGTGATCGGCGAAGCGATTCTAGCGTCACGAACGAAGGGAAGCGAGACGGGCGGGAAGAGCGCGAAAAGCGGGAAAGACAAGTCTCGCCTATCGCGCCAGTCTCGCTCGTCTCGCTGACTTGGCGAATCATGAGGAGAGCCTATGACGATGCGAGTGGGCTGTGGCTACGATATCCATCCGTTGGGACCGGGACGAAAGCTGATTCTTGGTGGGATCGAAGTGCCCCACAGCAAGGGTTTGTTGGGACATTCTGATTCCGATGCGTTGGTTCATGCCCTCTGTGATGCGCTGCTTGGCGCGATGGGTGAAGGAGATCTAGGCCGACACTTTCCCAGCTCGGATCAGCGGTTCAAAAATATTTCGAGCTTGAAACTGTTGGAGGATGTGGTCGGGAAGATGCGGGGGAAGGGGTATCGCATCGTGAACGTCGATACAGTCATTATCGCGCAGGCCCCTCGGCTCAGTTCGCACTTGGTCGCGATGCAGAAGCAGATGGCGCAGGTGCTTGGGGTCGATCCCGATCTCGTCAATGTCAAGGTGAAGAGTGGAGAAGGAATCGGCATGATCGGTCGGGAGGAAGGGATTGCCGCCCAGGCGGTTTGTTTGATTGAACGGCCTTCGACAGCATAAGATCATTCCACTATGGTCCTGAAAGCCATTAGAGCAGATCTCCGGGCCGTGTTCGACCGAGATCCGGCGGCGACCAGCTGGCTCGAAGTCGTGCTGACCTACGCCGGCTTTCATGCCGTATTGGCCTACCGTGTATCCCATTGGCTCAAGACCCATCATATCCCGTTTCTTCCTCGCTTCATTTCTCAGACTGCTCGCATACTGACGGGAATCGAAATCCATCCTTCAGCGACGATCGGTACCGGGTTCTTCATCGACCATGGAATGGGTGTGGTCATCGGCGAGACGTCAGAGATCGGAGATTATGTGACCCTCTTTCAGGGCGTGACGCTTGGAGGGACGGGAAAGGAACGAGGGAAACGCCATCCGACGCTTGGCAATCATGTGGTTGTCGGAGCCGGGGCCAAGATTCTTGGCGGGATCACGGTTGGCGATAATGTGAAGATCGGCGCCAACTCGGTCGTGCTCAAGAACGTCGCCGCCAATTCGACCGTCATTGGAGTGCCGGCCCGCGTGATTAAAACTCAAGGCGAGCGGCTACCCGATGCCACCATGGACCACAGCAACCTGCCGGACCCTATCAGTGACCGGCTATTAGCGCTTGAGCAGGAATTGATCGAACTCCGCAAGAAACTGGAGAATCAGGACTCCCCCCGCCTGTTCTAGTCTGCTCTTCGCGGCCATAGCGGTCGCCATGCCTTCTCCAGTCCCTAAGGACAGACACTTTTCTTGGTGAGATGGCCGGTGCTGAGGAAAGACGACGCGGCCCAGACGGACCGCGTCGGATCATGAGATAACGAGTTAGTTAGACAGACAGGCACTCATAAATGTTTTGCGTTCGTCGCCTTTGAGGTTCTTCGTGGCTGCGTCTTTATTGCAAGATTTCATCTTGTTCTGTTGAGTCCCACCTGCCGTCGCCGTTTTCGCCGGCTTTGCGGAGAGGCATTCTTTCATAAACGCCTTTCGCTCATCGCCCTTCCCCTCACCCAATCCTTTAGCAGTGGCTTCTTGGTTGCACGTCTTCATCTTGTTTTGCTGAGCTGGTGCTGCCATGGCAAATGGCGCAATACACAGCCCTGACACAAAGAGGGATACCACCACGATGCCGGCTGTCTTCATCATATGCATCTCCTTTGGTGAGAGTGGGACGTAGAAGAATGTGCATAGCATAGCAAATATTCTCAGGAGTGTCTCTGAGAATTTCAGGCATCTTCCCTAGCAGGTTCCTCAATCACTACTCGTAGTCTACGCGCATGAGGCAGAGTCCATGAGGAGGAGCGGTTAGGCCCGCTGCAGACCGATCCCGGGCCCGCAGGACCTCTGTGAGACTGTCAGGAGTCCGTGTCCCCAGCCCCACTTCGACCACGGTTCCAACTATCGCGCGGACCATGTGTTTTAGAAATCGGTCGGCGTAGGCCTCGATGTGAATCTGATCATCGTGGCGGATGACAGCCAGTCGTTGCAGATGACAGATGGGATTGGTGTTGTCCGTGAGGCTTCCTTCGAAAGAAGAAAAGTCCTGTGAGCCAATCAGCGTCGCTGCCGCCTGTTGCATGGCAGTGTCATTCAGCGGCTTGTAGATGTGCCACACAAATGCGCGATCGACAGTGGGGCGGGCCGGACGATGGAGAATTCGATAGGTGTAGAGTTTGCCTCGCGCATCGTGTTGGGCATGAAAGTGATCGTCCATGAGAGCGGAGGAACGAACGGCAATGTCTTTCGGCAACACGGCATTGAGCGCCCGCATCCAGTTGGAGGCAGGCCAGTCTCGGTCAGTACGAAAGCTCGCGACTTGTCCGAGCGCATGCACACCCGCATCCGTGCGGCCTGCGCCGATGACGGATACCGTGGCCTGGCTGACCTCGCGGATGGCCCGTTCGATGGATCCTTGGATCGTGGGGTGATCGGGTTGGCGCTGCCAACCGGCGTAACAGGTCCCATCGTATTCCAAAACTAACTTGACCGTAGGCATCGACGTGGGGAGTAGAACAGCGCGGACATCATCGTGGGGCGAGTTTTGAAGACGCGAGGAAGGTGTTGACGCCTTCCATGAGCGCTTCTGCCACGCGTGTGGTGAAGAGGCCGGTTCGAAGCAGGTCTTCTTCAGCAGAGTTCGAGATATAAGCGATTTCAGCCAGGATGCTGGGCATGCTGGTGAAGCGGAGCACATAGAATGGTGCGGTTTTCACCCCATGGTCCACCAGGGCGTAGTGGTCGTTCAGGTTGGTGACCATGGCTTCTTTGGCGGTCCAAGCGAGTTCGAGGGAGTCTTCGATCTTCTTCGCTGTCAGGAGATCGGCCACGAGATATTCCCATCCGACACCGGTGCTGTTGAGGGGGGTTCCATTTTCGCGGGCTGCCACTTCGAGCGCCCGTTGATCCTTGGCCTCTCCGAAGTGGTAGATCTCAATCCCCCTCACCGAGCGTTGTGGGTGTGAATTCACATGGATCGACACGAAGAGATCCGCCGCCTGCCCATTGGCAAACTTCGCACGGTCTTCTAATTCGATGAACTGGTCCCGTTCACGGGTCATGAGGATACGGACTCCCGGCTGCCGGCTCAAGAGATCGCGTAGTTTCAGCGCGACTCTCAGCGTAATGTCTTTTTCTTCCGTCCCACGCTGCCCACGTGCACCAGGATCTTTTCCGCCGTGCCCTGGATCGATCACGATGGTCTTGAATGACTTGACTCGCGGTTGAACAGGCTGGGGCGGAGTTGGGAGTGGAAGTCCCAAGCCTGGTATTGATTCAACAGGTGGAGTAGTGAGAGGTCCTGTGGTAGGCACCACATCGATGACAAGCCGATATGGATTCGCTAGTGCGAGCATCTTATAGCTTTGAAATAAGCCTGTTGGGAGAAATACTTCAACTGATCGTTCGGATGACTGTGTAATGATGAAGGGCTTGGCAACCCTACCAGATGCAAGTTTCATCTTCGCGGATGAACCTAAAATAGTATTGGGAATTTCGATGGTGATCCCCTCGGCCTGGAGTTGAGGATGTTTGCTTGGGTTGGCTTTCGCGTCAAGATCGAGGACGAGCCTCGTCAATCCAGGCGAACTAGCTGTCCGGAGATTCTGAATCGTCGTCAGGTCGAGTGGAGTGGGAGCCATGCGTATAGGGGAGGTGCGAGACCGCTTGGGCTTGACTGAAGGTTCCTGACGGGCCGCCGCCCATGCCTGGCTTGTGTGAAACAGATCCAGAACATGCCCAGAGAGGTCGAAGAGTCCGACCAGGAAGGCGAGGGTAAGGATACGCCAGAGGGCTGATTGCATTGGTGTTCACTGCATGTGATGGGATATAGAGTTTTTCTCAAATGTGTGCGTCATTGTCAAGTGCATTGGCCGTACGAATCCATGACGGAACCGATTGACAGTACGAGGTGCGAGCGGTAGTTTCAATCATGGCACTCCATTTGATCGTCGATGGGTACAATCTCTTGGCTCAGACTGGTCGGATCGGTGCAGGGACGAGCCTGCATTCCGAGATGGCGCGCGAGGCATTGTTGCGCGACCTGGCCACCTATCGCCAACGGAAATCCCATGCGATCACGGTGGTCTTTGACGGGTGGCAACAGGGGTGGGGCACGGAACAGCGGGAGCATCGGCTCGGTCTTGAGATTATCTTCTCTCGACGGGGAGAAAAAGCCGATCAAGTGATTCAACGTCTGGCTACCGAGTTCGGATCTGCCTGTGCGGTGGTGAGTTCCGATCGTGAGATTATCGACTGTGCGAAGGCCCAGGGGGCCTTTGTGATGAAGGCGCAGGAGTTTGTCGTGAAACTACGTGAGGGGCCGAACTCAACCAATGTATCGGCACACAAGGAGCTGGATACGGGGGAGGATCTTCGACCGAAGCGAGGTCCCGAGAAACGTGGGAATCCACGGAAATTACCCAAGGCGCTGCGGCAGCGCAGCCGCCAGCTCAAGCGATTCTGAACAGCCGTTTTGCGTTCTCGGTCGTCATGCGTCCGATGGTCTCGACCGACATGCCTGGCACATCGGCGTGAATCTCCGCCAGCTTGTGCGCGACGTGGGTGACGTAGGCTGGCTCGTTCCGTTTCCCGCGGTGAGGGAGGGGTGTGAGGTAGGGGCAGTCGGTTTCGACCAGGAGTCGGTCCAACGGAACGGTCTTCGCAATCTCCCGCAGCATCGTCGCATTCTGAAACGTGAGAATTCCGGAGAACGAGAGATAAAACCCTAAGTCCAGCGCATCCTTCGCCAGCCACGCATCCCCGGAAAAGCAGTGAAACACCCCGCCCACATCTGACGCCTTTTCTTCTTTCAAAATCGTAATCGTGTCTTCTTGGGCTTCCCGCGTGTGAATGATCACCGGAAGTGTCAGTTCGCGCGCGAGCTGGATCTGTTCGCGGAATCGCTCGCGCTGTTCTTTCGGTGAGGAATGATTGTAGTGGTAGTCGAGGCCGATTTCGCCGTAGGCAACGACTTTTTTGTTCTGCGCCAGACGACGGAATTCGCCATACCAGCTATCGAGGATATGCTTCACTTCGTGTGGATGAACGCCGATGGAGGCGTAGACGAAGGGATGCTGTTCAGCAAGGTCCACTGCTGCCAGGCTGGTCGCGAGATCGCAGCCGATGGTGATGAAGGCTTCGACACCGGCTTCCCTGGCGCGTGCAATCATCGCCTCGCGATCCTCATTGTAACGGGCGTCGTCGAGATGCGTATGGGTATCGATCAACATATGCGGCATCGTAACATGGAGCTGGGCAGTCCAGAAAGTGCACGTTTGCTATCGCTTGAAGATGAGGATGCCACTCTGCTGAATCACCGTAATGAGTTCCCAACCTTCATGACCATATTCTTCCAATTTAGATTGTAACAGGCTTGGGGGAGGAGGAAAGGAAAGCACTAACGTACGGTACTCGACTTGTCTCGCGACTTGCACAGGAGCTTGGTCCGCAAATGTCCAGACGATGGTCGAGCCGATCACGAGAAAGGTCGTTAGGACGACGAGGAGTCCTTGCTTAGTAAGCTGGGCCATGTAACCCTCCTTTGTTATCGACGAACAGTGGGTATCCGAATCCGAACGTATGGGATAGAACCAAACGGCAGTGTCGAAAGGGAGTAGAGAAACTTGAGAAGGTCGGGGCGGCTAAGCAGGTCGAACAGCAAGGGAATCAGCTAATTCATTGAGCAAGGGCTCCGTTTCACCCCAGCCGAGACAGGCATCGGTGATGGAGACGCCATGGGCGAGGGACATGCCTTGCTTCCAGGTCTGTTTGCCGGGATTCAGATTACTTTCGAGCATCAGTCCCATGATGGATCGGCGGCCGTCTCGGAATTGGTGGAGGACTTCGCGCGCGACCACAGTCTGGCGCCGATGGTCTTTACCGGAGTTGTCATGCGAACAGTCGATCATAATGGGACGAACGATACCCTCGCTCGCGACCACGGCTTCCGCGCGGGCCACGTGTTCGGCCTCATAATTGGTTTTGCCGCCGCCGCCTCGCAGGACGATATGTCGGTCTGGGTTGCCAGTGGTCTTGATGATGGAGGTGAGCCCGTCGGCATTGATGCCCAGGAAATGGTGAGGCTGTTTCGCGGCGACCATTGCATTCCAGGCCACCTCAAGATTGCCCTCTGTGCCGTTCTTGAAGCCGACCGGCATAGACAGTCCGCTGGCCATTTCCCGGTGCGGCTGGCTTTCGGTGGTGCGGGCGCCGATGGCGACCCAGCTCCAGAGATCGGCGATGTATTGGGGTGACACCGGGTCTAGGGCTTCAGCCGCGCAGGGGACTCCTCGTTTATTGATGTTGAGGAGGATCGTTCTCGCGAGCTCCATTCCGGTGGCGATGTCGCAGGTACCGTCCAAATGCGGATCGTTGATGAGCCCCTTCCACCCAACCGTGGTGCGGGGTTTTTCAAAGTAGGTGCGCATGACGATCAGTAACCGGTCGCGTAACGCATCGGCCACTGGTTTCAATCGGTCGGCATATTCGTAGGCGGCCTCAGGATCATGAATCGAACAGGGGCCAACGATCACGAGCAGGCGTTCACGGTCTTGGCCGTGCAAAATTCGGCGAACGGCGTCTCTGGTTTCCACAACCAACGCGGCGGCTTGGTCGGTAATCGGCAGTGCTGATTTGATCGACCGCGGCGAGGGCAGTGGCTTGATTTCAAGGATGTGCTGATTATCGAGAGGTCTCTGCATGGTCCTGCCTGTTCACATGGGAATCGCCTGTATGGGCCTAGTATGACGGGGACGATGCACGCTTGGATGCGTAAAAATATAACGTATATGAAAGAAAATATCCACTGGAGGAGGCGGCTGACGGCTGGAGATCCTTGGATGGGTTCCGTAAGTCCACTGTTTGACAAGCCTGAACGCCCATGTTACTTAGGTCGCTCTCAATGACTCTACGCGCGTCCATACTCCGTCTGCCAAACTTTTTTCGTGGCACTGTGGCGATCGGCCTGGTGCTCCTGTTGCTCGCCATTGCGCCGTTTGCCGTGGCGCAGGATGTCCATCACGAGTTGGCGGCGGCTGACCACGATGGGCACGAGCACTCCGACACCGACCTCTGCCAGTGGGTACAGCATCACACGGCTGGGTCTCTCGATGTCGGCGCTCCTCTCTTTACGGCACAGGAACTCGTTGCCCTGCTGGAAATTCCAGCGAACTCCGTTCTCCTCTCCGTCAAACTCTCAACGCCCGGTCCTTCCCGCGCTCCTCCCCACAGCTAGTCACGTCATTTCGATTTACGCCATCCTGCGACTGTTCTCGGTGGGCTTCCCGCTCTCGGGGGTGGTGTCGTCTTCTTTTTACAACCTGATTGGTGGAGGAATTTATGCGAGCTATTAGCTGGTGCCATTTCTGTGGTCATTTCCTGTGTCTCTGTATCTGTCTGAGTGTGCTGAATGTGGGTCTTGCCGTAGCGGCTGAGCCCAACCTGATTACCGGATCTGTCCAGAATCAGGACCTTCGTCGGGTGGGGCAGGTACTCGTCGAGATCAAGAATCAAGAAGGAACGTTGGTGGCGACCGGCGTTTCAAACGATGCCGGCGAGTTCAGCATTCCCGTCCCTGCCGATGGGACCTATTCCGTCAGCGCGGTTCAAGAGACCTATCGCAGCGAGTATGTGGTGCTGGTGTTGGGCATGGACCAGCCGAAGCCAGTCACGCTGACGTTGTCCAAGACCAAAGAAATTGCGTTGGAGGTGGTGTCACGGATTCCACCGATCCAATATAAAGCCTCGAGCGAGACCTACTCGGTGAGTCGCAAGGAGATCGAGGCACTGCCGCGCGGCAACAATGTCGAGCTACACGATGTGCTTCTCACGATTCCGAGTGCCGCCTATGGCTCGCTCAAGCAGGTGCATATTCGGCAGGACCATGCGAATGTGCAGCTCAGAATCGATGGCGTGCCGATTCCGGACACGGTCTCATCCACCTTTTCCGATGTGATCAGTCCACGCGCGTGGGAACGGGCCGACATCGTGCTGGGCGGGATGGAGGCCAACGTCGGGAACAAGACGGCGGCACTTATCGACATCACGACCAAGAGCGGGACCAAGCCGGGGTTCGGATCCGCCCAAATGTTCGGCGGGTCGAATAATCTGATCAATCCGTCATTTGAATATGGAGGCACGATCGGGGAGAAGTTTCGCTTCTACATTTTGAACAGTTACACGGCGACGAGTCGAGGCATCGAGCCGCCGACTCTCGGCCACTCGATCTTCCATGGGCAGAGCGAGCGGAATCAAACGATGTTCCGCGGCGACTATCAACTTGACAACAACAACAACTTCACTGTGCTGCTCTTGAACTCCATCGCGAAGTATCAGATTCCCACATTCCCCGGCCAAACGCAAAATGCCACCATCACGGGTCTCTTGCCCGGAGGGTTCTCTGCAGTGCCGTCGGAACGGGTGGATGAGAATCAGAAAGAAAACAACCAATATGCCCATCTGGTGTGGCGGCGCGATGTGTCGTCGAGTCAATTCTTTAGTTTGGCGGGTTATGTTCGCCAAACGAGAGCCACGTTCAGAACCGATCCGTTCAATGTCTTGGCCTATGTGCCGAACGAAACCGAGCCGTTCTCGGCCGCCAGTCAGGATCGCACGGGCTATTCAGGCGGGATGCGGTTGGATTACACCTATGTTCCTAACAGCAAACATCTCATCAAGGCCGGATTCCAGGTGGATCGGACGCAAGCGATCAACAAGTCCAGGCTGTTTACGTTTCTCGATAATGGCGCTGGGGACCCAATAGGCAATGTGATCAATCTCAATGCCGACAACCGTCTGATTGGTTATCGGCAGGAGTTCTGGATTCAGGATCAATGGTCGCCGAACGAGCAATGGACGTTTAACCTTGGTGTCCGAGGCGATGTGGTGCAATACGCTCGTAACGAAGCACAAGCCAGTCCACGAGTCGGTGTCACCTACAAGGCCGATCAGGCCAACGCCTTCCATGCGTTTTACGGACGGCTCTTTACACCTCCCAATCTCGAAGCGATTTCGTTCGCCAAGTTGAATACGGCCGGAACGAAGGCTGCGCCGGAAGATACGACCAACAACACGGTTCGAGCTGAACGGGCCCATTACTTCGAGGCCGGCAGCTACCACGCGCTCTCAAGTTGGGCGACGTTGCAATTGACCGGGTACTACAAACTCGCCAACTATCTGTCGGATGCCGGCCAGTTTGGGACCACGCCATTACTGAACTATTTCGCGTTCGAACGGGGCTGGACCAGGGGCATCGATGGAGCATTGAAGTTGCAAATCATGGACAATTTGACGGCACGCGGGAACGTGGCCTGGGGACAGTGCAAGGGCTATGGGCTCCAATCCGGCCACACCCTGCTTGAAGCGGCTGAAATTGCCGACATCAACTCGAAGGGGGGCGTGCACTGCGATCATCAGCAGACTCTGACGAGTTCTGCGGTGGTCAGCTACCGGTTGCTTGAGCGGACGACCTTCACAGGGCAGATGCTGTGGGCCTCGGGATTGCGCACGGCGGAGGCAGGAGGGAAGACCAATTCCAGCCATAGCCCGTCCTATACGACCTATAACATGTCGATCGCTCATGTGATTCCATTGCCGTGGGAAGGGCAAAAGTTTTTGATCGGGTTCGACGTGGTGAACCTGTTGGATCAGAAATATTTCATCAATCAGGGAGAGGGGAACATCGGCCTGGGTGTGTCGCATGCGGGAATGCCGCGATCTTTCTTCTTCCGTGGGCAGTGGTTCTTCTAGTATAAGGTAGCTGTGATATTTGATGTCGTGACGAACGTGGCAACCGTGACAGGGCGTGTCTTATCCTGCTGCGTGTTGTGTGTGTCACTCTGGCCGGCGGCCGCATATGCGGCAGCCGGTGACGAGGCCACGCATGAGGGCGACCACCAGGAAGATGTGCTGGAGTTGCCCGAGGTCCATGTCCATGGCCTGCCGCTCAACAAGGATCAACAGCTAGGACCGGTTCCCAAATCCACACCCTGGCCGGCTATTCCGCCTGCCTTGGATGGAAAAGAGCTCGACGATTGGATGAAGGTGCGCATGTTGGTCTCCAAGAGTGCGAGGGTGACGGTAGTGGTCTTGGCGCCAGCCAAGCACCGGGAGTTGACGATCGCCGGCATGGCTGCGTTGAATCAATGGACCTTCGAGCCCCAGTTGAAAGGCGACGAACCGGTAGACGGAGAACTCACCGTACGCATCCACTTCCGCACGCACTGAAGCCACAAGGAGCTGATGGCTAGTGGCGTATAGCGGAGAGCACGGCCAACCTCACTCCGACGACCAGACAAACCAGACAAACCAAATAGACCAAACAGACCGTTTTCAAGCTTGACGGTTGACGAATGACGGGTGACGCTTTATCGTCATCCATATGAGTCTGGACGAATCCATTTTCCGCGCCATCAACAGCCTCGCAGGACAGTCCGATACGCTCGATTGGTGTGCGCTTACCCTCTCCAACTCAAGTATTCTCTGGGCGCCGGGGGTTCTTCTCACCGGATATTGGGTATGGCTCTCCTGGCGTGAAGCCCTGCTTGCGGCGCCTCTTCTCGCGGCTTCTATTGGATTGCTGGACTTTCTGGGGGCGCGGATCAAAGATCTGGTCTCTCGGCCACGTCCCTGCATGGCACTTTCTGATATCCAGCAGATCGAAGCCTGCGGCAAGACCTTCGGATTTCCGTCGAATCACGCGATCAACACCGCGACGGCGGCAGCCTTTTTCCAAATTCTCTATCCACGTTCAGGCTGGGTGAGTTGGCCACTGGTGGGACTGATCGGTCTGTCGCGTGTGTATATCGGGGCCCACTACCTCACGGATGTGTTGGGAGGTTGGGTGATTGGCGGATTGTTCGGAGCTGGTGTCGCATGGTTGCTGCTGCGCTATTCTCGTGTTCGCTCTTCACGCGAAAACCCTGCTGTCTAACTTCTTGCGCTCTCTTGGTTCTCAAGACAAGCCAAGAGTTCTGCTTGGCAGCGCTCTTGGTCGTAGCCCCGTCCGATCAACACGATCGCGTGGCTCGGTTCGTCGAGCAACGTGATCGGCGTAATGGTGGCGTTGCCTGGCGGGGCATATTGAAATTCTTGAAGTTCCGGCCCCTTGGCGAAGCGGAAGAAGCCTTTCGCCCGTTCCAGTTCAGGGGGCAGGGTCTTCATCCAGCGAAAGAATCGTTCAAAGTTCAACGGACCTGGTAGCCGAACTGTGGTGGCGATGGGATGATACGACGCCCGTGTCTTCGCCGCAGTTGATCGCGGCACGCCGAACTCCACATTCACCGTCGGCGCCGGCGATATGCGCGTGATCGGTTTGAGTAGCGATGAGGGATCGACCCGGGCATGGCTGGTTTCCCAGACCCGCGCGTAGGGATTCTGCTCGATGATCGCGGTCTTGAATCCCTCCCAATGCCCTTGTACATAGAGATCTCGCTTATTGAGAATGAGTTCGTCGGCGCAGCGAATCGCCTGCCTGGTCACGAATCCTCCCATACTTTCCCGGTCTGTCGGGATCGGATGCAGGAGGGCAATGACTTTTTCCAAGTGTGTGAGCCGCGCGGTGTAGAGATCGGTAACGCCATCGATCACCTCGGCTGGATCAGCCATGCCTGAGCATTCCAGGATGATCACATCCGACTCATAGTCCTGCACCAGTTGCGCGATTCCCCAGGACAAGTCTTCCTTGGTATCGCAACAGACGCAGCCGCCGGCGAGGTTCATCACTTGTTCGGCGATAGTGCCCGCGCGGGGGCCATCGATGCTCACTTCCCCGGCTTCGTTCATCAATACGCCGGCCTTCTTGCCCTGGCTCTTCCAATATTCGAGCAGGCGCATCAAGAGCGTGGTCTTGCCCGCGCCGAGGGAGCCGCAGAGGACATAAAAGGGGACCGGAGTCTTAGTCATCGTCTTAATGGGCGTGAGGGGTAAAAAGTACGAGTATGTCCCTGCGCCATGCCGGATGGATCAATGGTGTACATGTACCAGATCCTTCTCCTGGTGCTGCGATGCCAACGTGGTGAGGTCGCAGTGGGTCTCGTCCGAGTGGCAACAGGTGGTGCCCATCTGAATCGTCAGATGCTTGATGCCAAAATCTGTGCTGACCCTGGCTCGGATGGCTTGGAGCAGGTCATTGGTCAGGGCCGAATCGTCTCCCTCAACGAGTATATGACAGGTCATCATAATCAAGCGAGGTTCAACCGCCCAGATGTGGAGG
Source organism: Nitrospira sp. (assembly GCA_043745235.1). GTDB lineage: Bacteria > Nitrospirota > Nitrospiria > Nitrospirales > Nitrospiraceae > Palsa-1315. The sequence continues at coordinate 14,714 of JAYTTD010000167.1, read as the reverse complement.
TCGTGGACATTTTTCACGCCGGGGATCGCCTCAATGGTCGTAGCCACGTGTGAGGCGCTGATCTTCGGCGGGGTCGATTCTAACAAGACGTCCAGCGATTCTTTAAACAGCGGCCAGGCTCCATAGAGAATGGCGCCGACCACGAGGAGGCTGATGAGCGGATCGAGCACCGTCCAGCCCGTCAACAGAATCGCGCCGCCGCTCAGAACGACACCGAGCGAGACCCAGGCATCGCCCAGCATGTGCCAAAACGCGCTGCGGATATTCAGGTCGTCTTTCGCTCCGTGCTGAAGTAGCAAGGCGATGCTGAGATTGGCCGCAAAGCTCACGGCGGCAATGATCATGATCCAGCCGCCATCGACGGGGACCGGCTGCAGCAGCCGCTTGAGGCTGACGAGGGTAATGCCGACCGCTGTCAGCAACAGAATGAACGAGTTGAGAAAGGCGGCAATGACGCCGGCGCGATGGTAGCCGAACGTTCTCGTTTCGCTGGCCGGCCGCCGGGTGAGGATGTGCGCGTACAGCGCCAGAAAGAGCGAGCCCTGATCGACGAGGTTGTGCCCCGCGTCGCTCATCAATCCGATGCTGTTAAATAGCCATCCGCCGCCAAACTCGGCCGCGATAATGACGGCATTCAGTCCGAGGGACAGATGCAATCGCGAGCGGAGATGTTGATAGGAGGCCAGGGCAGTCATGCGTATAGTGTCGCACGCGCCCGCCGATGCATCAAGCGTTGGAGGAAGTTAGTGAGATGCGAGTCTACCCAAAAACCGTGCGGGAAGTATGGCTGATGAGAGGCTCACCACTGGGTTCTGACAGGGTATTGCACAATGAGCGGGTCGGGAGTGAGCAGCACACAGTCATGCTCAAGGGCTTGGCACATCAGCATCCGGTCAAACGGGTCTCGATGAAGCGGCGGTAGCTTGTGCAGATGCAGTACGGCGCGTTCTTCAAGAGCCAGGGCGGTGATCCGATGTCGCTCACGATGAGTCAAGATGAAGTGATCCAGCGCGCTGGGTAGTGGGAGTTTCCCAAGCGCATGTTTGACTGAAATTTCCCAGACCGACACGGCACTGAGAAATATTTCGTTACTGGGATTGGAAAAAATCTGTGCAGCGTTTGGTGAAAGGTCTTTGGCTCCTGCAATGATCCAGAGGAAGGTGCAGGTATCGAGGAGATACTTCATGCGGGCTTGCCGTCGAACGCATGCAGCAGGTCATCGGGGAGCGGCTCGAAAAATGTGCGCGGGACCGTAAAGCCCTTGGCTAAGCCGATGGGACGTGGACGAACTGACGCTTCAGGTAACGGCGTGATTTCAGCGATGGGTTGATTGCGCTTGCACAAGAGAATTCGATCTCCTGTTTTGAGCTTCGCTAAATACTTCGAGAGATGTGTCTTGGCTTCATGGATATTAAGTTTGATCATGGGTTAATAGTAAACTGACTAGTGAACTTAGTCAAGAGACTTCCAGCCCCCATTTCTTAGTCAGCGAATTGTGCCCCGCATCGCTCATCAAGCCGATGCTGTTGAGGAGCCATCCGCCGACAAACTCGGCGGCGATAATGACGGCATTCAGTCCGAGCGCCAGATGCAAGCGCGAACGGAGATATTGATAGGAGGCCGGGGCAGTCATTCGTATATTGTCGCACGAGTTCGCTGATGCATCAAGCGTTGGAGGAATGAGAGGTGAGGCTATTGTGGGTTGGCTGATCGAGGGAAGAAGTGGCCGACTGGGGGGCTGTCGTTCGTGAAGCGTATCTCGCAAGCCAAGACGAACCGGGTTTGCGAACGACGAGAGACAAGCAACGAATCACAGACCGAGCAGACCCGCTACGTGCTGCGAAGTGTTGGAATCTGGCCCTGCGCAAAATAAGTCAATCCTTATGCCTGTCCCCAAAACACAGTTGAGTCTATCGCTTTTAGGTATTCCAGAACGGCATATCATCCGGACTTTTTATTAAACCATTCAGAAACTCTAAAATCTCTTCAGGATTTTTGTTTTGTCCAGCCATTTCGAGAATGCCTTGTATCTCTTCTGCTCCAACCACCCCGATCTGTTCCTTGGCGGCCTTCTGGACATCCGAGTCTGCGATTTTCGCCTTACTGAGCGGTGTGCAAACTAGAGGGGTAACCCTGAAAGTAGGAAGAAGCTCTCTTATTTCTTTAACTCTTCTGGAAAATTTCGAGAGCTTTCCCTCAGTATCGAGATCTTTCTTTGTGCACTCTATTGCTACGATGTGGCTGCCAGATGGTGCAAACACAAGATGATCGATTTCTTCCTGGATGGACTTTGACTGTAGCGCCTTTACACCTCCGTAGGCCCCGACGTTAAAATCGCAAAAATGGAAAAGAATGCCTACCCCAATTTCGAAGTCCTTTGATTGGTCTTTACCTTTTCCGAGGAGGTACTCATTTAATACGGTAAGGTTTTGATCGAAATGATTATAGGCAAGAATTCTTGGATTATTGAGCAAGACAGCTGGATCATTGACTGTTTGAGTGTCGAGAGCATTCCCCTTGAACGTTAAGAAAATGACTGCAGAGGAGGCTGTTCCTATATGAATCTCTTTGTGCGCAGCTCCTGGGCTCCCTTTCAAATCATCTTTGGCTAAGTTCCGTGCGATTCTGTTCACGGGAGATGTGCCGGATAGGGCTAGGACTCCAAGTGATACGTCCTCGGTTTTCCAATTGCCGATGCCTTCGACATGAACGGTGAGTGTTCCATTGGAGAGCGTTGATTCGATCCCCGACCGAATTCCTAACCTGGCAACGACTTCGGTGAGAGCTGATGGAGTTCCTCCATATGCCTGGCGTGGAGCTCCTAGGAAATTAACTAAAAGATCCTCTAGTCCATCGTAAGGCGTCTTCAGGGATCTTAATTTCCAGTCAAGTTCGTCTTGTATCGGAGCCTGATCGTGGTTGTGAAATAGATTGTGAAGCCCTTGGCCCCAGTACACCAAAGAAATGTATGGATAATCAACATGAAGGTAATTTGTACCTCTTCGAGCTTGCTGGAACCGGAGAGTGGGAGAAGCGCTCTTCACTTCATTGCCCTCTATGGTTCCGAAGTGGATTACTTTCCCGGAAATCGTCATCGTAGCAGTTTGTAGCGCATCTAGAAGTCCGTCGAGATCCGCTATGCCTCGAACGTCCTGCAGGGCACAGAAGTTTGGCATTGCTGGCAGGATTGCATGATCAGCCGGGTTTATTACAGCTTTCTCGGATAGGATGATCCGAGTTCCTATATTTATCCACTTCGCATATGCAAGAAAGCAGACGGTTCGGATGTCGATGGATTGCCATCCATCTCGATAGGGTCGGATAGATTCTCTGAACTTGTCGATGTCTTTCATCAAGTAATCCAAAAAGAAATGAGAGCCGTCTAACATTCATTTCTGAGCAGAGACGCTGACACCGTTCTCCAAATTCTAATCAAGTGGCTCAGGTCTGTTGGGATTGTTGGATAGATTGAGATGATTGGCTCATCTGGATGATGGACAAAGTAAGGGAAGAAAGATCCAATGAAATCTAGCTGCCCCAAGGTGTTTCCTGCTTCGTCTAGGGCTAGGTCATTAAGTTTTTGTGAAAAGAGATTATTGATGGCCGAGTAGTGCTCGGCTTGATCTGCGGTGAGCAGAGCAGGTGGAACGTATAGAGGTATTCTATGCGCCACGGGATTCCGTCTCTCTTTTACATCCTTATGCCATGTATCGTGTGTTTCGATCTCAGCTGCTATTTCAGAATATGCAACGCATTGCTTCCGGAACTTCTTTGAGAAAAGGCCAACATCGTTGCGGTGCATGATGTCTGCCAATTTTCCTTGTCTTTCATGGACAAGGCACCATGCAAAATTGTCGAGGATGCCGAGGAGGTGAATGTAGGTATTGTTGATGGCTTGGCTAAGCGAAACTTGTTGGTCTGGTGATAATGGCTGTGTACGCTTCTCGTAAACCATAGATCGAATGTCTTGATATGCACTGAAGATAAGATTTGTGCGCCTAGCAGCTCCATAGAGCATAAAGTATTTGGCATTTTTATTGGCGAGTTTCTCACTTGCCGATGCTGTTTCATATATTAGGTCACGCAAAGGATCGAAGACACAAATGGCATGATGGTGCTTGGCTTTCTCTTCGGCGGATATCAGAATATTGGCTTTATTGATATCTGGGTTATCGACGTAATAGCCGAACAAACGCTTGTAGATTTCTAGGTGCGTTTCATAATCTAGATCATCCATTGCCTTGCCTTTGGTCCGCTCAAGCGTAGCATTCTTGTCCTTTTAAAATACCAACAAGATGTCCGATCATCTGCCTGGCTTTTCGGTATTGCAATCCCCTGCCCTTGATCGGCCTCCGCCCCGCTGCTTAGAACGAGCGCACTGATCCGCTATCCTCTTAGGTTTTTTGTCAGTTTCAGAGTGCCGGTTCGATAGAGGAGCTGCCTTCATGAGCGGCCTTAAGGTTCCTCGAACCTAGGCCGTCTCAGTTAGCAGCGCAGGCTGTTCAGAAAGACCGCTCAGCAAGGCCGCAGCGAGTGAAGGGCCGAGGCGTACCCTTTGGGGTACGTTGAGGGTCTGAACGATGCGAGAACGATGCTGGCGGTCTTTGTGGACAGCCTGCCAACTATTTCGGCATGAATTCCAAGAAGTATTGTTTTGCAAGAAGCTCTGCGTTGCTCAAGCTTGTATCCCGCGTCAGCTATTTTCTGAACGATTGTGTCTCTCGGGATCAGCGAGGCTGTAGAGGACGTCGTACTCGAATCTTCCGGTCTGTCACAACGACGAAACAGTGATCCCATCGTTGAGCGTCGTCCATTGCAAATACTGTCTGGATTCGATGAGTGAGGGCGCGTCGGCTTGGGTCGCGCAGGCGCAGAAGAAGCAGCCCGTGATGGCTCCCTGGTGCATAACGACGGATGTCGGAGAAATCGAGGTCTTGGGTGATAAAGAACCGCCCAGATCGCTGCGCGGCGTGCCACACGGTTTGATCGTCCAGGCCGGCCAGCCCTTCTTGGGGCACGGTGTCCACGTTGTGCCCGAGGTCGCTGAGGATCTGGGTCATGAGAACGGGAAGGTTTTCATCCAATTTGATGTTCACGAAATGTCGGGCACGCTTTGAAGCGGGAGGTCCTCCTCTGCCGAGGCTGCCGCGAATGCGACGACGGCCCGGATATCTTCCTCTTTCAACGTCGGAAAGTCCTGGAGGAGTTCATGGGCGGTGTCTCCCTCGGCCAAGCTTGCCAGAATGGTGCGGACTGTGACGCGTGTGCCTTTCACCACCGGCTCACCACCGCATATCTGTGGGTCACGTACGATGTATTGTTGGTAATCCACAATAACCTCCCTCTGGCTAAGAGATAACAGAAGTATAGCCAAGATGTCGACCGATGTCATTGGGTGATGGCTGCCTCCGATTGTTTCGATCTTCATCCCTCTTTCGCACTGGCGCTACTCTCGACCTGCCTGCTGTTTGAGCATGCCCTCTCTGGCTGCTGCTCACTATTTCTTCGGCACGAATTCCAGGAAATATTGTTTCATCAGGAAGCTGTGCTCGCGCTCAAGCCGGTACCCGGCTGCGGTCATTTCCTGGATGATGCGGTCCCGCGAGACGAGATGGTGTTTCGGGAATCCGAGTTCGCCGGATCGTTCATCGGGGTAAAAGTCGATGATGGCGATGCGCGCTCCTGGCTTCAACGACGATCGGAGGTCGCGAAAGTATTTTGATCGTTCCTCAAGGTGATGGATGGTGTTGCAGACAAAGAGAAGATCGACGGATTCGAACGGCAGCTTGGGACTGTCAGGCCTGGCGAGAATAAACTCCGCCGTGTAGGCGGTGTGCATGTGGATGACGCTCTCTTTGGTGTAGGCCAGCATCTCCGGTTCGACGTCGATGGCATAGACGATGCCGGTTTCGGTCACGGCTTCGACAAAGCGGCGCGTGAAGTAACCGGAACCGGAGCCAAGGTCGGCGATCGCCATTCCAGGTTTCACCCTGAGTGCATCAATGACCTGGGAGGGTTTTTGGTCGCGATTCCGCTCCGTACTATCGAGTTGCTCCAGGTATTGTTTGATATCGTCTGGTCGCCGATGCTGGTCTTGTGCGAGCGCGGGACCGGCGAGGAGTGCGCAGAAGACAGCGAGTAGGACTATCGTTTTCATGGCGAGAACCTTTTTGGCGGTAACCTCAGACCGATATCAACGTGTCTTTGACGCGCCGGACCTTGATCTTTCCAGCGTGTTTTTCTGCCTGCGCCAGGTCGTAGGCGGACTGCATCCGCAACCACGTCTCAGCCCCGCCCCCGAACGCTTTTTCCAGGCGTATCGCCATTTCGGCTGAAATCCCGGCTTTGCCGCTCACCAGATTATTCATGGCTTGTCGCGTGACGCCCAGCACCTTCGCCCCTTCCGCTACGGAGAGTTCCAACGGTTCGAGGCAGTCATGTCGCACCGACAGTCCTGGATGGGGAGGGTTCTTCATACGCATGGTTGGGCTCCTTAATGGTAGTCAATCATATCTACATTGAAGGCGCTGCCGTTCTCGAATCGGAAAATGATCCGCCAGTTGCCGGACACGGTTACGGACCAAAAACCGGCTAGTTCTCCCTTCAAGGGATGAAGCCTGTAGCCCGGTAGCCCCATGTCTTGCACAGTCACCGCTTCATTCAGCCTTGCCAGGATGCGGGCGATCTTGTCGATCTGTGATGCCGGCAGCTTTCGGCGGTCATCGTCTTCGAAGAACCGTGCAAGCCCCCTGTGCTTGAAATTTTCGATCACGCCCCTATCCTGCGCGAGTCCATCCTTGCTGTCAAGTATGCCTTTACATCTGGGCGTGCCGAGCAAGATGTTCTGAGAACGGGCGGTGCAACTACCGAGGCGATTTTGGCGGGAGTCGTTCGCTGAGCACGGGAAACGTCGCTTGGCCGAGACTGAGGTTCCCACTTGCGGGATCAGCGGCCACGACGCGGAGGGTGATGCCGTCAGGAGCGTCTTTGGACGGTGGTACGAAGAACGGCGCTTCGAAGCCGGTGTTGTCGCCGCCGTAGAACATTTGCAGGCGTTCAAGCACGCGGTCGCCGATCAGCACTTCGCCATAGATGTGGACCTTACGGGAGTCCCAATCCCCGTGAGGTCTGACCAGCGCGCCGGACAATGTTCTGATCGAGGCGCGGAGCATCACGTCGTCTTTCGCGATCAACGGCTCACTGGATTGTGGATGTTCGATCTGTACGATGTATCCATACAGTGTGAGCACAATGCCGTCATGGGTCATGTCTTGGCCAGGAATGAGCCAGGTGCGTGTGGTGATACGCTGGGCCGATGCCGGATACGCCAGCAGACCTTCTGCGGCAATGTCCACGAGAATCGGATGGGTCAACTCCACGGTGGTGGTGAAGGCGGCGGAGGCACGCGAACTGTATAACGGCTCTCCCATCAAGCGGGGTGTGCGCATGATCTGATTCTGATCGCCTGCATCACCCTGTTGCAGACCGGAGGCGAGGATCTGCCCGCTGGCGGTGTCCGTAATGGTGACGCGAGCCCCGCCCACGTCCTTTCCCAACACCATCGATCCATGCGCTACGACTCGGACAAGAATCGTCGTGGGCTTTGGTTTATTCAGATGTTGGTCAGCTGGCGGAATTGTTTCAGCTGGGATGGCGAGGCAGGGCAGGGGAATCAGAAGGATCAAGAGGAGGGGAAGAAGGCGGAACCTGATACTCTCGTGGTTCATTTCACTTTGGTGCCGGGATCGACTTCTTCCAGGATGGTGGCGAGTCCACGAACCTCGCTGTCGCCTGCGGCCAGGACCATGCCTTGCGATTCGATGCCCATCAGTTTGGTCGGCTTGAGATTGGCCACAATGATGATCGTCTTGCCGATCAGTGCTTCAGGCTCATATTTCTTCCCGATGCCCGCCACGATCTGCCGTTGCTCCGTGCCCTCTCCAAGACTGACTTGCAGCTTGAGAAGCTTCTCCGATTTCGGGACTCGTTCGGCTGTGAGCACCTTCGCGGTCTTGAGCTGAATCTTCATAAACTCGTCGATGGTGATTTGCGCCGGTGCCGCGGCGGTCAGTGGTGCGGCAGTGGATGCGGGAGTTTGTGGCGCGGTGGTCGCTGCCGCTGGTGTGGCGATGGGTGGCTGAGAAGGTGTCGGCGTATCACTCACGGTGTTAGCTCCTTGTGGTTTTGATTCGATGCGGGGGAAAAGGCCTGGGCCTTTACTGATTAAGCGACCTGTACTGCCAACCATAGCGATTCCAGATAGGGGTACTGTGCGATCGTTTTCTGTTAACTTCTGCCATTCGAATGCTGTTGGCGGCAATGCTTTTGAAAAGTCGAAGGAAAGACCAAGTTGCTCGGCCAGCTGTTCCGAGGTCTGAGGCATGAATGGGTAGAGCGAGACAGTCAGCAGGTGCAAGGCGCGGGCGGCAATGTTGAGGACCGTCTTCAGCCGCGGTGCGTCGTCGGGATTTTTGGCTAACTTCCAGGGCGCAGCCTTGTCGATATATTCGTCGCAGAGGCCGACCAGTTCCCAGATCGTTTGCAGATTGTCGCGGAACGCCAGCGCATCGAATCCGCGCTCCAGGGTAGCTGATAGGTCAGTCGCGGCTTGCGCAATCTTCTTTTCGAGTTCTGGTAATGCGGGCAGGCCGATTGCCGGAGTCTTGCCATCTGCGAAGCGCTCAATCATCGTGAGTGTTCGGCTGAGCAAATTGCCAATGCCATTGGCTAGGTCGCTGTTGATGCTTGTGACCATCGCCGATTGCGAAAAATCCCCATCTTGACCAAACGGCACTTCGCGCAAGAGGAAATAGCGAAAAGCGTCGGCGCCGAATTCGTCGATCATCTTATTCGGATCGATGACATTGCCGCGGCTCTTGGACATCTTTTCGCCATTCACGGTCCACCAGCCGTGGGCGAAGATCGTTTCAGGTAGCGGGAGGTTCAATGCCATCAGCATCGTGGACCAATAGACTGCATGAGTGGTGAGAATGTCTTTGCCGACCAAATGGACTGAAGCGGGCCAATAACGATCTTGTGATGGCGCCGGGGGGAGATAGTCCAATGCGGAGATGTAATTCACCAGCGCGTCGAACCAGACGTAGGTGACGTAGTCTTTGTCTTTATCAAACGGCAACTCGATGCCCCAGGAGAGTCTAGATTTCGGTCGGGAGATCGAGAGGTCGCCGAGCTTCTGCGTGGTCAAGAATCCCAGGACTTCGTTGCGGCGTGACTCAGGCCGAATAAAATTCGGATGCTGCTTAATGTGTTCGATCAGGAGATCCTGGTACTGCCCCATCTTAAAAAAGTAATTGTGCTCGCTGATGCGTTCGACTGGCCGTTTGCAGTCAGGGCACAACCCCTCGACCACATCCTTTTCCGTCCAAAATCGCTCATCAAATGTGCAATACAATCCAGTGTAGTCAGCCTTGTAAATAAGCTGATTATCATACAACTGTTGAAGATATTGTTGAACGATCTTCTTGTGCTGAAGATCGGTCGTCCTGATGAAAGCATCGTTGGAAATGTTGAGGCGTTTCCAAAGGGTTTGGAATTGTGGAGCTAGCTTGTCGCAATGCGCTTGCGGGTCAATGCCGGCTTTGGCCGCAGCCTGCTGGACTTTTTGTCCGTGTTCATCGAGCCCGGTGAGAAAGAAGACGTCGCGTCCCCGGAGACGCCAATAGCGAGCGAGGACGTCGGCAGCTACGGTGGTATAGGCGTGTCCGATATGCGGCACGTCGTTTACGTAATAGATCGGCGTGGTGATGTAGAAACTGTTGGGGTGACTCATGTGGCGCGACAAAAGATACCAGGTAATAAATGGCGAAAGCTAGGCGGGCTGTGGGATGGCTGGCTGGATCACCGCATCGCGCAGTCGAAGCAAGATCATTTCCAGTGCCATGTGGAGATTGAGGTGCCGCGTGGCGCGCTGCTCGGTCATCTCAATCTCACGGAGCAGGTCCAATAGCGAATCCGTGTTGGCCTGTTGCGCGTACGATTCCAGTGTCTTTAGATCATTAAGATAGAGCACCTGGTCACGATCTCCTCCGATTTGAATCAAGACGAGATCGCGGATCCACCGAGCCAGCCAGACGAGCATGTCCTGTGCACGGTCGGCCTTCGCAATCGCTTCCGCCGATGACAGGATGGACCCGATCGATTGCAAAGATTGGGGACAGACCAAGTCCAGGAGTTCCTGTTGGCGCGCACGCGTGTCTTTCACATCGGCGGTAAGGGCTTCCCCGAGACGGCCTTCGCTGATGATGGCGAGGAATCGCGCGTCTGCGGGAGGGATTTCACGTTGGAGAATGAGCGCGGCTTCCACCTGTGTGCGAGCCGGTGTGGTAAAGCGAAGGGATTGACAGCGTGACCGGATGGTTGCCGGAAGGGCCGCAGGGCGACTCGAGATCACGAGGAAGAGACTATGCGCGGGTGGCTCTTCCAAGGTTTTCAACAGCGCGTTGGCCGCGCCGATCGTCATGCGGTCGGCGTCGTTGATCAGACAGATTTTTCGTTCACCGATGAGCGGGCGGTACATGATCTGGTGTTCGATTTCGCGGACTTGCTCAATCTTGATTTGCTGGGTGGCCTGTTCCGGGTCCGGCTCGATGACGAAAAAGTCCGGATGCGTGTGGGCCTCAATCTGTTGGCATGACCGGCAGGCGCCGCAGCTGTCGAGACCTTCTGCCTCGGGAGGCCGTTCGCAGTTGAGTGCTTGCGCGAGGCGAATGGCCGTCAATCGTTTCCCGATCGCGTCCTCGCCGTGGAACAGATAGGCGTGAGCCAGGCGCTCATGGCTGACGGCGGCCTGCAGAAGGGCGATGGAGGGTTGATGGCCGATACAGTCGAGAAAGGGCATGCTAACTCCGGCGTGGGGAGCGACGTGATCGAGTGATCCAGCCTAGCACGATCTCAGTAAGCTCGTCTTGCACGACTTGCACCGGACGATTCGCATTCACGATTTTCATGCGGGCAGGTTCTTCAGCGGCGAGCGTCAGAAATCCACGGCGCACCTTTCGATGAAAGCGTTCTGTCTCACGGTCCAGCCGATTCTGTTGTCCACGATCAGTTCGCCGCCTGGCCAAACCCACTGAAACCGGGAGGTCGAGTACGAGGGTGAGATCCGGCGTCAGCCCGCCGGTTGCCACCTTGTTGGCCGCACGCAACCACTGAAGATCCAGGCCGCGCGCGAATCCTTGATAGGCAAAGGTGGAGTCGGAAAACCGGTCGCATAACACCACGGTGCCACGCCGCAATGCCGGCATGATGAGATGCGTGACGTGCTGACATCTCGCAGCAAAGATCAGAAGGGCTTCAGTTTGAGGCGTGACTGGCTCCTGAGATGATGTCGTGAGGAGGATCTGGCGGATCGCTTCCGCGGTCGCGGTGCCACCTGGTTCTCTGGTTTGGAGCACGCGGTACTCTGCCTGAGTCAGCGTTTCTACGAGGTGGCGAATCTGGGTGCTTTTTCCACTGCCTTCGACTCCCTCCAAGGTAATAAACAAGCCGCGCAATTGCTGCTTCTTTGCTCCCATCACTTGACACCCTCGTCGGTAAAGAAAACGGGCGGGATGGTATTCCAAGTGCTTGAAAATAGCAAGAAAAGGCTTGCGAGGCTCTCGTCACTCTCTGTATGATGACCATCTACTTGAGTCAGCGCTTGTTTATGCTGAAAACCTCGCTAAAACGCTACTTTCTGATGGGCTTGCTCGTGATTATCCCCATCTGGGGAACCGTCCTCATTTTGAAGGCCATTTTCGTGGGCGTCGAGGGGATTCTTGGGGATCTCCTGGTCCGGTTGGTGCCGAGTCATTATGTGCCGGGGCTCGGGATTCTGACGTTGATCGTTTTGGTCTTTCTGACCGGCCTGTTTGCCACCAATTTTATGGGACGGCAAATCGTGAAGTGGTGGGAGGACTTGCTGAACCGTGTGCCGCTCGTGCGAGGGATCTACTCGACGTTGAAATCCATGATGGATATTTTGTCAGTCTCGGATCAGACTTCATACAACCGCGTCGTGGTGATTCAGTTTCCCAAGAATGGCCACTATTGTATTGCCTTCGTGACAGGCGTGACCAAAGGGGACATGCAAGATCTCGCGCAGGAACCGCTGATTCATGTGTATGTGCCGACGTCACCGAATCCGACGTCGGGCTATTTTCTGTTGGTGCCGGAGCATGAAGTCACGCCCGTGGATATGAGTGTTGAAGAGGCGATGAAGCTTATCGTCTCAGGCGGGCTCTGTTCACCGTCCACGTCTCTATCATCGGCCGTGAGTGCCGCGACGAAGTGGAGTGCGGTCAAACAGCCTGAATCGGGAGTGCCGATCGGATGAGTCGCTCGCGAGCCACTGCAGTCTCGGCGGGAAAGAAGCCGGTTACCCCTGACCAGCAGGGGAAGATTGCCGGCCTTGCGGTGGTTGTGATGGCTGCCGGGCTTGGGAAGCGCATGCGTTCAAAGCAGGCGAAGGTGCTGCATCAGGTGGCCGGTCAGGCGATGGTGCTCTATTCGGTGGGGCTCGGACTGCGCGTCGCCGGGGATCGTGTGGCTGTCGTGGTGGGGCATCAAGCTAATCTGGTTCGCCAGGTAATCGACCGGGCGACATCAGGAAAGAGTGGCAGCTCTCCCATTGCGATTGTTGAACAACGAGAACAATTGGGCACAGGCCATGCTGTTTTGCAGAGCCGCCAGGTGTTTGCGGTGGGCAAGCGGGGCGCCCCGTCCAGTTATCTGATTCTGAACGGCGATACGCCGTTGCTTCAGGAAAAGACTGTGCGCGAACTCCTTCGTGTGCACGAGGCGAACCGCGCGACCGTGACCATGCTGACCGCGGTGCTCGAAGACGCGAGCGGATACGGGCGGGTCGTGCGTGCGCATTCAGCCGAGCGGGGCGTCTCTCGTATTGTCGAGGATCGTGACGCCACGGCAGAGGAGCACGCGATCCGTGAAATCAACGTGGGCACCTATGTGGTCGATGGTGAATTTCTCTTTAGCGCCTTGGAAAAACTCGATCCCAGCAACGCCCAAGGGGAATATTATTTGACGGATATCATCCATCTCGCGGCGGAGCAGGGACGGCGTGTGGTCGCCGTGGTGCTCGACAACCCCGATGAAGGACTTGGCGTGAATACGCGTCGTCAACTCGCCGAGGCTGAGCAGGTGGTGCGGCAACAGGTTCGGGACCGCTGGCTGGATGCGGGGGTGACGATAATCGATCCGGCCTCAACCTGGATCGACACCACAGTTACGATCGGGAAAGACACGGTTCTGTATCCCAATGTCACGCTCGAAGGGTCGACGGTCATCGGGGAAGATTGTGTGTTTCGTTCCTATACCAGGCTGAAGGATTGCACTGTCGGCAATCGCGTTGAGATTCTCGATCACTGCCTGTTTACCGATTCGCAGATCGAGGACGATGCGCACCTGGGCCCGTTCGTCCATCTGCGTCCCGGTGTGGTGGTGCGAAAGAGGGCTAAGGTCGGGAATTTTGTCGAGATGAAAAAAACCGATTTGGGCGAAGGATCGAAGGCGAACCATCTGAGTTATCTGGGGGACGCAACAATTGGGAAAGGGGTGAACATCGGTGCCGGCACCATCACCTGTAACTACGACGGTATGAAGAAGTTTCAGACGGTGATCGGGGATGGGGTCTTTCTCGGCAGCGATACGCAGTTGATCGCACCAGTGACGGTGGGGGCGGGAGCCATCATCGCAGCAGGCACCACGGTCACTGAGGATGTGCCGGCGGATGCCTTGGTGATTGGGCGGGTGCCTCAAGTCAATCGTGCAGGATGGGCTGCGCGTCGACGGGCCTTGGCGACGCAAGTTCTCGTTGCCCACACGTCTCCGGCTAAGGCGTCAAAGAAACCTGCGAATGATCAGTCAAGAAAACGGAGGTAGATAGCTCGCATGTGTGGAATCGTCGGATACGTGGGCGATCAAGAGGTGGTGCCGATTCTGATCGGCGGTCTCGCCAAGCTGGAATATCGAGGCTACGACTCGGCCGGCGTCGCGGTGCTGCAAGGTGAGAAGATTGAAGTCCGGCGCAGTGTCGGCAAGCTCGCCAATCTTCAGAAGTCGCTCAAGGAGAAGGCTCTCAACGGCACCGTGGGAATCGGACACACGCGATGGGCGACGCACGGGAAGCCCTCGGAGCAAAATGCCCACCCGCACCGCTCGAAAGGTTGCGTGCTCGTGCACAACGGCATCATCGAAAATTACCAGCCGTTAAAACAGCAATTGGAGAAAGAGGGCTACAAGTTTCATTCGGAAACGGATACGGAAGTCGTGGCGCATTTGATCGATCGATATCTCCAGCAGGGCATGAAGTTGGCCGAGGCGGTGCGAGCTGCCACGAAGGATGTCCGAGGGAGTTATGCGCTCGCCGTTATTTCGGAGCAGGAACCGGGGACGATGATCGCCGCGCGCGCAGGATGTCCGCTGGTCGTGGGCACAACTGCCAAGGCATGCTTCGTCGCATCCGATGTTATGGCCATGCTCGCCCATACTCGTGCCGTGACCTACCTCGAAGAGGGGGATGTCGCGGTCGTGACCGCGACGGACATCCATTTTACCGATATAGAGGGCCGCCCGGTCAAACGGAAATTGACGAAGATCACCTGGGATGCCTCCGCGGCGGAAAAGAGCGGATTCCCGCATTTCATGCTGAAGGAGATTCACGAACAGCCGCAGACGATTCTCGACACGATGCGCGG